>NZ_BMCS01000002.1:327887-655775 GCF_014635305.1 Williamsia phyllosphaerae | reverse complement strand
AATATCAGCTGTTCTGCGAGGTACCCGATGATGGCTGCGCGGCTGGGAACGGGTCGCTGCGTTCGCGCATCGGATGGAGTCGCCCTCGCTACGGGAGGGCCCGCCAGGGTCTGCTGGACAAGCACCTGGTGATTCGCGGCGTTGGCCGCGGGGGAACGCTGCGCCGGGCTTTTGCGCCATCTCAATCTGACCCATCAAGCAAGACGGTATCGATCCCGGCACCGGTCACGGAGTCGAGCCTCTACAAGCCGCTGCTGCAGACGCTGGGAGCGGAGTGGAGCGACTACCGCGGCCTCTCGGCGCTCGCGCACGAGGACACAGCGTTTGGGGGAGGTCGATTGACTGGCGGGCGCTGGAGTCGCCCAGACCTGGTCGTTGTGGGATTTCGACGGTTCGAACTCGTGCCAGCACGATTTGAGGTGGTCACTTTCGAGGTGAAAACAGTCGACAACATCAACGTGTTGGCGGTGTACGAGGCGCTATCACACAGCCGCTCGGCGACTCACTCGTACACACTTTTCCACGTGCCAGACGTCCTGGCCGACACAAAGCGAGATGAGATCGGTGCAGTGATTGCTGCCGCGTCGGAGCATGGAATCGGTGTCATCACGTTCGACGATGCGGCAGACTTCGAAACTTGGGATGAACGTCAGCCTGCCGAACGCCTTCAGTCAGACCCACTTCGGATGAACACGTTTCTCCAAGAGCAACTTTCAGCGGAGGGGCAGCTGAATGTGGCTTCGGCGATCAAATCGTCGAACCTTGACCACGGCTGACCTTGCACCGTCGAACGATTTCGTACAGCTGACGGCGCTCTATGGCGGTTTGGACACCGACAGAACGTCGTCACCGAGTAAGAGGCAAGGCATCTTGATCGACAGGCGCACCACCTACCTCACCGCACCACCGTTCACGGCGGAAGAGGCACTCACCCGTCCAAGTCCCATCCCACCAAGCCCCGGTGTCTACGGATGGTGGTTCGGTGCGATCCCACACCCGGAGATCGACACGGAGGCCTGTGAAACACGGAATGGTCTGACATTGCTCTACGCGGGGATCAGCCCCAGCCGACCACCGACGAACGGGAAGCCGGCCAGTAGGCAGAACATCCGCCGTCGCATTAGAACCCACTATCGGGGGAACGCCGAGGGATCAACGCTTCGAAAGACGCTGGGATGTCTCCTGTCAAACGAGCTGGGGATCGAGCTGCGCCGCGTGGGTTCAGGTAATCGCCGGACCTTCCACGCAGGGGAGAAGCTACTGACTCAGTGGATGACCGCCAACGCCTTCGTGTCCTGGATCGAGCACCCAGAGCCGTGGGTACTCGAGGATGAGCTGATCGCAGATCTTGACCTGCCACTGAACCTCCAGGGAAACCGACGTCACCCGTTCCACCCGGTCCTGTCCGAAATCAGGCGTGAAGCAGTGGTGAATGCGAACAACCTCGGTGTCGTGTGAGGTAGCTCGTGGCAGGGCCAGCGGGATACGTCATGTAAGTACTTTCGTCGTACGAACGTTGCTACCAGGTCTGGACATGGGCTTTGTTCTACGGCGTGGTCGACAGCCAGAGACAGCCCTCAGCGTGACGACGAAGCGCGTCTTGGTTGGGAAAGGCCGACTGGTCCTTGGGCAGGCGTAGCGCCTTTCCGTCGAGCGACGCGTATTCCGTCTTGCGCAGCGTGGGGGAGACGCGCACCTTGAGCTCGTCGTCGATAGTGAGTCGCTGGAGATCGAACAGTGTGTGAACGTCGCACCGAAGCAGCAGGCCGTTGGATACGTGATGGCTTTGAGCGCCGAAAAAGCGATCGATGTGCGCCGCCTCCAGAATCGGCAGGACGGTTGAGCCGGAGACAGCGCACCTCGAATTGTAGGCATCGACCAGTGAGTCACGAAACGCACTCTGGCCACGACGGAGGGTGATCGCCCGCATGGCGCGCTCACGCGTGTCTTCGCCCGGTTCGTAAATCTCCGGATCAAACTGGAAGTCGGTTCGCGGCCGCTCCGCCGGCGCAGGCGGCGCTACCTGCCCAAAGAGTCCCCTGAAGTAGTTCTCTGCTTCCGTAGGTACCTCGATCATCCCGTTGCTCAGTAGTTGTGTGATGCCCGTTTCCGCGCTGATCGCCTTCCAACTTCGATCAACGTTAACAACCTTTCGTTCGCGCAGTTCAAAGCGAAATTGGTAGCCACCTGTTCGCGCGTCGTGCCAATGTGCAGGCGGATCGCCGGCTCGCAGGTCTCTTAGATCCGACGTCACCTCCACCCAAGCCACGAGTCCGCTACCGGAGAGCCAGAAGAAAACCTCGTCGCCTGCGCGTATGTCCCGACGACGTCGGGTGTCCCAGAACCCGTCGTCAATTGCGAAGCGAACGTGGTCGGGAAAGTCCTCGCCAACGGTCACAATCCATGCAGTCACTACGCGCGCCTCTCAGAGG
Source organism: Williamsia phyllosphaerae (assembly GCF_014635305.1). Taxonomy (NCBI): domain Bacteria; kingdom Bacillati; phylum Actinomycetota; class Actinomycetes; order Mycobacteriales; family Nocardiaceae; genus Williamsia; species Williamsia phyllosphaerae. Next base: position 653,343 of record NZ_BMCS01000002.1, on the reverse strand, counting down.
TCGCAGCGGGTGGAGGCATATCCGGCGTGGAAGCCTGTCGGGCCGATGCTTAAATCGGTTGGTTATTCAGTTATGAGTCGATGCAACGCTTCTCGGGTCTCGCGATCCGTTGAATAGATGACGGTGCCCACCATCCCGCGGGTAAGGAGCACCTTGTAGACGTTGCGAACGAGGACGTCGAAACGGTCGTCCGGAACCTTGACGGTGTTCTTGAAGTCAGGGTCGCGATTCGCGCGCCGTACAGACACGAAGTGCCCGTCGCGCCAGAGCAGGTCGGGGCCGATGATGACGCCGTTCCAGTCGTACTCGAAGCCCTGTGCGGTGTAGACACACCCGACCTGGCCGAATCCACCGTCATCCGTGGCCCACAGTGGCGCCGGCGGTGCATCGCCAACTCGGCGGTCGCTTTTGCTGTTCCACGGGCGGGACCAGTCGTCGATAACAACGTCTTCGACGAGAGTTCCGCCGTCGCGGGCGTTGCTCCAGGGCCAGCAGTAACCAGCAGTCATGCGTGCCGAGTAACCGTCGTCGGTCTTGTTTCGCAAAATCGCTTCCAGCTCGGCGGGGCTGTCCGCGACCAGGACTTGGAACTGGGGATCGCCCTGCCACGCAACGGGCGGTTCGTCGCGGAGTCCGAGTATCCGCGCGACCCACAGCATGTATTCCTCGCTGCCGCCGCAGCGAAACTGCTCGCCGAGCTCCACGTGGTGGGTGGTGACTCCGAGGTGTGCGGCGTATGCCTCGATCTGTTCTCGCGTTCCCATCTCGCCGGGCCGGACCACCTGGTGCTGGTCGAGCAGGAAGACGGGTACCCGCGCCGCGGAGATCAGCTCGTCGACTTGTAGACGACCGGTACGCAGCGCCGCGCGGGTGTAGCGGTCCACCGATGTCTCGCGGATGCGGTGGGCTTCGTCCAGGATCAAGATGTCGAGATCGTTGGCACCGGCGTCCATGAACTGGTTGAAGTACTTGAACATGGACTGGACTCGCTTGTCGCGGTGACCTGCCACTTTGCGCAGGGTCTGCGTGAACGAGCGGGAGCCCGTGGCGTGCAGCACGGTTCGCCCCTGCCGGGACAGCTCACCGAGTAACGACAGCGCGATCACGCTCTTGCCGCTGCCGGGCCCACCCGTGACCACGATGATTCGCTTCGAGTTCGCGCGTCGTGCCTGTTCGACCGCGTGCATGACCAGGTCGACTGCGAGCTGCTGGTTCCCGAGCAGGTGGAATTGTTCGCGATTGCGTACCTCGTCTGCGGCAACCTTCAGCAACTGCTGCGACGGTGCGACAGCGGAGTTGAGCAGGATGTCTGCGGCGGCTCGGCCAGGGTGTGGCGCCAGACGTGTTCGCAGGAAGTCGATCATCGCACCGCGGGTGACCCCAGTGAAGAACCGCCCGGTCGTCGATACCGGTACCTCAGTTAGGTCTGCGACTGCAGCAGAGTCGGTGGCGTTGTGGAGGTAGACCATGCCTGCGAGCGAGTCGGGCTGATCCTCGAGCGCTCGCGCGAAGTCAGCGATGTAGTTGCAATAGCCGCGGACCTGCAGCACGGGGTGGAGCTTTGGCCCGCCCGGCATTCCGGGGACAGACACCAACTCCGGGTTGCCCTCGAATGACGTTGCTGCCGACCACTGCTTCAATTCGACGACCACGTACGAGGGTTCGCCGGTGGTCGGGTGCGTACCGGCGAGGACAACGTCGGCTCTCTGGGACGTCAGTGGTAGGTGGTACTCGACGAGCATCTCGACGTCGCCCAGTCCCGCATCGCGGAGGTCGGCTGCTAACACGGGAAGCGAACGGCGCCATGACTGCTGCTCGGCCTTCGCTGGCAGGTACCCCCGTTGGTGCAGCATCTGTTCCAAGAGTTGCTCCACGAGAGAGTCCGGATCGGCGATCGCCACACGTTCGGCGGTGGTCCGAAGCAAAGTCACGTAGATGTCCCCAAGGCAGCACGAAAGGATTCGTGCGGTGGGGGACATGTCCGTTGGGCCAGCCCGAACGGAAGTCCGTCGGTCCGCCTGAGCAGGCTAGCCGATTACGGTGCTCTAATACCGCAGCTGAGCACTCGACACGCCAAACCGGCACGTTGCCGCAGTCGCCGAAACACCATGGGCTCGAGGGCTTGCGGTCGTCCTAGTTGTGAAGAAACGCAACCCACCGGGTCAACCACACACTTCACCACGCAGGAAGATGTACTTCGCCGGAACCTCGCAACAATGGAATACCGCTCTCTATCACCTCGGATGGAATCTCCAGCTTGCACACCGCCCAGCTGCCCGAACTATGTGTATCGCGGGGTGCATTCGATCTAATCCAATGGTCGGGAACAGAACCTACTCCGATAATCTCTAGATCGGGCGACATGCGTAGTGCAACGAGCACCCAATGCTCATCACGCAGCATTACGTTATATTCGTGACGCGAAAGGTATGCGGTAAAGCGGTTACTTCTTGTTGAGCTCTTGACCTCAAGGTGGGCGACCGTCCTCCCCTGATTAAATCCGATGTCGTAACCAAAACCGTCCGACCAATTTGAAACGTGATCGACTCTGCCTGCCGTGTGCCGTCGAAGTAACTCCACAAGCGCAGCTTCTCCTGACGCGCCTACAATCTCGCGGATAGAAGTATCAACCTTCCCCCACGTTGTCACGAGCTGCTCGAAAACTGCGGTGCCGTCAAGACCAAGAGCCGAACCAAGCGCCAGAATGTCCGCGGGCAACTCGCCGGGTGTTTGAACGAGACAATCGGCATCTTTTACCCACGGCTGAGGCGTGGCCTCAAAAATGGCGGCGAGTATGCGATTTTCAGGGGGAATTGGTGAGCGCTCTGTACTGAGAAGACCTAGGTCTCGGAGCAAGGAAAGCGCGGCAGCGTATTGGGTGGGTGTTAGATCGCTGTACCGGTTATGGGTGGTAAACAACGCCTGCGCACGAGCAATTCCGCCGCTGGTCGGTAAAACTTCCAGCCAGCGTTTCGCTGCTCGTAGAGTGGGTTCAGGTGGAAGGCGCACGTAAGTGGTCCACCATGGCCTGCAGGTCGGCCTGATTGAGCTCTATGCCTGAAGCGGGTTCATCGTTCAGGTCGCCAAGCTGCTGCACCGCGGGGTCATCCAGGATCCCGCCCATGAAGTTTAGCTTTGCTGCAAGTCGCGATGCTACCACTTCGTCTATTGTTCCCCGTGACGCAAGTACCGTGACCCGTGTAGTGACGTCAGGGCTCAATCCGAGGCGGTGAATTCTATCCAAACTCTGAAGAAACCGTCCCGCGGCAAAATCGCGGTCAACATAAATTGCGTCGTGGCAATCATGGTGAAGACTTATACCCTCGCCAAGTGTTGCCGGGTTTGATAGAAGCACCATGCAATCACTATCCATACGAAAGCGACGTATTTGATCCTCCCGGTCGGGCGTGCCGCCGTGGACTAACGCTGGATGATATGGTGCCAGCGACCGCGACAAGGTGTTCAAACTACGAATGAAAGTCGACCAAACTAAGGTCTTTCGGCCCTTGGCGGCGTTTTGTTTGACAAGTGAGAGTACTTCGCTGTACTTCGGCGACGTTTCGTATGCGGGGAGATCCTGCATTAACTGGTATAGAGAAGAGCGCTCGGGTACCGGGAGTGGCGGCACCTGGTAGGAGAGCGGCTCATAACGAGTTGTGCCGACTGCCAAGAGAGCGGGACTCGTGGCCGCCATTAGCATGTAGACCATAATCCGCCCGAGGGCTTGAAAATCACCTTCGCTACCCGCGGCTCGGCTGGAAAACTGGCCGACAAGGGCCTTATATATTTCAGAATGAATAGGTGGCAGATCGACTGACCTCAGCACGGTCTCTACCGGAGGCAGGTCAAGCTCGTCTTTGGTGGTTCGTGTGAAAAGAGGCCGAAGCGCACGGCTTGCCTCAGCCAATTCCCCACCATTCACAGCTCGCAAAACGCTCTGACGCCCTGTTCCTGGCCACACAAATCCGAACAGGTTCTCGAGATCCGTCACGCCATTTGGTGCAGGCGTTCCCGTTAAGATCAGTCGTCTGTTGCTGCGTGGTCCGAGCGCGAGGCAGGCAGCCCCGTAGGCACCGTTCGCACCTAACTTCATTCGGTGCGCCTCGTCCAGGATGATCATTGAGGGCTCGGCTGTCAGCCACCTAGACAAAGAATTCACCATACCTGGGAGGCGTTCGTAGTTGACGATTAGCGCCTCTGAGTCAGGGTCTGGCGAACCCTCTACTACTCTCATAGAAAGCGGATACCGGAAGCAAGCTTCATTCTCGTCCCGCCAGGCGGAATAACTCGACTTAGGTCCAACGATTACGAGACGCTTCAGACCCGCGCGGCGACGCAGGATATGATAGACCGCTAAGGCAACCCTGGTCTTCCCTGCACCAGGAACGGAGAAATTGGCCCCGTGTTTAAGCGACAACAACTTGCCAACATCGCGACACTGAAATGCCGTAAGGTTTCCAATCCATTCGGCTCCTAAAATCTTTGGTAACGACTCAAAATCTATTTCTTTTGGCTCGTCGGACGATTCCAAGCGCTCCGTTATGCTCTTCGCGTCCTCGAGTGAGTCGACTACTAGCGACCTGAGTGGGTCTTCCCAGGCAACGTCGTTGCCTGCTTTAAAAGGCCACCCGTGAAGTACATGTAAGTTTGTCAGCAGGTCGTCAAGCGCGACCTCAACTATGCCGGGTGAGGGTTGAATACTCGACTGGAAATTTACGGCCAGTCGACGTAGATCATTCTCGAGCCCCCGTCGCGCAATCAGTCGTGCGGAGGATGCATCGGCAGAAAGCGTTAGTGTTAGGCTGGGCTCTTCTGTCGTAGTCATCTAATTCGGGCTGCCTCGAGTAGCCACGCGACCCCCTCGCCTGGGGCAGGGTAAACCCGACCAGCTCTTCGTGCAAGTGTTTCCAGACTGTCTCGGAGCACTATAAGTGCATCGTCGAAAGCTTCATCGTCGAGGGCGCGTTTCGCGCGAGCTTCGGAAAATTCATTACCGCACTGCGTTATATAATCGGCAGCGTCAGTGAGACGTTCTGGCACGGCAGTTTGCCTTTTCACCAGCTCTGCATTCTGGCCGGCCAGCTTGACCGCGATGTCGAATGTAGTCCGGGCGTGCTTCATAATTGAGGAGGCTTCGGCGACCTGTTCCGGGGTGCCGTATTCTTTATCGCCGGCAATTGCCTTTGCGCGCAGAAGCTGACTAGTAAGAGCTTCAGCAGCCGCGGAGTCGCCGCTCTTAGCGGGTAAAACTGCTTCAGAGATTCCCGGAACGCCGAGTTCTTCTTCTTGGACAGAAGCAGGATTCTTGAGTTTATCAGGGAGACGGCTTTCAAGATACCGCGAATAGAAATCCGATTCAGCTAATCGAAGCGATGTTTTTGGATAGTCGAGGAGAACCATTGCCAGACGCGATTGCAGCAATCGATTGGCGGCCTCCGAATCCGTCTTAGCGAGGGTTGCGTAGTCGCGATGGAGTTCGCGCAGCTTCTCTTGATGCTGTTCAAAGTCTATTAATCGAAGGCTAGCGCCCTCGGCATCTTTGCTACGATCGATCGCGTTTAGTATCAGCGCGTAAACCCACCTATCTCGTTGTAGAGTAGTCGGTTTAATGTTGAAGTCTTTCGCCACGTCGCTTTCTGAGCGTCCTCGACTTAGCTCCTCGTCAATCGCAATCAGTCTGTTTATGTAGGAGTAGTCGCGCCTCCGATCTTTTCTTAGCTGAAGCGACAGCTCAACCGCGTTTATGTCCCGTCGCGAAGTGTCGTCGGGTAAAACCCCGACTTTAATTATCTGCTCCCCAAGATCAATAAGAGCGGCGGCTCGCGTGTTCCCGTCGACCAGGATACCGTCTGGGCTCACAATACCGGGCTCGCGTTGGCCGGCATCGTCTAATTCGTCCATGAGCGCGGTGTAGTCGGGATCGGTCTGGTCCGGATTAGCGGGGCGCTGGCGCAGGAGATCGTGAAGGTACTGTTGAGCCTCCTGGCCCCATGGATTTTCTTCTATTGCTCTATTTCGATCCGCATCTAGCGTCCGCTGTGCGCGGATCCTGTGAGTGTCAGGATTCAGATACAACATCTCGACCGGCATCTTTATCACATAGAGGTGCCGCGGCTCGCCGCGCCAGTCGATCGTTACCTTGGCCCCGTTCTCACGCATAGCTTGTTTGAGGCGTTGTTCGATAACGCCCCTGATTTCCTCGCCTTTCGGCGGTATTCCGAAGTTCGACATGTATGTGATCCTTTGACAGCAGCCGGGGGGTCGAGCGAGTTCATTATTGCAAACTCCCCCGACATTGGATGTACATCTGTACTCTTTAGTGAGTCTACGAGAGGATTCGAGTTGCAGCAGCCCAGATGGGACGATCCGGCCTTGTCTGCAGGAACGATGGTGAGAGGGGCGCTGTGGTTGCTCCAAGTCGTGGGCGTTGGCAACACGTTCACCAAGAACGAGTTGCGGAACGCCTTCCCGAACATCTCCCAGGTCGATCGGCGCATTCGCGACCTCAGGGACTACGGGTGGGTCTTGTACACCAACAGCGAAGACGCCAGCCTACTCGCTGAGGATCAGCGCTTCGTCAAGGCTGGTGCCCCCGTGTGGGATACGAAAGCGCGGCGTGAGGCGGCGCCTCAGAAGTCTGTCACCAACAAGGAACGACTGGCCGTTCTCCAGCGCGACAGTTTTATGTGCACGCTCTGCGGCATTTCCGGGGGTGAGGAGTACCCGGACGACACGCTAATGACGGCTGTTGTGGCCGTTACACGTATCCACACTACTCATCTGGACGGGAGTGAGGCGCAGGAGCTTATAACCGAGTGCAAGCGATGCAGAGCCGGCCGAAATGACAGCGACAGTAACGTTACTAAGTTCATAGAGAAGGGACTGGATCTTTCACCGAGCGATCTACGTCGTCTGCTTCGATGGGCAGTGAGGGGTCGACGAGGCGCAACTGAAATCGATCGTGTTTGGAGTGCTTACCTCCGGTTGCCCGTGGCATTGCGGCAGGACGCTGTCAACCGGCTCAAAGAAGGCACATCCGCATCAACTCGAGATGGGCCCGCGAGCGCAACCTAATCAGCTGATCTTAGAACGCTTCTGCGGGGCGGCGAATGCCTCATGCCGGACGTGGTCATCCTGACCTCTGAACGCGCGCCACTCACCGAGTCGGTAACTATCGACACCTGCACGAACGCGTACTTCCATCTCGAAGTCCCTGGTCATGAAGTTGATGCGACGCGCGATGTCATCTACCGAGAGGGCGCCGCCGAGAATTTCATGAAGGCGGATCACGGATATAAAACCGCCATGGCTTCGGAGAGCCCGGTAGACTTCGTCGTGAAATTCAGGTTTAAAGCCGGTCCGCCCGGTTGCCGCGGCGTCCTGCCGGAGTGCGGCCGCGATCGCCAGACCGACTGCACGGGCAACTGGCGGGGGAAAGGCGTTTCCGATCTGACGATACGTCGATGTCTTGTGCCCCTTTCCGTATTGAAACTCCCAAGCGTATTCCGCACCCGTCCACCCCTGCAGGCGCGCTACCATCTCATTTGTAAGGCGCGGCAGGGCGTCGTGGTGTGTCTCCGGACCGGGCGCAGCGTCCGCAATCCCAAGTCCATCGACGCCCATGGAGCGCCACTCGCGTTTGGCGCGCGTCGGTCCGAGGTCGGGGCCTCCGTGCTTCTTCGACCCACCAACGATCGTGGGTGCAACACGATTTGCTCGCTCGGCCCAGGCTGCAGCGCCCGTCCAGCCATTAGCTGAAATAAGCTCGTATAATGCGTCGCCAACGGTATTGACACCACCTATTGGCTCGGGCCACCGGAAAAAGGGGGCGTATTCTTCCTGCAACGCAACTAGAACAAATCGCGGGCGGAGCTGCGGTACTCCGAAATCCTTCGCCTCTAGCAGTTGCCAATCTGCGGAATACCCCAGCTCTGCGAAGCGATCGAGCACAGCCTGGCGATAGCCAGCAAAGCGTGGCATGGACAGACCACGAACGTTTTCGAGAAGTACTGCCTTGGGCTGCATGACACCGGCCGTCTCAACAGCCCACGCAAACAGGTCACGCTCATCGGACGAGCCTAATTGCTTACCCGCGATTGAAAACGGTGGGCATGGAACACCGCCGGCTAGGAGAGCAATGCCAGTGTGGTCGCTAGGTTCCCATACAGATTGGTCAGCAACATCGCCGACGGCGACGACCGGTGCGGTTTGGCCCGTTGTGCGCGCGAGCCGCGCCAAATTTCGCTCTAGCGTCCCAGCGGCGTCACGGTCCAGCTCAACTGCAAGAGTGTGCCGGAAACCGGCCAGATGAAGTCCGAGACTTTGCCCGCCGGCGCCAGCGCAAATCTCGACCGTAGTCAGGTCCTTCGTAGCCATCTCCAACTCCATGATCAGTCCATCATGACAGGGACTTCAGACGACACGCCTCCTGGTGGGTTCCAGGGGGCATTGCGCGCGGATCTGACCGTGGGTGTCTGTCCGCGCCGCCACGTCTTCCTCGGTTGCGACGACCGAGGTCGTCCCGCTCAGGGAGGCCCGGGCTCCGCACTTGTAACTTTGCTCCCATTTAACGTCGGCGTTGTCCGATCCCCTGTATCGGATGACGAGCCCAGCCGAAGATTAGCGAAGAGCCTCGCAATACTGGAGCAGTTCGTGGAGACGTTCGGTTCTTGGTCGGCGAGCGGATGCAGCGGCTTAGCGGAGACGGAACCGACATGCGATTCGTTGCCCGATCGTCGACCGGTTACTCGGAGTCCCCGAGGACCAGGTCGAGGAAGTGTCCGACGTCGGTTGAGGCCGCGAGGCCATCGCGCCGCTGTTCACGGGAAGCCGAGACGAGATGCCGTTTTGAGTGTCAGGAGGAGGGCAACGAGTCGTACTCGAGGGCGTTCTGGACAACGACGACATCTTTTACGGACACGTCCTTGGGTTCAAAGGACTCGAACGGCGGGTCATCATCCTTGCGCTGAACGAGTCCACGCCGCGCGACCGATCGAAAGAACGCCTGTATGTCGGGCTTTCGCGTGCCCGCGACCAGTTGGTGATCTGCGGCGACCCGGAGTTCGTGCGTGAGGTCGGTGGACCCGAGCTCGCCTCGCGGCTGTAGCTGTGACGCGCGGACGGTTCGGGTAAGCCTCTACAGCAGCGCGGACACGTCTCGCGCCGCATCGATCGACAACGGGTCGGCGTGCAGCGCTGTCAGCGCGAGCCGAAGTCGGCGAACGTACTCGGCTGTGGCCTCGGTGTCGTCGCTGCAGTCATCCGTGCGGGTTTCCAGGGCGGTGGACATCGGTAGACCTCGAATCGCATGTCGGACGCCGCCGGATCGGTACCGGTGGCGTGGTCGAGCAGATCGTGTCGTCCGAGCCGTCGGGGACTGGCACCGGGAAGGGTCTACAACCGTAAGACGGCAGGCTGCGGCATCGCAAAGGATATTGCGAGTGTCACAGCCCTGGATGCCCGTCATCGTCGACAGGGACGGGGTCGGGCTCGTCCGACGTCCCGCGCTCGATCATCGAGATGATCAGCAACGGCGGATCGGAACCCTCGACCAACTCTCCGACGGCGTCAACCACCAGCCACCCACCCTGCTGCCGTCGCAGCCGGATGCCGTCCAGGTCGCCGCGTCGACTGGATCCATTTAGCACGGCCGCAGCGACCGCGAAGATCCGCGCGACATCGTCGGGATGCGGAGTATCCCGGTTGTCGCGCTGACCTTTCCACGCGACACCCGCCGGCGGATCGGTCAGCCACCGCAGCAGACGCATCTTCGACACGTCCATCACCACGACGTGCACGTTCGACATCCGCGCCACCGTCGACATCGCCACCGACTCGACCGGTGCCGTCGCCGGCGCGCCGGGCACCTCGAACAGCACGCCCGACAGACCCCGGTGCTCCGTTGCCGGGATGAGATTCGCGACGACGGCGACCGGGCCGGTAGGACGACGCAGTGTTGCCGAACCCGACCATTCCGTCGGTACATCGGCAAGCATCGCCTGGACCAGCCCCAGGGTGTCGTCGACCTCGACGAACCGCAGCGCGTCGGCGCTGGTGATCCCCGCTTCGCGTACCTCGACCTGCGGCCGACCGACCAGAGCCCCCGCGCCATCCGGCACGCAGAAAACGCGCTCGTCGGTATCCCAGTCGAAAGCCATTGCGGACGGGGGATCCGAGTCGGCAGCATCCTCGGTTGACAACCACGCTGCTCGTAACCGACCGGCCGGCCCGGCGACGGGGCGGCACCGAATGCCATCAACCTCGAGATCAAGCGCACTCGTGTCTGCTGTTGCGTCGGCCCATCGATTGACTGCGCCGGCGATCTCCCTGGCCCGCCGGGTGCCCACGGCATCGACCAGCGCGCGGCTCAACGACGTCCGTTGTCGGACGCGACCGCCTCGGAACAGGACCGTCGGAGACCCGGGTTCCCGCAGGTCCACCAACGTCCACCCGTCGCTACTTACCATGGCTAAAAGTTACGGCATCGCGACGTGGACTGGGCTTCCGCACCCGCGGCGGGCTGCGGCAGAATCTGCACCGTGACGACGCCTGCGCCCGGACCCCATCTGCAGGTGCGCACCGCCACTGACCGTTCCGAGCTCGACGCCTGCGCACGTGTGCTTGCCGAGGCGTTCGCGCGAGACCCGCTGATGGCGTCGATATGGCCCGACGACCAGCGCCGCCGCATCGCGCTCGTCGGGTACTTCACGGCGTCGATGCGTCACGAACACAGTCGCATCGGCGTGGTCGACTACCTCGTCGACGATGCCGGGCACCCGATCGCAGTCGCCGCGTGGGACGGCCCGAATCGTGGCGGCACGGTGGCCGGCCTCGTCCGGACAGCGCGAGCCGCGCCCGGCATGCTCGGCGCACTACGCGGCCGGCTCCTGTCCGGGATCAGCGTCCGGCAACGCCTCGACGACCACGAGCCGACCGATCCGCACTGGACGCTGGTCAACCTGGGTGTCGCCACGGTCGCGCAGAAGCAGGGTCACGCACGCACGCTGCTCGAGCACAGGCTGGCTCACATCGACGCGAATCCGCTCCCAGCCCATCTCGTGTGCACCCGAGCGGACAACGTTGCGCTGTATCGCCGTTTCGGATTCGAGGTGTCCGACCAGTTCGCACTCGCCTCGGGTGTCCCGCTGTGGTCGATGGACCGTCCAAATCGCCTCGCGTGATCAGCTGATCCGACATGTCTATCCGTGCGCCGGCTCTGCGCCAGCAAGTTGATCTTGAACACTAAGCAGTTGTGTTCGAATTTTGGAGCACGACAACGCATTTGCTCCTAGTCGACGTAACGTCCTCCAAACATATGATTCTGGCGCCACGAGTCAACTTCGACCAGCTTTTCATGTCAAAGTGTGCGAATCGTCAAGCTGTCGAACATGGTTGGGAGCTTGAATTCAAAACAGGGGTGCATCAGTATGAGTTTCAGGCAGACGTCACGAGGAATGATTGCGGCCGCCGCGATCTTTGTCAGCATAACGATCGCTCAGATCCAGGCGCCTACGGCCAACGCCTACCCGGTTGGGGGTGTCGACATTCAGGGATGGTGCAAATCCCAGTTCTCGGCGACCTACGCAGTCGGTACCACCGTGAACCCGAAAGATGCCTTGACTTGGAAGTGCACCTACCTCGGTGTGCCGGCCCGAAACGTGAACATGGACGCCGCTTGTAGGCGGCAGTACGGGTCGACGGCATGGGCCATGCTCTACGACCGCTGGAACGCCTACTCCTGGAAGTGCTGGACACCTTCTCGGTAAGAATGTCGAACCAGTGGCCTCCGACCGCGATGCTCGCGCTGTTATCGGAGCCGGCTGATATTCACCACCCGTGATCGCAGACTCCGCAGAGGAACCGATCATCCTCGCCGGTGACGACGCAGCCGTCGGCGATGGTGCCGTATGGCGGCGGGCCAGGCGGCATCCCCATCAACCGCTTGTAGGTCCGGCGAGCGTTGCACCTCGGGCAGGCCGGGCGGTGACTGAACATCAACTCGTCGAACGTCGGGCCGAGCGGTTGGTGCAGGATGTCGTGGCAGCTGGGACAGACCACCACCGGCTCGTCCTCGGCGTCGAACGGCCAGCCCGCGCTCACGTGCTGCTGGTGCCGCGGTCGGAAGCCGCCCTCCCAGTCCTTTCCGCAGGCGGTACATCCCCAGAGACGGCCCTCCCGAGTCGTGTCCATGCGGTCGGCGCCGGAGCACGCATTCGATACGTCGTACCAGGGCGTCGGACTTTTCGACTCAGCGTCAATGGCTTCCAGCACCGCAGCGCCTTCGGTCCGATGCAGCGTGCGCGGATCGATCGAGAACGGGAACTCGACGCGCTTCTCGATCGCGGCAACGGCGATCGCCTCGAACAGATGTGGTTCCGCAGGCGAGAGATCCCAATCATCGTCGGAAGCCATTCGCAGGACGGACACGTCGACGATCGCGGGCTCGCGGGCATCGACCACCGTGATCACGGTGTCGCCGTCGGTGACGTGGTCGGGGAACGACCACCACGTGCGATCTTCTTCCCCGGTGTCGCGATTCCGCGACACCGCCTCCCACGGTGCGGCGAACACGACGTGGACAGGCCTGTGCGGATCAATGGTCATTGGTCGCCGCCTTTCTGGCCTGCAGTTCGGCGTAGTAACGGCGTCGACGATCGAACTTCAACACCAGCCGCAGCGCGGCCAGCAGCAGCTTCATCGTCGACAACCACTTGTCGGTCTCGCGGGAACACGCCTCGACCTCATCGGGATCGTCGGCCTCCTCGCCAAACCGGCCCCACTTCCCGCGTTCGCGGTTGCAGACCTTGATGCAGTCGATGAGGGTGCGCCGGTTGAGGTCGCAGACCTGCGCGACCTCGTCCGGAGTGGTCGGACCGTCGTCGATCAGATGCAGCACGGCCATCAACTGATCGGGCAGAGCCGGCGAATCCTCTTCGTCGGCTGCGGGTTCGGGCTTCCACGCCAGTCGGGGAGTGGCCAGCTCTTCACGAATCTGCGGGACGTCGTCGATGACGAAGGCGATCCACTTCTTCGCGGCCGAGGTGAGGTTGGCGTCGTAGAACACCGAGCACTCCAGGCGCAGCGACGCGTACACATTGCTCTCGATGAGCCGCAGCGTGATGCAGGGCCAGCGCGCGGCCCGCGTCGCGATGAAGTGCGCGGCCTCGAATGCGTCCGGAACCGACGAGACGATGCACGCGAAGAACTCGATGGCCGGCTCGTCGGTGCACATGCGCATCCAGGACGAGACCTCGCCGGTGGGGACACGGATGTCACCGTCGTCGTCGACGATGACGGGGTGACTGACCTGTCGCGCAAGCGATTCGAGCACCAGACGACGGAGGTCATCCGGATCGTGTGGCGTGACGCCGACCGGCATCGACGGCTCGCGGCCACCCACCCGCTCACCACCCACGAGGAACGTCGGGTGGACAACCTCCCAGATCTCGCGCAGCGCGCGCACCGCGGTGGCCGCCAGTTCGTCGATGCGCCGTCGACCGCACTCGATGATGATCGGCCGGTCGCGGGCCTGTAGCGGACGAAACCCCATTCCGAACAGTTGGCTCATCTGGTCGAGCCGGCAGTCGTCGGTGGTGTGCAGGTCCGATACGGCCACTGAACAGCGCACCCGGCGTGATCCGGTGACTGTGAACGTCAGCTTCCCGTGCGGGCCGTCGGGGAACTCGTCGGTGGACTGCACGACGGTGTGCTCATCACCTTGGTCGAGCTGCGACAGCTGGTCGGCCAGATCGATGCGAAAGGCGCGCCAGGCGTCCTCGACGGACACGTCGAAATCAAAATCGGTGAGCATGGCGGCTCCTTTCGCTGGGCGGTCGGCGAGCAGCTCGGTCGACCGGTAGGGAGGGAAGAGTACGGCTGGGGTGTGACAGATTCGGGGAGGCGAGCCGGTCACCATTCGTCCCATTCGCGGGGCGGTGGTGGCTCGCTCTCGATGCCGAGTCGCTGCAGCTCAGACCAACTGACCCGCCGCGACTCGATACCCGGCCAGCGCATGATCAGCAGAGTCCTCAGGTACTTGCCGACAATCGCTTCGAGGACCGTCTGCGCGGCAGCGATCTCGCGCCCGTGCGTCTGGGAATGGCGGATCGCCCACTCGGGCGCCTCGGCGAATCCGGCCCACGGGGACGGGCGGTCGGGGAGTGCCGCCAGTGCGTCCCGGATGGCGTCGTCGAGCATGCGTTCTTCCGACATCGGCGGAAGGTTAAGCTCGAGCGAACCATCGATGCCGGTCAGTTCGCCGGCTACGGCGTCGACGAATTCGTTCCAGTAGTCGTGCTCTTCGCTGGTGACGTCCCGGGTCTTGAGATAGCCGTCGACGAGCTCGTCGAGACCGATTGTCTGGGATCCGTTCATGGCTCCTCCTGATTCGCTGAGCGGGCACGCTCGCGCGCACCCAAACGAGGGTCGGAGCGAGTGATGGAAAGGGTTTCGGCTCTGTGCGAGCGAGAGCGGGCGAGTCGTCCGCCGCTGATCTTGACCCTTCACTGGTGACGGTAGCGGCAGGGTCTGACAAACGACCCGACCCTTGATTTTGCATGTCTCATGAGAGAAGCTTGGTCGGTGAACTTGAAACACGGAATCCCTGAACCGTGGGCCACCGCGTTGACCGACGCCGGCTTTATCAGCCCATGGGACACGCCGAGCATGAACCGGCTGTCGGAGGCGACTGGCATCCACGTATCGACCATCTCGCGAATCATCAAGGGTCAGAACCTCAAGGGGCCGACCCACGACGTCATCGCCACACTGGCGAAGGCGCTGGGCAAGCCGGCGAAGGAGCTGGGGAAGTGGGCCGGCGCTGCGTGGGCCGAACTGGAGCCCTACAGCCCGCCGGCTGTGTCAGCGCTGCTGACCAAGGAGCAGCGGGCGTCGGTCGACATGATCATCCGTGCCTTCGCGACATCGAACAAGGCCGCCCAGCAGGACGCCGACAGGGCAGTGGTGATCGCGGCGCAAATCGCGACGAAGGGGCCGTCGCACAGGGCGCAGAGCAAGAAGACAACCTGAGTAAACGGCCGTGAGACCCCGTGACGTGTCCTCCCACGCGAGTATCGTCACCCGGCATGGCTGACTGGCGCGAAGACACCGTGGAGAAACTGCGGGGCCTGATCCTGGGTGCCGAGGACGGCATCGTCGAGGAGATCAAGTGGCGCAAACCGTCGAACCCCGACGGTGTGCCGACCTTCTCGCTCGATGGACTCATCTGCACCCTGGAGACCTACAAGGACAAGGTGAAGCTCACGTTCGCGAAGGGGGCGTCGCTGCCCGACCCGCAGTCGCTGTTCAACGCCAGCCTCGCCGCTGGCACGCGCCGAGCCATCGACATCAAGGAATCGGATTCGCTCGATTCTGACGCGTTCACCGCTCTGATCAGCGCCGCCGTGGCCGCCAACCGGAGCTGAGCCCCGTCTCGGGACCAAATCGTGGCGCTCGTGCGTTGGAGTAATTGATGTCGCAGCCAGCGGCGTCAAGGGAGGTATCGATGACCACGAAATACCAGAAGACCGCCGACGCCGTGAATGGGCTGACACCCGTCCAGTACCGCGTCACCCAGAAGGACGGGACCGAACCCGCCTTCTCCAACGAGTACTGGGACAACCACGAGTCGGGCATCTACGTCGACGTCGTCTCGGGCGAACCACTGTTCTCCTCGCTCGACAAGTACGACAGCGGCACCGGCTGGCCGAGCTTCACCCGGCCCATCGAGGTCGACGCGGTGACCACCAAGAGCGACCGGAAGTTGCTGATCAAGCGCACCGAGGCGCGCTCGGCAGGTGCCGACAGCCACCTCGGGCACATCTTCAACGACGGCCCCCGCGATGCCGGCGGCCAGCGGTTCTGCATGAACTCCGCGGCGCTGCGTTTCGTCCCCGTCGACGAGCTCGAGGCCCAGGGCTACGGCGAGTACCGCACCCTGTTCGACGCGACCACCCCAGGTTCGACCACCACCGAGGAGCATTCACGATGACCACTGACACAGGACAGATCACCTCACGCCCGGGCACCGAGACCGCCGTTCTGGCCGGCGGGTGCTTCTGGGGCGTCGAAGACCTCATCCGCAAGCAGCCCGGTGTGCTCGACACCCGAGTCGGCTACACCGGCGGCAGCAACGATCACGCCACGTACCGCAACCACCGCGGCCATGCCGAGGCCGTGGAGATCGTGTTCGACCCGTCGCAGACCACCTACCGCGACATCCTGGCGTTCTTCTTCCAGATCCACGACCCGTCGACGAAGGACCGTCAGGGCAACGATGTGGGGTCGAGCTACCGGTCGGCGATCTTCCCGGTGACCGACGAGCAGGAGCGCGTCGCACGCGACACCATCGCCGATGTCGACGCGTCGGGACTGTGGCCCGCCAAGGCCGTCACCACGATCGAGCCCGCGGGCCCGTTCTGGCAGGCCGAGCCGGAGCACCAGGACTATCTGCTCAACTTCCCGGGCGGATACACCTGCCACTTCGTGCGGCCGGGTTGGGTTCTCCCCAAGCGCGCCGAGGCCGGCAACTAGGTCCTATCCGCGGCGCCACCGATTCTCCGGATCGGTGGCTGCCGACGGCGAGTGCAGTCCACGTCGGTTCGGGGCCGCACAATCCCATCTGGTGCAGGCTATGCCGATTCAGCTAGCGATGCCAAGAACATGCAGGGTCGGCAGTCGTAGGGGGCCGACGATGTCGGTTGCTCGGCACAGTGTTGTCGTTATTATCGAGTATTCGGTATGTATGGTCTCGGACGCTGACCGGATAGTTAGTCCTCACCAAATAGGAAGCGTCGGCTTTCGTGTATGACGAAGCCGTCTGGAACGGGTTTGAAATCTCCGTCTTGATAACGATGGCGCGATTGGTGGTCGCGCAACGCCAACTGGTCAAGCTGCCCGGTTACAACGTAGTTGTGTAGACCTCCACGCAACCGAACAACGTCGCGCTCGTAGGGTTTTTTCCTCGGTACTCGAATCCTCGAATCCCCATACATCAGATTATTGACCTGCACTACATATGCGTGGATATCGTTTGCCGCCGATTCGACCAATGCGTCGAAGGTATGGAGATCTTGGTTCCACTCCGGTACGAGAACCGCGTCAACACGTCCGCGAAGCGACGCTCGATGGCTGATATTCGTCAGTTCGCTGCAGATCAGTATCGCGAAGCTGAATCGGCCATGCGAGATTACAGGCGGGGAGGTCCAGGCGAATTGGGGTTCTAGCCGAGCTCCAACTTGCTCTCGCAATACACGCTCCTCGAACATCGCTGGCGTCTGCTTGTCCTGGCGATAGACAATTTGCTGTTGATGGGGGCCCGTGCGGCCGACACTCAGCGCTGCCCAGACTTGGTTTCTTTTAATATTCTTGCAATAGGTTTGGTACTCGACGCCAGCGATAAGATCCACTCCGACAGTCTTTAAACGCGCCGCAAATGAGAGGAACCATCGCGAGGGGAAACTTAACTCACCCATTACTAGATAATCTCCGCGTTTCTCCGGGGTCATCGCTTCGTTCATGGCTGCAGTTAATTCATTGTAACGGGCGTAGCTAACATTAGGCTTCTCGTGCGCGGCGCGAATAAAGTCTTGGAAGGTTGTCATCACCATAGCTACGGAAACTTTCACGTGTTTTTCGAGCCCGGACCGCGGGATCGAGATAGTGACTTCCCCAGAATTCTGTTTAATGATCGAAGGAAATCCAGGGTGGTTGGCGTTTCCCCGCATACTGGCCAAGACCTTCGAGACTGCTTGCTGCGACGGAATTCCTACGACGGATTCGCTGCTCTGGCTGAAAATTAAGCATGTCTCGAGTAGATTAACGGGGCGTGTTGGAAATATGAATCCGATAGCACGACTTGGAATAATACATGTCTTGAACAGATCGGGACTGACCCTTGCGATTGTATCGCCGCCTAAATTTGCGAACAGAAGATTCGACCCCAGGCGATGCTTCTCGTAAAGCGGAAGCGTCACTATAAATCCCTTCGAAGAGACTTCGCCAGCAGCGGGTCGCGAATGCGGCTGTATCTCAGTTGGGAGAACTGAATAGCGATATGGCACATGGGCAAGATCGCGGAGATAGAATTGAGAGTGCCAAAAGAGTAGATCTTCGTTTGAGAACACGTCGACTCGCTCCTCAAGCGCGCAGGTATTTCTTCGCATGTGGGCCTGGAAGCGTTGAAGCACCTCATCCTGAATCGGGCCATCGTATCCGGCAGCTAGATTCTCGTTGAAATCTTTTACGAACTGGCGAAACCAATCGCCGGACAAACTGGCTAACCGAAAGCCTTTCTTGATCTCAGATGTCTGTGCAATGGCTTGATCTGAAGATTCCAGCAGACCCGAAATTGTGATCTCGCAATCCTGAGCCACACGGTCGATAGATTCACACACACTCTCCACGATAAGCTGTAGTGCGCTGATATCGCCACAATCTGCCGCAAGTTTGATTAACCGGGGAACATACTGGAAAAAGTCAAACGTATTTGGAAGCGAGATAATATGCAGCGCTACAGTAGAGAAAAACGCGCCGCGCTGCTCGGCCCATTCGTTAGGGTTCAAATCGCGCGCATATGTCTCGAAGTTTCGCAATCGAATAGCAAATTCGGCTCGTTTCGCGGTAACGCCGCTGACATCACCGATGGTGGATGCCTCGTTCCCGTCGGTAGCCGTCACCGATGCGATATCTGCGCCAATAGATTTTAGGTCGGGGGCCATCTCCGGGAGGGATCTCCACTCACTATTTCGATCTGTGATGGTTTTTTTAATTGTGCTAATGAGGTGTTGGGCCGACTGTCCTTCTAGATGGAAAGACCTATTCTTTGTGTTTGAAAAAATAACTTTGGATGCATCCAGGTAGGTAGGCGCGAAGCGCAGATAGCTATTACCATTCTCAGTGTCGACGATAATGTTCGACCCGGAGCGCTCAACGATCCAATCTCGAAGGTTTGATGGATTCGCGATATTTGGGCTCGCTTGAATGATAAGGACTATATCGTCGATGTATCGGCCGTAGTGCATCGGCTTGAGGTGGTCCCTCGCAAGGTTGTCTAATCCGAGTAATGCCATATTGGCTACGACTGCGGACGCGGGCAGTCCGACCGGAAGGCCGGCGCGAGAAACTCCAAGTTGCTGGCCCACTAGTTCGGACCATGCGAGCAGTGCTCCGATGAAGAGTTTATGTAGCTGATAATCCACCGTGTCCAGCTGGACAGCGCCGACCTCGTCCTCGAATTTTTCATCGAGCATGAATCCTGCGTCCAAGTTGTGGTAATAGCCTTTGGCATCCGCGGTCATAACAATAATTTCTTGATCGGCGTCTACCGCGTCCTGCATTACAGACATGGCGGAGTCTCGCCACTCACGGTATCCTGCTGCGTAAGGCACAAAACTCCCGAGCCTCAGATCCGGCTGGTCTTCTCTCAATCTCTTACGAAGGCGTCCTCCATGTGCGCTGCGTCCGAGGAGGGCGTCATACTTCGTTCCGATCCGTTCCATCCATAAAGTAGAAAGCACGTGAAGGTCGACGCTGCACTTTGACATGATTCGAAAGTCGGCAACTGGTTTCTTTGGGCTATTGGCGGACACAATTGCTTGCCAACTGCGTGGCCCGCTGGAGTAAAAGAATTCGTGTTCGGGCGCGGAAAAACAGAGGCTTTTGGGAACTACGGAATATGATCCCAAGAAGTCAACGTCAGAGAACCACTTAACATCACTATCGACGATGTGAGACATTAAATTGGTGAGGTTTGCTTCGATTTGCATTTCGTATAGAGCAATATCTTGTCGACGGATATTTGTGGAGTAGTACATATCGATCTTCGATTTGCGGTATGCGAGAACCAGGTCGGCTAGTGATAGATTGTTTTGTTCGGCCATAACTTGCTGTCCGTTCAGCCTAGAGGGAATGGAAGTTTTGATTGCTGATCGACGATTCCCAGTCTTGTCAAGGTTGCGCGCTTAATTTGATTACCGGCCATTCACGCGGCAGGCATGCATTGCTTTTGATTTGCATGGAAGTAGATTACTTCGAGGGTTCGGAGTTTTCTCGAGAATGAAATCTTCGCCTACCGAAGCTTTGATGGTGGTCGCGTGGCATCGCCAATGTTACCGGTTCAACGTCGGCCGACGACGTGAGGCCGGCCCAACGGTCTCGCCCCATGACTGCCTGTCGGGGCGTTCGTGATCCATGGCGAGCAGGGCCACTCTCCGAATCATCGGACGCGCTGAGGCGCTGGAGACCCGTATCTCCGCTGAGGCCGATGCCGACACGCTGCCTATTCCAGTCAGAAGCCGCTGCGGAGAACGGGCGCCTCGCGCTCGTCTGACGGTCTACTGATTACTTGCCCGAACTCGCGCAGCCCCGTCGGCGGGTTGCCGCAGGTGAACCTCTTGGTTTGATTAATCCAACCTTGTCAGTTGCCTGCCAGACCGGATCCGCCACCCAGGGCGGTTGTGACCTGAAGACGCTGCGCGTCCCGCTTTCGCAGAGTCCAGCATTGGGGGCGGACTGAGGTGCTCTCGCCCAGCCGAAGTCCACAGATCATTTAGCCGCGTACGTAGTCCGGGCGTCTGTGGCATCGCCTTTCGATTGCTACAGCGCAGGCGTCCTCGGGCTCGTTCGCTAGGGACCGTGCAGGTATTTCTTGCATCCTGACGTCAATTACATTCCGCGCCTTGTTGGCTTTCCTTGGATCGGCCATCACCCGCGTCGCCGCACTCGCTGCGCAGGCCGACACCGCGATCCGCAACATCCCGACGATCGCGAAGGGGACGGCCCTCCTTCGCGGCGCCACCCTACTGCACCCGGGACAAGTTCGGTGACTATGGCTGTGAAGACTTCGTCGACGCCGCCTACGGCAAGACCACGGCCACCGGGATCCCGCACAACGGTGCCCTCGCCTTCTACCGCGCACTCGCGGCACGCGGTCAAGGCCGCAGCAGCCTGCCAACGTCACCCGAGGCCCTGGTGTTCTCGCGCGGAGAGGACGGCGACCACGTCGACATCTCGATCGGCAACGGTCTGTACGAGAGCGGTGGCGTGCAGGGCTTCGCGCCCGGCTACTGCGATGGCACCAATTACCAGATCCTGCCGTCGCCCAACCTTGATAGGTGGACCCTCGTCGGCTGGGCCTACGCGCCGTGGAGCGCCATTGGTCGGCGAGCGTCAGGGGCAATACCGCCTAGAACAGGCGAGTTCTTGCGGACAGGACTCGCGGCCGTCTCTCCAGTAGGCGAGAAGATCGTCGAGCAGAACGACAATTTCGTCATAGGTTTCCCAGGTGTCCGGGTTCGTGTACGTCACCTCGTAGTCGGCGAATGCGGGAACGTTATCGAGAAATTTCAGGTACGCCCTGTAATAGGAATTGGCGAATGAAACTCCTGCCGCGGTGAAGTCGCCGTTGTGGAACTCCCCGCAGGAATAGGCATAGGCGTACTCCGAGGGTTTTTCGCTGCGTCGATGAGCGGCCGCGATCGCGTCCTGATGGTGTGTGGCCATCAATCCACGAGTTGCGGACCAGGCGAGGAACACTCCGATGTAGATGGCTCCGGCTGATTCGTCCAGCCCGAGGTCTTTAATGCTTTCGTAGTGGTAACTGGCATCGGCTTTGTCCATAGGAATCCTGTCCGACAGTGACGGTGTCGATCACCGGTCACACGTCAGATGCGTTCGGACCCGCCGAATGTTCAGGTAGACAGCGCAGCGCCCACCGACCCTGAGCAGGTCGGCGGGCGCTGTCGGACATACTGTTCGGCGTCAGGCGTTTTGGGTCTGCAGCGACGGGTAGTCGATGTAGCCCTCGGCGCCGTTGGCGTAGAAGGTGGCCTGGTTGGGCTCGGTGAGGTCGGCACCCTGCTTGAGGCGCTCGACCAGGTCGGGGTTGGAGATGTACCAGCGACCGACCACGACCGCGTCGGCGGTTCCGTCGGCGACGATCTTCTCGAGCTGCGCGAAGTCGGACTCGATGGCGAAGCCGGTGTTGAGCAGGAACGGCACCGTGATCTCGGGACGCAGCTGCGTCAGCACGGGGTCGGTCGGCTCGATCAGGAAGTGGATGTACGCCAGCGGGATGTCGGCGATGGCGCGCAACAGCTCCTGGTGCACGGGCACGGTGTCGGCCTCGTTCATGCCGTTGGCCTTGTGGCCGGGGCTCAGGCGGATTCCGACGCGGTCGGCGCCGATCTCGTCGACCACGGCCCTGACGACCTCGATCACGATGCGCGCACGGTTCGCCGGCGAGCCGCCGTACTCGTCGGTGCGCTGGTTGCTGTCGTCACCGAGGAACTGGTGCAGCAGGTAGCCGTTCGCGCCATGGATCTCGACACCGTCGAGTCCGGCGTCGATCGCGTGCCGAGCCGATTTGCGGAAGCCGTCGACGATGCCCGCGATCTCGCTGGTCTCCAGCGCACGCGGGGTGACCAGCGGCTGGCTGCCCTTGGGGGTGTGGGCCTTGCCCTCGGCGGCGATGGCCGACGGGGCGACGGGGTCGCCACCGGGCAGGTCGGGGTGCGCGACGCGGCCGACATGCCACGTCTGGACGAAGATCTGGCCGCCCTCACCGTGCACGGCGTCGGCGATCTCGGCCCACTTGGCCTGCTGGGCGTCGTTGTGGATACCGGGGGTGTTGGCGTACGCGCCGCCCGAGGTGGCGCTGGACTGGGTCGCCTCGGCGATCACCAGGCCTGCGCCCGCGCGCTGGCGGTAGTACTCAGTCTGCAGATCGGTGGGCGTGCCGTCGGACTCCGCACGCAGGCGGGTCAACGGCGCCATGAAGACGCGGTGCGAGGTGTGGATGACGCCGGAGTCGAACGACTGGAGCAGCGGCGAATCGGAATTCAATGTGAAGGCCATGTACGTGGCCAACACGGTGGGGGTCGGGTGCAGTCCCGTATGCGACGCACGTCACTCTCGGGTCGGGCAAACCGGTTCCGTTCGACGCGACGAGAGCCGAGCTCGGCGATGTCGACCGCGTGCCGACCTCAGCCGATATCGTCGAATTCGTGTCGAAGAGAACGCGATGACCCGCCTGGAGATCTCTGACAAGCACCGGAAGGCGTTGGCCGAACTCGGCCAATACCCGCTGCTCGATGCCATCGTCGGCCGACGTTCGCGGCGCTTCCCGGTGGGCGGGAGCATCCCCGACGGACCTTTGGCCTACGAGTCGACCGAGGCGCCGCGCTCGATCACCGAGGTCGAACGGGCGCTCATCATCAGCGTGCTGGCCGGCGTCACCGGATGGAACTACGGCATCACCCGACACCCCGGCTACGCGCCGAACGTCCCCAACTACCCGGGCTCGGCCGGTGGTCGGACGTTCCCGTCGGCGGCGGCCTTCCACACGAGTCAGCTGTTCTTCACCGACACTCGGGCACCTACTTCTTCGGCTCGCGCGATGCCGCCCCGCAGATCGAACGCCAGGACGAGCCCGCCGACCTCGCATCATGGATCACCTCCACCGCCGACGGATACCGGCAGCTGTCCGACACCCGCCTCGTCCTCCCGCGCGAAGAGCCCTACATGGAGGGCCACAACACCTGGATCGCGAACTGGCCCGGCAGCCTGCTGGCGTTCCCGGTGGCCGACCTCTCCGAACACCTCGTCGCGAACCTGAACTTCTTCGCCGCCAACGGTTACGTCATCTACGACGACGTGCACAACACGGCGGTGCCCGGGATCGAGAAGTTCAGCGGTCTGCGCAACTTCGACGATCCGATACCCCTGTCGTTCGTCGAGCAGTACACCCTCGCCGAGGCCAGCGCCGAGCTCGCGACCGCCACCAACACCGGGGTCCTGCTGCTGCAGGCATTGGGTCTGGGCGGCTGGACTTTCGACGGCCTCGACCGACTCAGCGTGCTCGGCGCCAGTGGCGACCCGCGTGCACCGGGACTCGGCTTCTCCTACGACACCGACGACCGGTGGCCGTTCCCGAACGCGACCGGACTCGAGGGCGTCTTCGAGACGCTGGTGCCGCCGTTCGTCGATTCCGTTGCCGCAGGGGTGGATCGGTACTACGAGCGCAAGTTCGGGCCGGGGGGACCGGGCAATTCCGATACGCCGGGGCCGTGGTCGGACACGCCCAAGGTGCGCGCCGACTACCTCCCCGCCGAGGGGCTGCAGGAGCTCGTGACCCTGCAGGCCGAGTACATCTACTCCCGCTTCGGCAAGCTGCCGGGCACTGTGCCGACCGTTCACGTGCTCATGTATCTGCAGGCGCAGGACCTTGATCGCGGTTTCTACGACCAGAAGTTCGGCCCCGCTGCATATCTGCCCACCCACGCCCGCCACGACGACGTCTGGAGCTGAACCCTGTGTCTGACCGCAACCCTCTGAAGGTGACCGTTGTCGTAGGTAACCCGAAGCCGCAGTCGCGGACCCGCACGGTGGCCGAGGCGCTCCCGCCGGCGTTGCTGGCGGAAGGGTCCTACGACGTCGAGGTCCTCGAACTGGCGGACATCGCCGGCGAGTTGTTCCAGTGGGGATCGGAGAAGGTTACCGCCGCAAAGGAGTCGGTGGCGGCCAGCGACCTGGTCGTCTTCGCGACGCCCACCTACAAGGCGTCCTACACCGGACTGCTCAAGGCGTTTCTCGACCAGTTCGGCTCCGACGGACTCAAGGGAGTCGTCGCGATTCCGCAGTTCACCGGCGGCGACCTCACCCACTCACTCGCACCACAGACCACGCTCGCGCCGCTGCTGTTGGAACTCGGCGCCGCGATCCCCGGTCGCGGACTGTATTTCGTCATCGACAACCTGCCGGACCTCGACGACTTCATCGCCAAGGCTGTGGCGGACTACTCGGCTGTGTTCGCGTCACTGACGCGCGTGGCGGGATCCGTTCGCTGATCAGTGGTGTGCGGTGCCACCAGCCGGTCATCGTGCTCACCTCGCCGGCAGGCGTCGGCAAAGCTGACTGCGGATTCGATGTCGGCCTCGAACTCCTCACGCTCGGCCGTTAAGACAAGGAAGTAGCGCCATTCCTCAGAGCTGTGGCCTGCGCCCGCAGGTATTGAGAGGTACGGCTGTCCGGCCTCGACATCGATCCCGAGTGCGACTCCACGCGGAAACGACGTGAACGTGTCGAGGTAGGTGATGGCGGCCTGGACCTCGTCGGACTCGTCCGGCATCCGAGGTTCGCCGCGATTGCACCCTGGCCCGAGAACCAGCAGATCGTCGTGTTCGTGTCGGCGACAACCGTCGGCGAATTGCTTGGCCGTCCGTGGGTTGCGCACGAAGATGTCGTATTGCTCGGCAGAGATGCGGTAGTGCTCGGTGTAGTCGACGTGGGCGGTGCTGACCGGGATGCCGATACTGTGCAGCGACGCGGCACGGTCGTGTTTCAGGGTGAACGCGCCCGCTCGACTGAAGTACCCGTCGTGAAATCCCACGAGTCCACGCTAGCGGCTGCCTCTGTGTGTGTAGACGCATCGGAGCATGACCGAGACTGCGCGAACGGACGTCGACGGGCCTCATGAGAACCTGAGATCGTGAAACCGTTTTTCGAGGTCATCGATCATCAGGGCTCCGTCGCCTACCTGGCGAACGAGCACGCCGTCGGCGCGTGGGGACCGGGTCAGGTGGCCGGCCCCGCCATCGTCGGGCTGCTCGCGCAGGTGCTCGAAGAGGAGCAGGGCGAACCCGACTTCCTGCCCGCCCGCACCACCTTCGAACTGCTGCGTCCGTTCGTGCAGAAGCCGACGATCGTCCGCACCGAACTCGTACGTGCCGGACGACGAATCAAGGTCGCCCGCGCCGAGGCCATCCAGGACGAGAAGCTGGTGGCCAGTGCGGTGTTCGTGCAGTACCGCATCTCGGAGAACGCGCCCGGCGATCGCTGGCATGCCGACGACTCGGTGCCGTTCCCGCCTGATGTCGACTCCGATCCAGACGCCACGACCTGGTACCACTCCGACACCGCGGGGTGGACCCACGAACTCGAGCCACACCTGAACGCCGACCGGTCCACCGCCTGGTGGAACGTCCTGCCGATGACCGCCGACCGGTCGCCGAGCCCCTACGTCCGCGCGGTGACGACGACGGAGTGGACCAGCCTCGTCACGAACCTCGGCACCGAGTGGGTCGGCTACATCAACGGTGACCTGACCGTCGCGCTGTCCCGACTGCCAGAGGGGGAGTGGGTCGGCGTGCAGGAGGCCTCCCATCTCGATTCCGCCGGGATCGCCGTCGGAACGACCACCATCTACGACCGCAGTGGACCGATCGGATCGGGAATGGTCACCGCCCTGAACAACATTCAGGCGTTCAAGTGACGCGCCGACCGAAGGTCGCGTTCCTCGACGTCAACGAGACCCTGTCCGATCTGCGGTCCGTGGTCGGCGCGTTCGAAGAGCAGGGACTGAGCGCCGAACACGTGCGCACCTGGTATCTGTCGGTGCTGCGTGACGGCTTCGCGGCCACCGTCCTGGGCGACAACCCGGGCTACGCCGTGATCGGGAAAGAGATCGCCGAGTTCCTGATCCGCGAGGTCGATCCGGCACGCGCCGACGCCGCAGTGGACGACGGCGCGGCGGCCATCATGACGGCGATGGTTGCCGCACAGCCACACTCGGATGTGGTACCCGGGTTGGTCGCGCTCGCCGACACCGGCGTACGGGTGATGACGCTGAGCAACGGGTCGGCCAACGTGGCCAAGAAGCTGCTCGGGTCGACGCCGGCGGACGCTGCCGTCGAGAAGTACCTGTCGGTCATCGATGCGGGGGCGTGGAAACCCGCGCCGGCGTCGTACCGGCACGGTCTCGCCGAAGCGGGTGTCGCAGCCGCTGACGCCTTGATGGTCGCGGTGCACCCGTGGGATCTCGAGGGCGCCCGACGTGTCGGCCTCCGGACGGCGTGGATCAACCGCTCCGGCGCGCGGTGGCCGAGCCTGTTCGCGCCGCCGGACATCGAGGCCGACTCGCTCACCTCACTCGCACGCGCTGTCGCACAATCGACCGGATAGTGTCTCGGCAGTTGATGTCGGAGTGAGGAGATCAGACATGCGCGTCAGTTGTTCAGTGGTTGCCGTGGCCGTGGTGGCGCTCGGTCTCGTCGCCGGCTGTTCGTCGGAGTCGTCAAGCGACTCGGGCTCCTCGGCGAGCCGGCAGTCCGCCGCGCAGAAGGCGGACCGGCCCCTGACCGATTACCTCTTGCAGGCGTCGGACGTGCCCGCGGGCTACACGCAGATGAACATCCCGGCCGATCAGGCCAGTCAGACCGCCGACTCGCTCCTCGCGAGCACCAAGGGGTCGAAGGTCTCACCCGCCAGTTGCCAACCCGATCTGTCGGGCGTGTCAGCTGACACCGTGAAGAACGCCACGGCGAGCTTCTTCACCAATGGCACCTCCGGGGGACTGATCGGCAGCACGGTCGTCACCGACACCGACTACGTCGCCAAGTACCGCAAGTACAACCTCGGTTCGTGCACGGAACACAAGGTGACGAGTTCGGTCAACGGACAGTCGTTCACCGGCTCGGTGAGTACCAAGGAGGTCGACATCGCCACCCCAGGAGTCGAGGGTGCGTTGGTGATCCAGCAGGACGTGACAACCAATCTGCCGGGCGCCGCTCCGTTGAAGCAGAGTTCGTACCTTGCGCTGTTGCCCACCGATGGCGCGACGGTGTCGGTGACGCAGAAGAACATCCTGGGCACCAAGGCGCCCGATCGCGACGTGTTCACCGCGGCGGTCGCGGCTGCGGCCAAGCGGATCGCCGGCTGAGCGTCGTACCGCGCGGCGATTCGCTCCACTTTCGCTGATCCGCTCCGGTTGCAACCGGAGCGGATCACCACAACCGGAGCGGATCGCCGACACCGACACACCACAGCAGAACACCCCGCCGACCGATGGTCGACGGGGTGTTCGCTTCGATCAGGTGCTGATCAGCTCAGATCGAACCGGTCGGCGGTCGCGACCTTGTCCCATGCGGCGACGAAGTCACGGACGAACTTCTCCTTGGAGTCGCTCTCGGCGTAGACCTCGGCGATGGCGCGCAGTTGCGAGTTCGAGCCGAACACCAGGTCGTTGCGGCTACCGGTGTACTTCTGCTCGCCGGTGCTGCGGTCCTTGCCGATGTAGGTGCCCTGCTCGTCACCGACGGGCTCCCACTCGGTCTCCATGTCGAGGAGGTTGACGAAGAAGTCGTTGCTCAGCGTCTCCGTCTTGTCGGTGAACACGCCCAGGTCGGAGTTCTTGTAGTTCGCTCCGAGCACACGCAGACCACCGATGAGCACGGTGAGCTCCGGTGCGCTGAGGGTGAGCAGGTTCGCCCGGTCCACCAGCTGGTACTCCGACGGCAGGCGGTCGCCCTTGCCGAGGAAGTTGCGGAACCCGTCGCGCTTGGGCTCGAGGTAGGAGAACGACTCGACGTCGGTCTGCTCCTGCGTCGCGTCGGTACGACCCGGCGCGAACGGCACGGTGATGTCGACGCCGGCGTTTGACGCGGCCTTCTCGACCGCTGCGGCGCCACCGAGGACGACGAGGTCGGCGAACGAGACCTGCTTGCCCCCAGCGGAGTTGAACGACTCCTGGATCGACTCGAGCCCCTTGATGACCTGGGCCAGCTCGTCGGGCTCGTTGACCTCCCACGATGCCTGCGGCTGCAGTCGGATGCGGCCACCGTTGGCGCCACCACGCTTGTCGCTGCCACGGAACGACGACGACGCCGCCCACGCGGTCTTGACCAGCTGCGACACGGTCAGACCCGACTCGAGGATCTTGGCCTTGAGGTTCGCGATGTCCTCGCCGTCGATGAGCTCACCGGAGACCGCGGGAACCGGGTCCTGCCACAGCAGTTCCTCGCTGGGGACCTCGGGTCCGAGGTAGCGGACGACGGGTCCCATGTCGCGATGGAGCAGCTTGAACCAGGCGCGACCGAACTCGTCGGCCAGCGACGACGGATCGGCGAGCCACCCACGGGTGATCTCTTCGTAGATCGGGTCGACGCGCAGTGCAACGTCGCTGGTGAGCATCATGGGCGGGTTCTTCTTGCCCTCGACGTGTGCGTCGGGGACGAGATCGGTTGCGGCACCGTCCTTCGGACGCCACTGGTTGGCGCCACCGGGTCCCTTGTGGACCTCCCACTCGTACCCGTAGAGGGTCTCGAGGTAGGTGTTGTCCCACGTGGTCGGGGTCGCGGTCCAGGCACCCTCGATGCCGCTGGTGATCGTGTACTCGGCGTTTCCGGTGCCGAAGCTGTTCTTCCAGCCCAGGCCCATCTGCTCGAGGGGCGCGCCCTCGGGCTCGGGTCCGATGTACTTCTCGGGGTCGCCCGCGCCGTGCACCTTGCCAAACGTGTGGCCACCGACGATCAGGGCTGCGGTCTCGCGGTCGTTCATGGCCATGCGGCCGAAGGTCTCGCGGATGTCGTTGGCCGACAGCTGCGGATCCGGGTTGCCGTTGGGGCCTTCGGGGTTGACGTAGATGAGACCCATCTGGACGGCGCCCAGCGGTGCCTCGAGCTCGCGATCACCGGTGTAGCGCTCATCGCCCAGCCAGGTGTGCTCGGGACCCCAGTAGACGTCCTCCTCGGGCTCCCAGCGATCCTCGCGACCACCGGCGAAACCGAAGGTCTGCAAGCCCATCGACTCCAGGGCCACGTTGCCGGTGAGCACGATCAGGTCGGCCCACGACAGGCTCTTGCCGTACTTCTGCTTCACGGGCCACAGCAGGCGACGCGCCTTGTCGAGGCTGGCGTTGTCGGGCCAGCTGTTCAGGGGAGCGAAGCGCTGCATGCCTGCGCCCGCGCCGCCACGACCGTCGTGCACGCGGTAGGTGCCCGCGGAGTGCCACGCCATGCGGATGAAGAAGGGGCCGTAGTTGCCCCAGTCGGCGGGCCACCAGTCCTTGGAGTCGGTGAGGACTCCGGTGATGTCCGACTTGACCTCGGCCAGGTCGAGTGAGGTGAACGCGGCCGCGTAGTCGAAGTCCTCGCCCATCGGGTTGGCGACGGCGGGGTTCTTCTGCAGGATGCGCAGGTTCAGGGCCTCGGGCCACCAGTCACGGCTGCTCGAACCCTCCACCGGGAACTTGCGGTGCCCGCCGACGACGGGACAACCGGCCGCGTTGTCCTCGGGCTGGTTCTCGTTCATCTCTTTTTCGCGGGTTTCGTGGGCTTCAGTCACGACATTCCTTCCAATGGTGGACAACTCGGGCTGGCGATCACGGGAGTGATCGCGAATTGTGGGCTGGGGTACAGGCGTCGCAGAGGCCCCAATAGATGACCTCGGCCTCGTCGATCGAGAATCCGGCGGGACTCGACGCCGTGAGGCACGGCGCTTCGCCGACGGCGCAGTCGACGTCGGCGATGATCCCGCAGGATCGGCACACGACGTGGTGGTGGTTGTCGCCGACGCGTGACTCGTATCGGGCGACCGAACCGGATGGCTGGATCCGGCGGAGGAGTCCGGCGACGGTGAGCGCGCCGAGCACGTCGTAGACGGCCTGCTTGGAGACGTCGGGGAGTTCGCCACGCACGGTGGTGAAGATCGAGTCGGTGTCGGCGTGCGGATGGGCGAACACCGCATCCAGTACGGCCACCCGGGGACGCGTCACACGCAGATCTGCACCGCGCAGCATCTCCGTGAGATCGGTCGTCGAGGGCACCCATGCACTATCCCGCACTTTTCTGGAATGAGTCAAGACTTCTGAGAAGTTCGCAGGTAATTCACCGTCTGGTGACCACCCGTCCGCTCATAAGACGGTCGACGGCCCGCTGATCGCCGAGCTCGTCACGGTGCTCGGGATGCTCGAAGTAGTACTTGAGAAGCCAATACGTCGGGGCGCATCCGGTGGACAGCATGTTGGTGGTGACGGCCAGCGGAGGCGTGCCGTCGGCAGGCTGGAGATAGATCATGCACGCTGCCGACCCCGTTCGGCCCATTCGGGGACGGTTGATCGAGAAAGCCGCGATGTCCGCCCAGTGCAACTCGGTTCTCAGCTCGCCGCTCTCATGAGAGACGCTGACGGGATCGAGCGCGAGTTGGCCATAGCTCCCGCCCCTGCGCCACACGCGAAAGAGCATCGTCATCACCAATACCGCCGTGCCTAGTGCGAAGGGTGGGTAGAAGACGGCGAAACCAGGGCTGATGGGGAGGTCCAGCGTCGACGTCCACGTGCCGATCGCGAAGATGAAAGCGGCGACGACGAACATCACGCCGAGACTGAGGCTGACGATCTGCTGGGCGCGATCAGGAAGTATGCGCAATCTGTTGTCGGTAAAAAGAATGCGTGCGGTCGAAGGATCGTCGCTCTGGTAGACGCGATTGGCCGTGGCTGGTATCGCGCCCAAGGCCACGAATGCGCCTCCGGTGAACACAAGGAATATCGACCTCAACCAATCGACGTCGAGAGCACTCAGCAACGCCGCTACCAAGAACCACACCCCCACTCCGGCGAACAGCACTGCCGCAATGGTCAGGGCGACGAGCGGGCGCGTCGACCATTTGTTCGGGAGAGGGAAGACCTTGCCTGTCACGTGTGCCAACCCAGGCCGAAACGGTTAACGCGGAAGTTCATTTGGCGCACACCATCTGGCCGATCTCGTCACCGAGCTTGCCGAATATCCAGGTTCCGGCGATCGTCCCCAGGCCCGCGCCGATCGGGGCGCCGACCCCACCGGCAATGGCGCCGGCTGCGCCACCCGCCATGCCGCTCACGGTTCCGCCAACGGTCCCTCCCACGCCTGAATACATGGCGCGGCATGCTTCGTACTGATTGTCTGCGACGGCCATGTCGTAGACGGTGGTCGCGATTCCCAGCGCCGGGCCGCCATATTTGGCACCGACAGCAACTTTCGACGCCGTCGCTTCTCCCAACGCTGCCACACCCTTTGGCGATTCGGCGAAATTCTGGAGCGCCGAGATCCCGCCGCCGGTCACCGTCAGTTCCGGATGCGTGAAGAAGGGCGCGTCGGTGGGGAGGTCTTTCTCGTAGCTTCCGTCGGTCCCGAAGGTCCAGCCAGACTTTTGGCCCTGCGCGCCGATGTAGGCAACGACGCCGCTTCCGTCCGCCTTCCTGATCGTGCGGCTGGTGCCCTCGACGCTCGTACTCGAGCCGATCGTCAGCACCCGGTTTCCGTCGGGGTCATAGGTGGTCTCCGACGACCCGGTGGTGGGTGAACGGCCGCTGAAGAAGAGTGGCATCTGGCCCTTCTCGGGCACCTGGTCTTTCCACTCGCGAATTTCGCGTCTGCTGCCGTCCTGCATGGTGATGACGGCGAGTTTGGTTCCGTTGCGCTCGGTGTCGTCGGTTCTCGCGGCGACGGTGGTCGCGGCGTCGGCGGCCTGTGCCTGTTTCTGGGCCAGCATCGTCATCGGTAGACGTGGATCGGCGACGTCGTCACCCGGGCGGGTTGAACCCACCGTGACAAGAGTCGATAACCAGTCGCCGCTGCCGGGAGGCGTGAACCCGAAACGCTGCGCCGCGGCGGAGAGGTCACGTGCGGTTGCGTTGTCGGCGTCGTCCACGGCGGCGAGGAGTCGGTTGATCTCAGCCTGTTCGGCCGCTTGGAGTTTCTGGAGTTCGACCGCTTCGGCGCGCGTCATCGCCAACGGCTTCAGCAGGACGACCCAGCCGTCGGTGACCAGCAGACGGCCCGCCTCGATCGCGGTGGCTTTGTCCAACAGTTGAGTTCGAGCGGTGCCGACCGCGTGTGACCCGACGACGAGTGCCTGGGCGATTGCCTCAGCCGCGTCTGCGATCGCGGCGGCGGGGCGTTTGGAACGGTCGAAAGCCGCCGTCGCGGCGTCGTGTGACTCACCGCTCCAGCCGTGCAGTGCCGGGAGGGTGCGGCAGTTGGCGGCGATCGTGGCCACCGCCGACTCGACCGCGGCACCACCGGAGGTGATCGGCCCGGACTTGGCCGCCAGGCCACCCGGGTCCCACCCTTGCAACCGTGCTCGGCTCGGCAGCATCAGCGCCCTGGCCAGGCCTTGTCGAGGTCGGCTTTCACCGCACCGTCCTGCACGACCAGTGTCTCGGCCGCAGACGTCACCGACGTGCCCATGCGGTCGACGTTCGCGGCGTGATCACTGACGAGGGAGGACATGAACTGACCGACCAGGCGGGCGGCGTACTGCGACGTCGATCCCGACAGCGAATCGCACGAGGTGGTCACCCCGGCGCCCAAGTGAGTATCGCCAATAGTCGTCGAAGCATCGTGTACCTGCCCCGAGAATGCCTGCACGACAGACGGATCAAGCTCCATACGAACCCCCGACGACGAGATGGTGACAACGCTGGTCGCGCTCCCGAAAGTTGGACGCAAGGGTAACGTATCCGGTTCCATCGATTCGGATGAATCCGACAGCGACCGCGTCTCGTCGCGCATTCCGCGCGAAGCGTGACCCGATGCCGCAGACTGATCGGCATGTCCAAGCCAGACGTGTCACAGCCAGACACGAAGACGTCGTTGTTCAGTTGGAAGCAGGTCGACAGCGGAGACGTCGTCGCCCCGCACGAACGACTGACGTGGCCGCGCACCGTGAGCATCGGCCTGCAGCACGTCGTGGCCATGTTCGGAGCCACATTCCTCGTGCCGGTGCTGACGGGCTTCCCGCCCGCGACGACGCTTCTGTTCTCCGGAATCGGCACGATCCTGTTCCTGCTGATCACCCGTAACCGGCTGCCCAGCTACCTCGGGTCGAGCTTCGCGATCATCGCCCCGGTGACGGCGGCGACGGCGTCGGACGGCCAGGGCTCCGCGCTCGGCGGTCTGGTGATGGTCGGCATCCTGCTGGTGATCATCGGTGCGGTCGTGCATTTCGCGGGCATCCGGTGGATCGAGGCGCTGATGCCGCCGATCATCACCGGCACCATCGTCGCAGTCATCGGGCTCAACCTCGCCCCGACCGCCAAGACCAACTACGAGAAAGACGCGATCACCGCGACCGTCGTCCTCGTGCTGCTGATCGCCGTCCTGATCCTGTTCAAGGGACTTCTCGGCCGTCTTGCCATCTTCGTCTGCGTCATCCTGGGCTATCTGCTGGCGCTGGCGCGGGGCAAGGTGGAGACCGACGCGATCGGTGCCGCGAGCTGGGTCGGGTTCCCCGACTTCCAGACGCCCACACTGCATTTCTCGGTGCTACCGCTGTTCATCCCGGTCGTGCTGGTGCTGGTGGTCGAGAACATCGGCCACGTGAAGTCGATCAACACGATGACCGGCATCAACTACGACAAGCAGATCGGGCGTGCGCTCGGCGCCGACGGTCTCGCGACCATCCTCGCCGGCAGCGGTGGTGGTTCGGCGACGACCACCTACGCCGAGAACATCGGCGTCATGGCGGCAACCAAGATCTACTCGACGGCCGCCTACTGGGTCGCGGGCATCGCGGCGGTCCTGCTGGGGCTGTCGCCCAAGGTCGGCGCCGTCATCGCATCCATCCCGCCCGGCGTGCTCGGCGGCGTCACCACGGCGCTCTACGGACTCGTCGGAATCCTGGGTGTCAACATCTGGGTCACCAACCGCGTCGACTTCTCCAAGCCCATCAACCAGTTCACCGCCGCCATCCCGTTGGTCATCGGCATCGCCGACTTCACCTGGAAGATCGGCGATCTGAGCTTCGCCGGCATCGCGCTGGGTGCGGTTGCCGCCCTGGTGATCTATCACGTGATGAAGATCGTCGGAGGCATCCGCGGGACCGTCGTGCCGGATGTCGCGACGCCGGTCGATGCGAAGCCGGCAGCGGCGAATGACGGCCCAACGCGGGGCGACGACGGCCCAACGCATGGCAGCGACGGCCCAACGCGCGAAAACTAGGGCCCAACACGGGTGCGGGTGCCCAACTGAAGGGCTTACGTGCCCAACTGGCGGGCTTACGTGCCCAACTGGTGGGCTTACGTGCCCAACTGGGGTCTGGCGGGCACGTTGTGCGGGTGGTCGGGCAGGGTGAACTTCTCGGCGGGCGGGGACGTGAACCGCGACGCCAGTGTGCGCACCAGACCGCTCGAGGCGATAGCGATCACGCCGTTGAACAGTCGAACGCCCAACCGCGACTTCGGGTTGGCGATCCGCGGGGCACCCGGCGGGAGCTTCTGCGCCTCGTCCACGTAGGGCCGCATCGTCGCCTCGTACCGCGCGAATCGCCCGTCGCCGCCGGTCAATTCACCGGCCAACACATACGCGCCCACCAACGACAGGCTCGTCCCCATGCCGCTGATGGGGGAGGCGCAGTAGGCGGAATCGCCGACCAACACGACCCGTCCCTTCGACCAGTTCGGCAGTTTCACCTGGCCGAGGCCCTCGAAGTAGAAGTCGTCGGCGTCGTCCATGCCGTCGAGGACACGCGGGAACTCCCAGCCGACGTCGGAGAAGCGTTGGCGCAGCAGCTTCTTCTGTCCCGAGGTGTCGAGGTCGTCGAAGCCCTGCTCGTCGGTCATGAACGAGAACGCCGCACGCCTGGTCCCGTGACTGTCGGGCCGCAGGAACAGCGACCGGCTCCCGGGGAGTGAGCACCACGCGGCCCAGTCAGTGTCGGTCTCGGTACGCGGGATGGTGAAGTACGACGTGTACATCCCGAGCGAGCGGATCGCGTCGGCGTCGTCGAACACGAGTCGCCTGGTGCGCGAGCGCATCCCCTCGGAGATCACGACGAAGTCGAACGACCTGCGTATCCCGCTCGCGAAGACCACGTGCACCTGATCGCCGTCGTCGTCGATCTCGGCGATGCTGTCACCGAAGAGGAACTCGGTGTCGTCGGCGACGGTGTCGACCAGGATGCGGGCCAGATCGCCGCGCAGGATCTCGAGTTCGGCGGTCGGTCCGTTGCCGTCGGCAAAGTCGTCGGCTGCGAACGCGCCCTTGACCTTCCCGGTCGCGTCGACGAACTCGATCCCCTTCTCGCCGGTCCCGGCGGCGCGCACCGCGTCCTCGATCCCCATGCGGCGGGCCACCTCTCGGCCGGCTCCGCGCAGGTCGATGGCCTGTCCGCCGGTGCGCAGCTCCGGGGCGCGTTCGACGATGGTTGTGGTGACGCCCTGCCGGTTCAACCAGTAGGCGAGGGCCGGCCCGGCGATGCTGGCGCCGGAGATCAATACCGTGGTCATGAGGTGTCCTGTCCGCCCCGACATCGGGGTGTATGCGAGAATGATGCTTCTCGATCAAGTAGCTTGACCATCAAGGTATCTACGGAGCTCGGGGTTGTCAAAGCCCGATGCCCGAGGAGGTGAGCGCGACGATGGCGGACGTGTCAGCGGATCGTGCCGCGCAACGAGAGCGACTGATGGAGGGTCTGCAAACCTACGGCACCGACTTCTCCGAGTTCGGACGTCGCTTCGCCGGCTGGCTGGGCCTGTACTCCACCGACGCAGAAGCGTTGTTGCAGATCATCTATGCCGAACAGGGTGGTGCTCCGCTGTCGCCGGCCCGGCTCGCCGAGCGCATCCACCTCACCTCCGGCGCGACCACCTCGCTGCTCAACCGGCTCGAGTCGGCCGGGTTCGTCTCACGCACCCGGGAGCAGTCGGATCGACGGGTCGTGACCCTGCGCAGTGAGCAGAGCGTGCACGACCGGGCCGACGAGTTCTTCGACCCGCTCGGTGTGAGCATCGACGCGGTGATGTCGAACTATTCTCCCGAGATGCTGGAGGAGTTCGAGAAGTTCATGGGTGAGCTGCACGCGACGATGCAGACGCGGCTGGGCGAGGTCTGAGCGACCGCCGGTCCCCAGGGCCGGCGGCTACGGGACGACGGTCACCGGGCACGGACTGCGGCGGACCGCTCGACTGGCGATCGAGCCGAAGATCTTGTGCACCAGGGCCTTGCTCGCGCCGACGACGATCCCGTCGGCCTGATACTCCGAAGCGAGCCGGAGCAGGGCTCCTGCGGGATCACCGATCACGGACTCGAAGCGAGCGTCGACGTCGTACTCGCGGGCCAATGACTCGATCTGCGTACCCATCTCGCTGCCCGCGTCGACCAGGGCGGCGCATCCGGCCCCGACACCGGCGACGGCTACCGGCATCACGTTGACCGCGATGACCGTGCTGTTCTCCCGGCGCGCCCGACCGAGCGCGTAATAGACCGCGCGCCAGGAGGTGTCGGAACCATCCACACCCACCAGCAGTCGGTGGGGTCCGTCACCACCAGCACTCGCGTCGGTCATCGTCGGGCCCGCTCAGCGACGGGTCTCGACCGGGCGACCGAACTTCTCGTCGTCTCGCAATGCGGTTTCGGCGAGCACGGCCTCGTCCTCGATGGCGGGAATCTCGCGCACGGCGTCCTCGGCGTCGACACGTTCGTGCGAGTGTGCGGATTCCTCATCGGCGTCGGCGGCGACCAATGCGCCGTGAACGGTGGACAACACCACCGCGGCGAGCGCGACCGCAACCGCCGCGATGACGAACGGGACGTGCGCGTTGTAGTGCTCGACGAGCTTGCCTGCCGCGAACGGTGCCAGGCCGCCGCCGATGAACCGCACGAAACCGTAGGTGGCCGAGGCGACCGAGCGCTGGACCGGTGCGATGCTCATGACGGCCGTGGTCACCAGCGTGTTGTTCAACCCGACGAAGATGCCGGAGACGATGGTCGCGCCGATGACCGCCCAGCGATCACCTGAGAAGATCCCGATCACCAGACAGACGACGGCCATCCCGAACAGCGCCGCGTACAGGGTGCGTGGAGTGCCGAAGCGGGACTTGAGCATCGGGGCGCCGAAGACCGCGAAGATCGCGACCAGGATGCCCCAGCAGAAAAACACCGCGCCGAGCTTGAGTGCCGACAACCCCATCAGGAACGGTGCGTAGCCGAGGATCGAGAAGAAGCCCCAGTTGTAGAGCAGGCCGGTGACGCTGGTCGTCGCGAGGCTGCGGTGACGCAGGGCGGTGATGGGCTCGATGATCGACGATTTCTCGGTCGGTGTCGGGGTGGCGGGGACGAGCACGATCGTCGCCACCAGCGCGATGAGCATCAACACCGCGACGCCGAAGAACGGTCCGCGCCAACTGATGTTGCCGAGGACGCCGCCGAGCAGGGGGCCGGTCGCAATGCCGACACCGAGGGCGGCCTCGTACAGGATGATGGCGCCGCTGAACCCGCCGCTGGCCGATCCGACGATGACGGCCAACGAGGTCGCGATGAACAGTGCGTTGCCCAGACCCCAGCCGGCGCGGAACCCGACGATCTCGTTGATGCTGCCGCTGGCGCCCGCGAGCGCGGCGAACGCGACGATCAGGACGAGTCCGATGATCAGGGTGCGTTTGGCGCCGACGCGGCTCGAGACCCAGCCGGTGACCAGCATCGCGATCGCCGTGACGACGAGGTAGCTGGTGAACAACAGTGTGACCTGCGACGGCGTGGCGTCGAGCTGGGTCTGCAGCGACGGGAGGATGGGATCGACCAGGCCGATGCCCATGAACGAGATCACGCACGCAAACGCCACGGCCCAGACCGCTTTGGGCTGGCGGAACGAGTCCATCAACGATGTGGAACTGTCGGAGTGCGCCACTGTTCCTCCTGGTGGATCTGGTCGAACACCCCAAGGCGGGCATCCCTTACTTATCCATAGGTACTCTATATAAAACTCCTATGCAATCCCTTCGGACGCTCTATGCTGTCGGATATGAGTGAGTTAGCAGCGGCCGTCGACGACCCGGCGACCACGCACGAGGACAGTGACGTCGCCGAGGCCGTCTATGCGTTGATGACCGAGCTGGTGCGTCAGATGCCGCGGGACATGAGCCTGACGTCGGTGGCGACGCTGGCGACGTTGAATCGGACCGGCCCTCGCCGCATCACCGACCTCGCCCTGTCGGAGGGCGTGGCCCAGCCCTCGATGACCGCATTGGTCAGCACCCTCGAACGATCCGGACACGTGCGTCGCGGCAGCGACCCCAACGACCGGCGTGCGTCACTGGTGACGCTGACCGATCGGGGTCGGGAATACGTCCTGCATCGGCGTGCGACCGGCGCCGACAGTGTCGCCTCCGTGCTCGACGACCTCAGCCGGTCCGAGCGTGATGCTCTCGCCGCGGCTGTTCCGGCCATGCGCCGACTCCGGGACCTGAAGGCGCAGCAACGCGAGACGTGATGGACCGCGGTCGGCTGCCTACCGGGTCGACGAGTCCTGCAGGTTGTAGATCGTCACGCCGTCGATCGTCTGCGCGCGGTAGTTCTTTGCCACCCACGCGGCGATCTGCGCCGCGGTTCCGTTGCCGCGCATCATGAACCCTCCACCGCCGATGAACCATCCGATGTCGCCCTGGGCGACGTAGCGCTGGAACTGCGCCAGAGTGGGTGAGGGGTCGCCGCCGGAGAAGCCGCCGACCGGCATCACGGGCCGCTCGAGCGCGAGCTGATAGCCCGAGGCGGCCAGCGCGCTGACCGCGGCCGCGGCCCACCGGCGGTTCTGCGCGCCCCGTGCGAGGAGTTCGGTGACCGCCCGCGGGGGAGGTTCCCCGGTGAACGATCGTCGCAACGCGGTTGCGGCCGCCTTCATCTCGGCCGGGGTCATCGGTGACCCGGTCGCACCAGCAGGCATGGAACCGCCGGGCACGGAACTACCGGGCATACCTCCCCGACCACCGCGACCGCCCCCGAACGCGTCGAGCGGTGAGCGCTGTGGACCGGCCGCAGCCAGGCCGCCGGTACGCGAGGTGGCAACCGTGTTGATCGTGTACGCCGTCGGACCGGCCAGCCCGACGATCACGGCGATCGCGACCATGGCGCGGCTCGTGATGCGTCCGTTGGTGAAGGTCCCGGCGGTGAACTTCTCCGCGACCAGGGCGAGAACGAGCAGCACGGTCAGGGCCACCACGACCCAGCGCAGCCAGCCCTGGAAGTCGCTGGTGCGATCGAGGATCACCCAGGCCAGGTAGCCGGTGATCGCGGCTGTGACGATGAGAGCGCCGCGCACCCAGAGGGTTTCGCGTGCCTGCCAGCTCCGCACGCCGCCGATGCCGACCAACAGCGCGATCGGCGGCACCAGGGCCAGCGTGTAGTACGGGTGGAAGATCCCGGCCATGTAGCTCATCAGGACACCGTTGGAGAGCAGCCACAACCACGCGAAGACCACCGTCGATCGCTCGAGGTCGATGCGCGGGGAGCGGCCGCGCAGCGCGATCGCGACGACGCCCAGGATCAACGCGGCCGGGATCAACCAGCCGACCTGTCCGCCGACGAGGTTCGAGAACATGCGCAGGATGCCGGTCTGACCTCCGAAGAGCGCACCCATGGGCCCGTCGCCGCTCGGGCGGGGGCCGTCCGCACCGCCGCCGAGACCACTGGACTCGTTGCCGGTCAGGCGGCCGAGGCCGTTGTAGCCGATGGTGAGCTCGATGATGGAGTTGTGTTCGGTGCCGCCTATGTAGGGCCGGGAGTCCTTGGGCCACAGGCTGACGGCCAGTACCCACCAGCCGGCGCCGACGATCATCGCGGCGGCAGCGGCGAGCAGGTGCACGATCCGCGTCTTCCACGCGGGCGGACCGAACGCCAGGTAGACGACGCCGATTGCCGGGACGATCAGCAACGCCTGCAGTTGCTTGGTGAGGAACGCGATCCCGATGAGCCCGCCGGCGAGTACCGCCCAGCGCACCCGGCCGTCGTCGAGGATGGCGATCGTGGCCCACGCGGCACCGAGCAGCAGCAACACCAGCAGCGCGTCGGGGTTGTTGAACCGGAACATCAACGCGGCGACCGGGGTGAGCGCGAGCACGACCCCGGCGAGCAGACCGGCGTTCGGTCCCGCGATGCGGCGCGCGATGAGGTAGACCAGCGCGACCGACGCGACGCCCATCAGGGCCTGGGGCACCAGGATCGACCAGGAGTTCAGTCCGAAGACGCGCACGGCGATACCCGAGATCCACAGTGACACCGGTGGTTTGTCCACGGTGATCGAGTTGCCGGCGTCGGACGCGCCGAAGAACCAGGCCTTCCACGACTGTGACCCGGCCTGCTCGGCGGCGGCGTAGAAGTCGTTGGCGTAGCGGTTCATCCCGAGGTTCCACAGGTACAGCACCGCCGTGCCGACCAGGAGGGCGACGAACGCGATGCGGTGCACCACTCCGTCTGCGACCGGCGCGGACTCGGCGGGGGGCTCGTTGTTCGCGGGCGGGGCGGGGGCCACGGCGGTCATCGGCTCGTCTCGGTTTCGGGTGCAGTAATCTTGGTGGTGACGGTCTCGGCGGCGAGGTGTCGGCGGAACACCCAGCGCAACGACACGAATCGCACGACGGTGGCCACGAGGTTGGCCGTCACGAGCACGACGACGTCTATGTGCTTGTCGGCGTGGGGATATCCGGTGTGCAGGACGTAGAGCGCCACCGCCGAGATGGCCCATCCGAACAGGAAGATCGCGACGCCCTGGATCTGATGCTTCGCGGCTCCCTCGCTACCCCGGACACCAAAGGTGAACGCGCGGTTGGCCCACGTGTTGAGTACGGCGGTGATCAGCAGCGCCAGGAAATTCGCGACCTGCGCGCCCACCAGCGGGTGCAGGGCGAGGAAGAGCAACGCGAACGCCACGGTGGACGCGACCCCGATGATCGCGAACCGCACCAGATGCCCGACCATCCCGCGGGGGACGCCGGTGACCTCGGGTCCCTCGAGGGGATCGCGGCCGATGGACTGCCGCAGTTCGGTGATCGGCAGATCGCCACTGCCCAGGGCCCGTGCCACCCGCCAGCAACCCTTGAGGTCGGCGGTCGCGGTCTTGACGATGTCGACCTTGCTGTTGGGGTCGTCGACCCAGTCGACGGGGATCTCGGCGATCCGCAGGCCGACGCGCTCCGCCAGCACCAGCATCTCGGTGTCGAAGAACCAGCCGGTGTCCTCCACGAGCGGTAGCAACCGGCGGGCGACGTCGGTGCGGATGGCCTTGAAGCCGCACTGGGCGTCGCTGAACCTCGCGTGCATCGCGGTGCGCAGGATGAGGTTGTAACTGCGGGAGATGAACTCGCGCTTGGTGCCGCGGACCACCCGCGCCGACCGGGACAGCCGCGAACCGATGGCGATGTCGGAGTGCCCGGACAGCAGGGGCGCCACCAGGGGCATGAGGGCGTTGAGGTCGGTCGACAGATCGACGTCCATGTAGCAGACGACCTCGGCGTCGCTCTTCCGCCAGACGGCGTTGAGCGCTCGACCCCGACCCTTCTGATCGAGGTGCACCGCCCGCACGGTGTCGATGGTCTCGGCGAGTCGCCGAGCCACGGCCAAGGTCGTGTCGGTGCTGGCGTTGTCGGCGATGGTGATGCGGAAGCTGTACGGCGTCGAGCCGGCGAGATGCTCGTGGAGGCGCTGAACACAGCGCTCGAGGTCGGTCTCCTCGTTGTAGACCGGGATCACCACGTCGAGCGTGGGGGAGGGCGCCGTCCGATCAACGGTCACGGCCATGTCCGGCAGGGTCGCCGGGTCGCGTGTGGTCATCGTTGCAGCCTCGCTGTGGGAGGGCCGGGCGCCGGTCGAGTACGCTCCGGAATAGTAAGCCGAGCTAACAGCCTGACTCTACGGCGACGATGCCCCGGGGTCGAGTGTAGTGCCGCTCGAAGCCGTCATCGTGACCAACGCCACGGCCGTTGGACTGAAATGTCTGATATCGCAGTGGCTTTCAGCAACTTCACAGGTTCGTACCCGAGGAGAATCGGCGCCATGACCATCAACCGCAGTTCACTGATGCGCGGGGCTGCGCTGGTGGCGATCGTGCTCGTCGCGATCGGGGTACGGGCGATCTTCGCCGACCGCGAGTCGCTGGACTACCTGGCGTTCCTGCGCCCCTGGTACGACCACATCGACAGCCACGACGGCATCTTCGCGCTCAAGGACCGGTTCGCCGACTACAACTACCCGTACCTCTACCTGCTGGCCGCGCTGACCTACCTGCACATCCCGTCGCTGATCGGCATCAAGGCGATCTCGGTTGTCTTCGATGTCGTCCTCGCCGCGTTCGTGCACCGCGTCGTCGCCCAGCGACATCCCGGGTTCGGTGTCCCCACGCTCGCGTTCGCGATCGTGCTGTTCCTGCCGACGGTGGTGGCGAACTCCGGCTGGTGGGGGCAGGCCGACAGCATCTACTCGGCGTTCGTGGTCGGTGGCGTGTACTTCCTGCTCCGGCGTCGGCCGTGGTGGGCGTGTGCGTTCATCGGTATCGCGTTCGCGTTCAAACTGCAGACCGTCTTCATCCTGCCGCTCGTCGCGTGGCTGGTCCTACGGCGATGGATTCCGTGGCGGTCGTTGCTCGCGATCCCCGCGGCGATGGTGATCCTGGACGTCCCCGCACTCCTGGTGGGCGCGCCGACCGGCGCGGCGGTGTCGGTGTACACGAACCAGGTCGGGTCGTACAAGAGTACGACGTTGGGGGCGGCGAACATCTACCAGTTCCTGCCGTTCGCAGGGGATCTCGACTGGCTGGCCTACGCCGGCATCGCGATCACCGCGGTCATCGGGATGGCCTTTCTCGGCTGGACCCTGCGCGCCCGCCCGGACGTCACGCCCCGCGCGATCATGGCGATCGCGACCGCGTCGGTGCTGCTCGTCCCGTACCTGCTCCCGGCCATGCACGACAGGTACTTCTATCCCGCCGAGGTCCTGACCGTGGCCGCGGCGTTCTTCCTCCCCCTTGTGTATCTGGTGGTGCCGATACTGGTCCAGCTGGCGGGCATCGGGGTCTACCGGGAGACCCTCGACGGTCCGATGGTCCGCGAGGTCACCGACTTCCTGACCCATCACCGCGGGATACGCCTCGGTGATCGTCCAGGAGGTGGCGGCTTCAAACCACGTGGGTTCGGGAAGTCCGAGCACTACGAGTCCGGGCGTGGCAACGGCCTGTTGCAGACCTACGCCGCGATGATGACCGCCGCGCTTCTGCTGCAACTCGGCGTGACTGCCCGAGTGCTGCGTCGCCGCGAGCCGCTGCCTACGGTGGATTCATGACCTCTCCGACACCGTCGTTCACCGTCACCGCCGTCGATCACACCGGCCTCACCGTCAGCGACATCGACCGTTCGATCCGTTTCTGGACCGAGGTGATGGGTTTCGAGCTACGGCGCCGTGGTCACCTCGCCGGCGAGTTCGCCGAGCAGGTCACCGGTGTCGACGACGCCGACATCTCCACCGCGATAATCGGCGCCCCGGGACACACCATCGAACTTCTGCAGTACACCTCGCCCGGCATGTCGCCGGATGAGCTGCGCAGCCCCGCGGCGCCGGGAACGAAGCATCTGGCGTTCACCGTCGACGACATCGAAGCCGTGCATACGCGTCTCGCCGACGGCGGATGGTTCACCCGTGGATCCGTGCAGACCATGACCGAGGGGCCGCGCGCCGGAACGAAGTTCCTGTACCTGCACGACAGCGACGGACTGACCCTGGAGTTCATCGAATTGGCGAAATAGCCTGCGTCGCAACGGCAGAAGCCGACCACCGCACGATGCGCGGATGGTCGGCTTCTGCGACGAGATTCCGCTCAGGTCAGCGTGCGACCCTGCTGCGACGCCCGGTGACGGCGACGTAGCCGGCGATCAGGATCGCGGCGACGACGATGCCGACGACGAACGGGATGATCTCCCAGCCGCCGTTGGCGTTGTTGTACCCGACCTTGTAGGTGATGAACGATCCGATGAGCGATCCGAGGATGCCCAGGATGATGGTCACGATGATGCCGATGTTC
The DNA here is from genome assembly GCF_014635305.1 of Williamsia phyllosphaerae. Classification (NCBI taxonomy): domain Bacteria; kingdom Bacillati; phylum Actinomycetota; class Actinomycetes; order Mycobacteriales; family Nocardiaceae; genus Williamsia; species Williamsia phyllosphaerae. The sequence continues at coordinate 608,757 of NZ_BMCS01000002.1, read as the reverse complement.
TGCTTACCCGGCAGAACGAGTCGTGCCAGGGCTCCGATGATGAGGCCGACGACGATGGCACTGATGATGGTTCCGATCACGAGGATCTCCTTCGTTCGCCACGCCGAGCGTCGGTCGCGGCAAATTCTCGGGTCTCGCTTTTGAATCCCCGGTGGGTTGGTGCACCTATGACTGTGTCCTACAAATCAGTTGCACACAACAAACGCCACCGAACTGAAATCATGTGTGGCTGTTTGCGATCCGCATTGTCTACCGCAACTGGTTGATTGCTGCCCGCCAGGGGACGGCGTGCTCAGGCATAGTGGGAGCCACGGCCCACCACTTCGATCCGCGAGGACCCATGACCCAGTTCAAGCAGTACATCGCCGAAGAGATCGCCATCGACCACGCCGACGGACTGTTCGGACGTCGCGAGGCATTGCGCCGACTGGGTTTGTTGGGACTCACCGCGGCCTCCGCGTCGGCTCTGCTCGCCGCCTGCGGCAGCGATTCCGACACCACCGCCACCCAGAGCAGCGCCGCGACGTCGTCGGGATCGGGCGCGCCCGCATCGGCGGCGACATCGGGATCGGCGACCGCGCCGGGGATGTCCACGGCGCTGCCCACGGAGGCGATCACCTTCGCCGGCCCGAACGGGACCCTGCAGGGGGCGTGGGCCGCGGCGCCGTCGCCCAAGGGCGCGGTTCTCGTGCTCCATGAGAACAAGGGGTTGACCGACCACATCCGCACCATCGCCGGACGCCTCGCGGGCGCCGGTTACTCGTCGCTGGCCGTCGACCTGCTCTCGGGGAAAGGCGGCACCGCCACCTTCTCCGATCCGGCGCAGGCCACCGCCGCACTCGCCGACATCCCCGCCGAGAATTTCGTCGCCGACATGAAGGCCGGCGTCGTCGAACTACAGAAACGTGCGCCCGGCGCGAAGGTCGGTGCCATCGGGTTCTGCTTCGGCGGGGGACTGGTGTGGTCGCTGTTGGCCTCGGGTGAGCCGCAGTTGTCGGCGGCCGTGCCGTTCTACGGCCCGCTGCCCGACGACGCGAACTTCGACGGGTCCAAGAACGCCGCCGTGCTCGCGGTCTACGCCGGACTCGACAAACGAGTCAACGCGTCGATGCCCGAGGCCGAGACCGCGTTGAAAGCGGCCGGTATGCGGTATCGCGTGCAGAGTGTGCCCGGCGTCGACCACGCCTTCTTCAACGACACCGGCGCCCGGTACAACGAAGCTGCCGCGAACACCGTGTACGGGCAGGTTATGGAGTGGTTCGGTACCTATCTGGGGTGAAGGCGTCAGCGCGTGGTGGTCCCACTGCGTAGGGCTGCGAGGGCTCCGGTGCACCACAGCGCCCAGGCGATCAGCAGGGGTTGGAAGAACAGTCGGATGAGTCTCGCGCTGTCGGTGTCGAGGCCGAACGCGTCGGTGTGGGTGACGTACTGCGAGATGTTGCCCGGGAACACCGCCACGAAGAACGCGGCCACGATCCACCCCATCGCCACCTGGTGTCGGTAGAGCAGGAGCAGGCAGACGCCGAGGACGATCTCGACGACCCCGGATGCGATGACCACGAAGTCCGCGTTCAGCGGAACCCAGTCGGGGACCTGCGCCTGAAAGGTGTCGCGGGCGAAGGTCAGGTGCGCCGTTCCGGCGAAGATGAGGAACCCGCCCAGGACCCCACGGGCGGCATTGCGGATCCAGGACATGGGTCACATCCTGCCTCAGGGCGGAACACGGACGTGACTCGATGAGTGAACAACTGTACTCTCAAACTCATGAACTCTGTGGTCGAACAACGCCGCACCGAGGTCCGCGAGTTGACCCGTCTCGCGTTGGCCGAGCTCGGTGACGCGACGACCGGGATCGCCAAGGTCCACTCCGCCATCTCCGACCACGTCTTCACCGGACTGCGTCTCGGACTCGGCGACTTCGTGACGCCCGCGAAGACGGTGCACGACGCGATCGCCGGCGGCACGTACTCGGTGATCACCGCCGTGTGCGACACCGCCTCTGAGATCGCCGGCGAGACCGCCAACGGGTGGGGACGACCGCCGTCGGAGACCACCAAGGGTGCGATGGTCATCGCCGCCGTCAACGGACTGATCGGCGACCACCTCGACAGTCAGAGGAGTCCGCTGGCCCAGCCCATGGCGATTCGTGTCGACGGTGTGCCGGTCGCGCCCACCGTCGGTGCACTCGCCGCGGCCTTTCCCGCGGCCACCGGCCGGGTCGTGGTCTTCCTGCACGGGCTGATGGAGACCGAGGCGGCCTGGACTCTGACCGGCGCGCCCACCTATGGAACTCGACTCGGCGACGACCTTGCCGCGACCGAGATCCAGGTCCGCTACAACACCGGCAAACACGTCTCGGAGAACGGCCGCGAGCTGGAGAAGCTCATGGCCGAACTGGTCGTGTCCTGGCCGGTCCCCATCCACGAGATCGCGTTCGTCGGACATTCGATGGGCGGGCTGGTGGTGCGCAGCGCCTGCTTCCAGGCGGCCACCGCGGAGCGGTTGTGGGTCAAGCGCGTCCGACACGTGGTCTGTCTCGGGACGCCGCACCTGGGCGCGCCGCTGGAACGATCGGTGCACTACCTCAGCGCGGCCCTGGACAAACTGCCCGAGTCGCGGCCGTTCGCGCGGCTGCTCCGCCGACGCAGCTCTGGTGTGCGCGACCTGTTCCACGGTTCGCTCGTCGACGAGGACTGGACCGGTCGCGACATCGACGCCCTGAGAGTGGCGGCGGTGCAGGAGGTCCCGCTGCTGGAGAACGCGACGCACTGTTTCGTCTCCGCGACGGTCACCCGCAACGCGCGACACCCGTTGGGGCGGATCATCGGCGACGGTCTGGTGCTGGTCCCGAGCGCATCGGGTCGGAACAAGACCCGGCACATCGGGTTCCGCGACGAGGACGGATTCGCCATCGCCTCGGCAAATCACTTCACCCTGCTCAACCATGACGAGGTCTACGACTGGCTGCTGGCCCGGCTCTCGACCCCGCCCGGCGCATCCGAGCCCGACGCCGTCCGGCCGCCGACATCGGATCTCGGACGCTGCTGAGGCGTTCTCTCAGCGCTCCCGCTCGTCCTCGTTCGGACGGGTCTCCTCGGTCCACCCCGAGCCGTCGTGTCGACGCTCGATCGATGGATCGTGCAGGTCGGGGTACCAGCCGGCCGGGATGGGCGGCGGCTTGGACCGGTAGTAACGGACAAGCGCGAAGATCACGCCGATCGCGATGATCACGGCGATGACGAGCACGACGACGATCCAGGTTGGCATCGCTCCAGTATGTCGCCCGACACGTGGGCGATAGGGGAGATCGCGAGGCGTGCCCCGCGGTGGCCGCGTATCGAGACGGTCTCAGGTCTGTCTCAGGTTGCTGTCCATCGTTCGGATCACCCGGGTGTGACATGTCACATGCTAGGTTCAGCCTCGCTCAAGCACACGAGGTGAAACGGGGATCACGCATGCTTCGACGGTTGGTGGCGATCACGATCGCGGGGTGCGCACTGCTGCCCGCTCTCGGCGGTGCGCCCGCGGTGGCGGCGCCCGCCCGGTCGGTGGCACTGCCGAGCTCGGGGTGTGCCAACGATCTCCCGCAGCCGGCCCGGCCCTCCGCGCCGTCGGCCCCCGACATCCGGATCCCCATCCCGTACCTGAAGCTGCAGCCCGTCCCGCGGTACGGACCGTTGCAGAACAACAAGCGGATCCCGTCCGAGCAGCCCCTCAAGGACTTCTGCAAGGACCCGTGCCCGGACATCACCGACCCGCCGCCACCGCCCAACGCGGTCGGCACCGGTTCGGGGAACATCCCGATCCCGAAGCTGTCGTTCGTCCCGCGCCCGTTCCTCACCGTCCCGGTGCCGGTGCCCGGTGGCACCCCGCCGCCGTTCCAGGCCCGACCCCCGCGGGCAGCACCGGGGTCGACCCCCGGTTCGCTCACCCCGAAGTTGGGTAACCCGCGGGTCGGGGCCTCCAACTATGTGGCGCAGGTGACCGGCAGGGGATCGACGGGCCGCACCGACAAGCGTTTTCAGCTCAACGGGACCGACCTGGGCATCATGTGGCAGTCCAAGCCCGGGCAGGTCGCCATCGCGTTCGGCGACAGCTTCGGCAAGGGATTCCGCCCGCCCGGCGCCAACGGTGGCGACTGGCGGTCCAACGTCCTAGGGTTCAGTGACGACACCAAGCTCTCCGACGGGCTGAAGATCCGGACCATGGTGCAGGACAGTCGCTGCCACGCGGCCGAGCTGTTGGCCAGCCGCAAGATCAACAACGCCGAGCAGACCGTCATCCCGACCTCCGGCTTCGCACTCGGCAACCGTCAGTACATGAGCTACATGTCGATCAACACGTTCACGCTGCCCGGGCAGTGGATCACCAACTACGGCGGGCTCGCCTACTCCGACGACGGCGGGTCGACCTGGGTCAAGGACCAGTACGCGCGCTGGGACAACATCTTCGGTGGCAACGCCAACTTCCAGGTCTCCGCGATGGTGCCGCAGGGTGACTGGGTCTACCTGTTCGGCACCCCCAACGGCCGACTCGGTGCCACCGCGTTGGCGCGGGTCCCGAAGACGCAGATCCTCAACAAGACCGCGTACCAGTACTGGGTGCGCGGCAACTGGATCCCGACCCGCAACGGCGACCAGGCGACCCCGATCTTCGGTGGTCCCAACGGCGAGCTGTCGGTGCGCTACGACGAGAAGTCGAAGCTCTGGCAGGCCACCTATCTCGACGTGCTGCGCAGCGCGATCGTGTTGCGGCAGTCGCGGTCTCCGCAAGGGCTGTGGTCGGAACCGTCGAACCTGGTGTCGAGCATCAGGTACCCGCAGCTCTACGGCGGGTTCATGCACCCGTGGTCGACCGACAAGGATCTGTACATCACCACCACGACGTACACGAGTTACAACGTCGACCTCATGCACATCCGGACGAACTGATCCCGGCTGTCACTCAGCGGTTTTCGTGGCCGTCGCCTCCGGCGGCAGATCGACCAGCTTCGCGGCCAACCGGGCGTGTCGACGCCCGTAGGCGAGGTAGATGATCATGCCCAGGGCCAGCCACACCAGGAACCGCAGCCAGGTACCCACGACGAGGTTGAGCATCAGGTAGATGCAGGCGAGTGCCGAGATGATCGGGACGATCGGCGACAGCGGCACCCGGAACGGCCGCTTGAGGCCGGGCTTGGTGCGGCGCAGGATCGGGACCGCGATCGAGACGATCAGGAACGCGAACAGCGTTCCGATGCTGACCATCTCGGACAGATCGGTCAGCGGGATCAGGCCGGCGAGGATCGCCACGAAGATGGTGGTGCCGACGGTGAACCGGAACGGCGTCCCGAACCGCGGTGACGACTTGGCCACCGACTGCGGCAGCAGTCCGTCGCGTCCGAGGGCGAAACCGATGCGGCTCATGGCGATGATGTCGACCAGGATCACCGAGGTGAGCCCGGCGACCGCGGCTATCGCGACGAAGGTGCCCGCCCAGCTGGCGTTGTTGGCGTCGAAGGCCTTGGCGATCGGCGCGCTGGAGTCGAGGTCGGTGTACTTCTGCATGCCGGTGACGACGAACGCGACCATGACGTAGAGCGCGGTGCACAGACCGAGCACGATCAGCAGCGCCCGTGGGATGTCGCGCGCGGGGTTACGGGTCTCCTCGCTGAGGTTGGCCACCGCCTCGAAGCCGGTGTAGGCGAAGAACACCACCGCGGCGGCGGTGAACAGACCCGAGACGCCGAACGTGGCGGGTTCGAAGCCGCCGAGCCACTGCAGCAGCGGCTGGTCGATGGTGTTGACCTTGGTCGTGGTGGCCTCCGCCGTCGGGATGAACGGCAGCAGGTTCGCCTTCTTCATGAAGAAGGCGCCCACGATGATGATGAAGACCGAGATCGCGACCTTGACGAGCACGAGGGTGTTGGTGACGCGCGCCGACTCCTTGACCCCGACGGCGGCTACGGCGCCGAGCACCAGGACGATGGCGACGGCGCCGATGTTGACCGTCGACTCCTCGGTGAACAGCGACGGCGGCAGGCCGAAGAGGTCGGCGAGGTATCCCGACCAACTGCGGGCGACCACCGCGGCACCGAGTGCGAACTCGAGGACGAGGTCCCACCCGATGATCCAGGCGAAGACCTCGCCCAGTGTCGCGTAGGCGTAGGTGTAGGCGCTGCCTGCGGTCGGGACGGCGGAGGCCAACTCGGCGTAACAGAGCGCGGCGAGCATGCTGACGAGCCCGGCGATGAGGAACGACACGACCACGGCCGGGCCGGCGTTCTCCTTCGCCTGGATGCCGGTCAGGGTGAAAATGCCGGTGCCGATGACGATTCCGACGCCGAATCCCACGAGGTCGCGGGTGCGCAGGGTCTTGCGGAGCCCGCTGCCCTCCCCGTCGCCCTCGCCACCGGCGGCGTCGGACTGGATCGCCTCGACTGTTTTGGTACGCAACACACTCATGTCACTGACGCTACTGCTCGTGTCGGCGGAGGCGAGAGCGTATGCCCGTGCTGCTCGGCGTTTCGCCACGCGTCGCCGGATATGTCGTGTTCGAGACCGGCCGGTCAGGGGGTCGCGGACCGCCCGATGTGTCGGAACAGCTCGGCGGGTCGGCCCGCGTCTGCGGTCACGAGTTCTCCGGTGCCCTCGACGTGGGCGAGCATCCGCCGTCGGAAGGTGTCCTTGGGCAGTTGCTGCCCGGCGACGGCCTCGTGGACGCGGCGCAGTTCGAGCAGCGTGAACCGGTCGTCGAGGAGACCGTCGGGGTCGGCGTCCTCGGCGTAGCGCGCACGCAGGTCGAGCACAGCCGCGGCGACCATGTCGTCGTGGTCGAAGGCGAGTGGCTGCGCGGCCCGGCCGTCGACGACCTCGACCAGGTCGGCGGTCGGGGGCAGCCCGTGCGCCGGTGAGGCCGATCCGTGGGCCATCGACAGCACCCACCCGCGGTCGTCGCGAGCGGGGTCGTCGTAGAGCCCGAGTTGATGGAACGCGAGGTCGCCGACCCCCGCCTTGTCGAGCAACGCCCGGGCGGCCGCGTCGGCGAGCCGCTCCCCGGGATGCAGGAAGGTCCCGGGCAACGCGCGACCGAACGGGCCGTCCACGACGAGCACTCGCAGACCGCCGTCGAGGACCGTCAGCACGGCCACGTCGACCGCGACCGAGGGCCGCGGATGATCGGTCAGGGCTCGCCCCTGTGCGTCGGTCCACACCACGGTTGCACTTTAGCGCAAACATGCGCTAACCTTTAGCGCGGAAGTGAGCTAATGGTCGCCAGTCGGCCGGACGAGGGGAGATCACATGATCCTGAACGCCGCACAGCGCGACCGCGCTGCCGGAGCACTGCTCGGATCGGCTGCGGGCGACGCCCTCGGTGCCGGGTACGAGTTCACCTATCCCGCCGACGACGTCGTCATCGACATGATCGGCGGTGGCCCGTTCGACTGGGCGCCGGGGGAGTGGACCGACGACACGTCGATGGCCATGGGGGTGGCGGCCGGATTGTCGCCAGGGCGGGTCGATCTCGACGCCATCGCCGCGGCCTTCGCCGACTGGTACGGAACGAGCCCACCCGACATCGGCAACCAGACGCGCAGCGTGCTGTCGGGACGGGACCGCACGGCGGTGCCGATGGCGGCGCGCGCCGCGTCGATCGCCGGGCGGACCGGCGGCAACGGGTCGCTGATGCGGACCGCGCCCGTCGCGCTCGCGTTCCTCGACGACGACATCGCCTGCGCGGATGCGGCCGCCGCGATCAGCGACCTCACCCACTCCGACGACCGTGCCCGCGAGGCCTGCCAGATGTGGTCGGCGGCGATCGCGCACGGCATCCGCACCGGCTCTCGTGACGGACTCCGACAGTGGGTCACGGATGCGCCCGCGCACACGCGGACGTACTGGGAACCCCTGCTGGACATGGCGCAGTACGGCTCGCCCGCCGACTTCCCGAACAACGGCTGGGTGGTACACGCCCTGCAGACCGCCTGGTGGGCGATCTGCGCGGCCGACGGCGACCTGCCGCGCGGGCTGGAACTGTGCGTACGCGCCGGCAACGACACCGACACCACCGCGGCCATCGCCGGCGGGTTGCTCGGCGCGTGCGCGGGCGCGTCCGCCGTGCCCGACCGGTGGCGGGACATGCTGCACGGCTATCCCGGGCGCACCGCATCCGACCTCGCGGCACTCGCCGCCCGCATCACCGGCAACTGATCCCACGAGAGGGGACCACCATGACCATCATCGATGTGACGCAGGGCGACATCACCGCCGTGCGCAGCGACGTCATCGTCAACGCCGCCAACCGCACGCTGCTCGGCGGGGGCGGGGTGGACGGCGCCATCCACCGGGCCGGCGGACCGGACATCCTTCGCGAATGCGAACTGATCCGCGCCGTCACCCTGCCCGACGGGCTCGACGTGGGGGCCGCGGTCGCCACGACGGCCGGGCGGCTCCCTGCGCGGTGGGTCATCCACACCGTCGGACCGCGGTGGTCCCGGCACGAGGACCGCTCGCAGATCCTGCGACTGGCCTATTCGCGGTGTCTGCTGCTGGCGCGGTCGTTGGGCGCGGACTCCATCGCCTTCCCGCTGGTCTCCGGCGGCGCCTACGGGTGGCCGGTCGACGACGCTGTCGCGCAACAGGTCCGCGCGATCAAGGACGCCGAGGTCTCGGTCGACCTGGTCACCCTGGTGGCCTACTCGGCCGACATCGCGCGGCTCACGCGGGCCGCGGTGGGCTGAGGTGTTGATGGGGTCGGGATCGGGTGAGGCAGTATTGGCTCATGCCTGACCAACGCCCCCACGTACTGATCATCGGCGGCGGGTTCGCCGGTTTGTTCGCCGCGCGCAAGCTGCGCAGGGCGGCGGTGTCGGTGACGCTCATCGACCGCGGCACGAGTCACGTCTTCCAGCCGCTGCTCTACCAGTGCGCGACCGGACTGCTCTCCGAAGGCGACATCTGCAGTCCGCTGCGGCATCTGCTGCGCAAACAGCGCAACATCTCCGTCCTGCTCGGCGAGGCCACCGACATCGACGCCGAGGCGAAGACGGTCCGCGCCCGCCGGTTCGACGGATCGTCGTTCGACCTGAGCTACGACTACCTGATCATGGCCGGCGGGGCGCGGCAGTCGTACCACGGCAACGAGGCGTTCGAGGAGTTCGCGCCGGGGATGAAGTCGGTCGACGACGCGCTGGCCATCCGTCGCAAGATCATCTCCTCGTTCGAGATCGCCGAGACCCTGCCCACCGCGGACCTGCGTCGGCCGTGGCTGACGTTCGTGATCAGCGGCGGCGGGCCCACCGGTGTGGAACTGGCCGGTCAGATCCGTGAGATGGCGATCCGGTCGCTGGCCCGCGAGTTCGACACCATCGACCCCACCGAGGCGACCGTCGTCCTCGTCCACGGTGGCGAGCGGGTGCTGGAGTCGTTCCACCCGAGCCTGTCGGCGAAAGCGCAACGGACACTGGACAAGATCGGTGTCGAGACCCGGCTGGGCCTGCACGTCACCGACGTCGGGACCGACTACGCGGTCACCACCGACAAGAAGACCAAGGCGACGGTCCAGATCGACACGCACACCGTGCTGTGGACCGCGGGTGTCGAGGCGGTGCCGTTCGCCGGGGCGGTGAACTCGGCCGCCGGCGTCGAACCCGCCCGCGGAGGAACCATTCCCGTCGGGCCCGATCTGCGCGTCGCGGGCCACCCCGAGATCTTCGCCGTCGGTGACGTGATGAGTCTGGACAAGCTGCCCGGTGTCGCCGAGGTGGCGATGCAGTCGGGGCACCACGCGGCCACGCTGATCAAGCGGGACGTCGCGAAGAAGGGCGATGCGAACGCACCCTTCAAGTACCGCGATCTCGGTACCGCCGCCTACATCTCGCGACACCACGCGCTACTGCAGTCCGGCCCGATCCGCCTGTCGGGGTACCTCGGCTGGGTCGGATGGGGGTTCATCCACATCGCCTTCCTGGCCGGTGGGCGCAACCGGGTGTGGACGCTCGCGGGCTGGGCGTCGACCCTGGGTACCGGGAGCCGTGGCGAGCGGGCCATCACCTTCGGTGACCCGGCCACCGCGCGTCGCCCCTACCCCTGATCGCCCCGAACGTGCCGAAACAACCCGCCGACCGTGCCGTGACCGCGCACCCGGTGGGCCGTTTCGGCACGATGGGAACGTCGTTTCGGCACGCTCGGCGGATGGCCCGGGGACGAGGGGCGTTCGGTCAGTCGGGGTCGGATGCGGGGTCCGGTGCCGGGTCGGTGCCGTCGGTGTCGGTGACGATCTCGTAGGACGGGTCGACCATCACGACCCCCTTGCGACCCTGGCGCGCCTTGCCGCTGGCCCGCACCAGCTGTCCGGCGACGATGTCGGAACCGGCGTCGTCGGCGAAACGCAATCGGAGGAGACCGCTGTCGTCCTCGACCTCCACGATGTGTACCGACGTGTCGTCGATCACCTTGTCGAAGGTGTTGCGCACGCGGCCCTCGACGGTGCCGCGATGGCCCACCATGAGCCCGCCGATCGCCAACGTCGATGCCGGGCTCTCCGGTTCGGCGTGGTCGCGCAACTCGGCGTCGTCGTCGCGGGCGATCCGCGCCTGCAGTTGCTCTATCTTTCGGGTCAACCTCTCCTCGACGACATCCGGGAAGGCCTTGCGGATCTCGGCCTGGACATCGAACGGGATGATCGTCGCGGCGGCATGCGGGATCTCGCTGACGGCACGGGAGATCTTGTCGGCGCTGCGATCGTGCAGCAGCCGGCCGAGGACCGGCGCGTAGGTGCGCCGCGGCAACAGCACCGTCACGTGGGATCGCGGTGCCCGGGCCAACGCGTCGACGACGAGGCGCTGCACGCCGCGCGTCAGTCGCCGATCGGGGCAGTCGACGATCCTCAACGGGGTCCGTAGGTCGTAGTGCTCCCATCGCGCCCGCAGCTTCTCGGCCTGGGCCGCGTCGACCATCAGGTGCACGGCGGTCAGTTCGTCGGCGCGTAGACCGTGGCCGTACCGCAACGCCTCGAGGACCGCGAGATCGACCGAACTGACGAGCACGAACGCGGTGTGTCGGGCGTAGTTCACCTGCTCGGGCCGGTTGGTCCGGAACTCCTCGAGAATGGCTGCTTCGGCGCGGTACTCACGGTTCAGGCGGATCAGACCGAAGACCAACAGCGGGAACACGACGACCACCAACCAGGCGCCCTCGGTGAACTTCGCGATGGCGAATATCGCGACGACCACGGTCGAGACGACACCGGCGGCGAGGTTGATCGACAGCTTGTGGCGCCACCCTGATTCCTTGTGTGTCAGGTGGTGTTTGGTCATCCCGTACCCGGCCATCGCGAATCCGGTGAACACCCCGATCGCGTAGAACGGGATCAGTGCGTTGACCGAGCCGCCGGTCGTGATCAGCAGCACGATGGCGAGGACGGCCAGCACGAGAATGCCGTTGGAGAACACGAGACGGTGTCCACGCTTGGTGAGTTGCCGGGGCAGGAACCGATCGGCGGCAACGAAGTTGGCCAGTGCCGGGAAGCCGTTGAAGCTGGTGTTGGCCCCGGTGAAGAGGATGGCCGCGGTCGCGATCTGGAGCATCACGTAGAGGGTGGTGCCCAACGCTCCGCCGCCGAAGACGCGTCGCGCGATCTCCGAGAGCACCGACGGATATCCGTCGACGTATGGGGTCGCATGGGTCTCGTAGGCCAACCAGGCGACACCGGTGAGCAGGATTCCGAGGATGCACGCCATCACCGTCAGTACCGTGCGGGCGTTGGCGCCCTCCGGCTTGCGGAACGAGCCGACCGTGTTCGAGATGGCCTCGACACCGGTGAGCGACGACCCGCCGTTGGCGAACGCGCGGAGCAGGATCAGCAGGGTAGCCCCGGCGATCAGACCGTTGCCCTGGTGCACCGCGACGGTCCCCGGCAACTCCGACGGCACGTACTTCGCCAGACCCGTGGTCGCCTCGCGCACGATGCCGACCACGATCATGAGCAGCAGCATCCCGGTGAAGAAGTAGGTCGGCATCGCGAACGGGCGCCCGGCCTCCTTCAACCCGCGGAGGTTCACCCAGCACATGACGACAACGACGCCGATGGTGATCTCGAGGCTGTAGGGACCGAGCACCTTGACCGCCGACACCACGGCCACGGTCCCCGCCGACGCCTGCACGGCCACGGTGACCACGTAGTCGATGAGCAACGCCGCGGCCGCGATCTGCGCCACCCGGGGCCCGAAGTTCTCCCGCGCGACGACATAGGACCCGCCGGCACGGGTGTAGGCCATCACCACCTGGCGATAGGACGCGGCGACCAGGATCAGGATGCACAGGATCACCCCGGTCAACGGCAACAGCAGGGAGAACGCGGCGAGCCCGGCGTAGGGGAGCAGTTCGACGAGGATGAGCTCGCTGCCGTACGCCGTCGACGAGATGGCGTCGGGGGCGAGGACCCCGAGGGCAACCGGGTTCGACAGGCGCTCGTTCTTGAGCTGCTCGGTGATCATCGGCCTGCCGAGGACGAGGCGCTTGGCCGCGTAACCGATCGACTCCGGCACATTGCGCGACAACTCGACGTCGGCGACCGCGCGTTGCGACGTCTGCCCCGGTGAACGGCCCAGCGATTCCTCGGACACCGCAGCCGCCCTCTCTTCGTCGGCGCACGCCGGTCGGCGTGGGCGGTCGTCGTCGACCGGATCCGAGCATACGGACGCATCCGGCCGGGTGGAGCGGGAGTCGCGTCAAAGGCGTTGGCCAACAGGGCAAATCGGACAGGGGCAGGGCCGGTGGCGGTGACCCGTACGGCTGCGCGTGTTGTCGGTCGATCCGATGGCGTCGACGACGCGTGGCCCCCGGCCGGCCGCGCTGTGCGCCGGGCCCTCCGGCCCCCTCGGGTGTCGAGATCGATGTCGGCACGGGGGCCAGTTCGTGCTGCTAGGCTCGACGTTTATGTCCGCTGCCCCGGTGGTTGCAAAACCCAAGCGTGCCAACTCGACTGACGATGGTCGCCCGCCGTCGCGAAGGATCGTGAACGGGCAACGCGGACAGGTCGCAGCCGAGCGGATCGCCCTCTGGTCCGGTCGCCTCCTGGGCATTGCCGCGGTGGTGTCGCTGATCGCGATCCCGTTCCGCCACTTCCGGTTCGTCGACGCCCTCACCGACCTCGTCGGCGCGTTCAACGTGCCCGCCGACCCCAGCATCTTCGTGATCCTGCTCGTGCTCGCGCTGGCCGGTGCCGTGCGCCGACGGTTCAAGGCCGCGCACACCGCGTTGCTGGCGGTGATGGTGCTCGCCGTCATCGACGACGTCCTCGTGCTGCTGAGCACCTTCATCGAGGACATCGACACCGACAACGACTACGACGCGTTCGCGACCTCACCGGTGACCGCGTCGGTGGTGCTCGTGGTCGGCGTCGTCGTCCTCGGCGCGTTCGTCTACTCCCGTCGGGCGTTCACCGCCGAGCTGGCCCACCGCTCGGTCCGCGCGGCACTCGGTGTCCTCGTCGGCGGTCTGGCGGCGTCCTTCGTCATCACGTTCGTGCTGACCGTCACCTTCCCGCACACGTTGCGGGGCTGGGACGAGAAGGCGCAGTGGGCGCTGCGGTCGACCTTCGGTGACCGCGCCGGGATGAGCGACGCCCTGCTGCAAGGGCACCAGGGTCACCACCCGATCTACGTGCTGGCCGGGTGGATGTCGGCGCTGGCGCTGGTCCTCGCGCTGATGGTGCTCTACCGGGCCAACCGCGACAACGAGTTCGCCGACGCCGAGCAGGAACTGCGCATCCGCGAACTGCTGCTGTGCAACGGCGAGGACGACTCGCTGGGCTACTTCGCCACCCGCCGCGACAAGTCGGTGGTCTTCTCCCCGGACGGCCGGGCCGCGGTGACCTTCCGGGCCGTGGGCAGCGTGAGCGTCGCCAGCGCCGACCCCATCGGTGCGCCCGAGTCATGGCTGCCCGCAGTCCAGGCGTGGCTCGCGAACTGCCGCACCCACAGCCTGCACGCGGCGGTGTTGGCGGCGAGTGAGGCCGGCGCGAAGGTCTACCGCGCGGCCGGACTCAAGGTCCTCGCGATCGGCGACGAGGCCATCATCGACGTCGACGACTTCAGCCTGCGCGGCGCCTCGATGAAGCCGGTGCGCCAGGCCGTCAACCGCGTCACCGCGGCGGGCTACACCACCACGATCAAGCGGCACGGCGAGCTGAGCCCGGACGAGCTGGCGAACATCGAGCACCTCGCCGACAAGTGGCGCGGCGAGGACACCGAGCGCGGGTTCTCGATGGCGCTCAACCGTGTCGGCGACCCGGCCGACGGTCGGTGCCTGATCATCACCGCACACGACCAGGACGGTGAGATCCGGGCGTTCCTGTCGTTCGTCCCGTGGGGGTTGCGCGGGGTGTCGCTCGACCTGATGCGCCGCGACCGCGCCGCGGAGAACGGCGTCAACGAGTACCTGGTTTCCCGGCTCATCGAGTCGGCGGGTGATCTCGGCATCCGACGGATCTCGCTGAACTTCGCGGTGTTCCGCTCGGTGTTCTCCGACGCGGAGCGGGAGGGGGCGGGTCCGGTCACCCGAACGGTGGACTCGGTTCTCGGGTTCGCGTCGAAGTTCTACCAGCTGGAGACGCTGTACAAGTCGAACCAGAAGTACCACCCGGAGTGGCTGCCGCGGATGCTCTGCTACCACCCCTCGCTCACCGTCATGCGGGCCGCGGTCGCGGTCGGTGTCGCGGAGGGATTCCTGCCGCACATGGGGCCGACGTTCCTGGTCGGTTCCAAGACCCCGGACACCCAGCCGCGTCGTACCGACACTGGCTTCGTCGACGCCGTCAACGCGCTCGAGCGCGACCTGCTGGTCACTCGGGTCCCGCCACCGCGGCTCAACGACCAGCAACGCACGCGGCGGACGAAGCTCGACGGCATTCGCGCCGCCGGGCACGAGCCGTACCCGGTCGCGGTGCCGCGAACCGATCGCGTGGCCGACATCGTCGCCGCCCACAGCGGCCTCGCGGCCGAGGCCAGGACGTCGACCACGGTGTCGATCGCGGGGCGGGTCCGTGCGGTGCGCGACCTCGGCGGCGTGGTCTTCGCCCTCCTAGAGGACGACGGCGCGCGCATCCAGATCCTTTCCGACGCCGACACCGCGCGGCCCGGTGAGCACGATCGGTTCCGTCGGATCGTCGATGTCGGTGACCTGATCAGCGTCACCGGAGAGGTGGTCGGGTCGCGCAGCGGCGAGTTGTCGGTGTCGGTGGCGACCTGGGAGATGGCGGGCAAGTGCCTCAACCCGCTGCCTCAGCTGACCGCCGAACTCAGCGACGACGTCCGCGTCCGCGACCGGCCGCTCGACCTCATCACCAGTCGATCGGCGGTCGACCTGCTGCAGAAACGCTCCCGTGGAGTCCGCGCGCTGCGCGACACCCTGCACGCGCACCAGTTCCTCGAGGTCGAGACGCCGATGCTGCAGACCGTGCACGGCGGCGCCTCGGCGCGACCGTTCAAGACCCACATCAACGCCTACGACCAGCAGCTCTACCTGCGCATCGCGCCGGAGCTCTACCTCAAACGGTTGTGCGTCAGCGGGATGGGCGCGATCTTCGAGCTGAACCGCAACTTCCGCAACGAGGGCGCCGACGCCACCCACAACCCGGAGTTCACCTCGCTGGAGGCGTACCAGGCCTACGGCGACTACAACTCGATGCGGGAACTGACCCGCGAACTTATCCTGGCGATGGCCGTCGCCGTCAACGGTGAACCGATCGCGTTGCAGCCGGGGGAGTCCGGCGAGATCGAGACCGTGCAACTCGACGGCACCTGGCCGATCATCACCGTCCACGAGGCGGTGTCGCGGGCGTGCGGGTCGGCGGTCAGCTCGTCGTCGAATGCCGCCGACGTCGCCGAGATCTGCGCCCGCCACGGCATCGACACCACCGCCGAGATGTCCGCGGGAAAGATGGTCATGGAGCTCTACGAGGCCCTCGTCGAGAAGCAGACCCGGTTCCCGACGTTCTACTACGACTTCCCGATCGAGGTCTCGCCCCTGGCTCGCAAGCATCGCTCGGATCCGCGACTCACCGAGCAGTGGGACCTCGTCGGGTTCGGCGCCGAGCTCGGAACCGCCTACTCCGAGCTCACCGACCCGGTGGACCAGCGCGACCGGCTCACCCGACAGTCGATGCAGGCCGCCGGTGGTGACCCCGAGGCGATGTCGTTGGACGAGGACTTCCTGCACGCCCTCGGCTACGCCATGCCGCCGACCGGCGGGCTCGGACTCGGCGTCGACCGGCTGGTCATGATGCTCTCCGGTGTCGCGATCCGTCCCACGCTCACGTTCCCGTTCGTGCGGCCGCAGCAGTAAGTCGGCTGACGTCGACAAGCAAAAGACGCCTGGACGGGGGAGTCGGAGACGGTGTTCGTTCGCACCCCGGGTAGCCGTTCGCATCGTCTCGCGTCGTTCGCACCCTGCGTGCGCGGTGCGAACAGCATCGAAGGGTGCGAATCCGCGGTTCGCGATGCTCGAAACCGGACCAGCGCACGCAGCCAGGGCACCCGCCGTCGTCGTCGGTAGCGTGAACACATGCGACCTCCGGTGACCACCCACACGCCCGGCGAAGAGATCCGCGGCCCTCGCGGCGTCGAATGACCTTCATGAGTTCTGACACCACGGGGCCGCTCACGCCTGTCCTGCACTGGGTGGCGACACCGGCCGACCCGTCGGCGGTGGTCCTGGTGCTGCACGGCGGCAAGGTCCGCAGCACCGCGCCCGCGCAGACCAACCACCTCTCCGCCGCCCGGATGCGACCGTTCGCGCGGGCCGTCGCCACAAAGGTCCCGAACACCGCGGTGGTCATGCTGCAGTACCGGATGCGCGGCTGGAACGGTGCCGATGAGAGTCCGGTCGCCGACGCACGCTGGGCGCTCGACGAGATCCGGACGCGGTTCGGCGACACCCCGGTGATCCTGCTCGGGCACTCGATGGGCGGACGGACCGCGGCTGCGGTCGCCGACGACGCGTCGGTGTGCGCGGTCATGGCGCTCGCGCCGTGGTGGATGGACCCGGGCGCGACCGACACCTTCCGGCCCGGCCGGCAGCTCGTGGTGCTGCACGGGACGATGGACCGCTGGACCAGCCCGCGGATCTCGCGCGCGGCGACCGAGCGCGCCGCCGACCGCGGTGTCGACGCCACCTGGACGTCGATGAGCTTCGCCGGACACTTCATGCTGATGCGGCCGTGGGTGTGGACCCGCAAGGTCGTGAAGACGATCACCGCCATGGCGCAACGCTGCCGAGACGATCACCCCGAGCACCGGGCCCGACAGGAGAACCGACGATGAGCATCACCGACACCACCCCCGCACCGGCCACGACCGGTGCCGCCGGCACCGTCGCGAACCTGCTGGCGCCGTACGTCGGCGGCGAGATCCCCGTGCACCTCACCGCCTGGGACGGCAGCACCGCCGGTCCGGTCGACGCGCCGCACGTCACCCTGCGCAGCCCCGACGCGCTGCGGCGTCTGCTGTGGAGCCCGGGCGAACTCGGTGCCGCGCAGGCCTACGTCACCGGCGAGATCGACGTGGAGGGTGACCTCAACGAGGCGCTGACCCACATCTGGACGGTGATCGCCGAGCGGAACCTGTCGCGCATCAAGATCACCCCTGCCCGCGTCGCACAACTGGTCCGCGCGGTCGCCAAGCTCGGCGTCCTCGGTCGGCCGCTGCCCGCCCCCGCATCGCAGGCCGTGGTCAAGGGCAAGCTGCACACCCTCGCCCGCGACCGCGCCGCCATCAGCCACCACTACGACCTGTCGAACGACTTCTACTCGATGGTGCTCGACCCGAACATGGCGTACTCGAGTGCCTACTTCACCTCCGACGCACCGGATTACACCCTCGAGCAGGCGCAGCGCGACAAGCTCGACATGGTCTGCCGCAAGATCGGACTCGACGCCCGCCCGGGCATGCGATTCCTCGACGTCGGCTGCGGCTGGGGCTCGCTGAGCCTGTTCGCGGCCAGTGAGTACGGCGCTCAGGTCACCGGTGTCACCATCTCCAAGGAGCAGAAGGCGTTCATCGACGCGCGGATCGCCGAGCGCGGGTTGGGTGACCGCGTCGAGATCCGCATCCAGGACTACCGCGAGATCCCGGACGGCCCGTTCGACGCCGTCGCCTCGATCGAGATGGGCGAGCACGTCGGCCAGGAGAACTACCCGACCTACACGAAGGCATTGCACGACAACGTCATCGAGGGTGGACGCGTGCTCATCCAGCAGATGTCGCGAAAGCACGGCGACAACCCGGGAGGCGGACCGTTCATCGAGCAGTTCATCGCCCCCGACATGTTCATGCGTCCGGTCGGCGAGACCGTCGCGATGATCGAGGAGTCCGGACTCGAGGTCCGCGACGTCCACGCGATGCGCGAGCACTACGTCCGCACCGTCGACGTCTGGTACGACACCTTCGAGAAGCGATGGGACGACGTCGTCGCCATGGTCGGCGAGGAGACGGCCCGGGTCTGGCGGCTCTATCTCGTCGGTGGCGGCATGGCCTTCCGTGACGGCCGGATGGGCGTCGACCAGATCCTCTCCGTCCGCACCAACTTGCGCGGCCGGTCGTCGATGCCGCCGGTGCGGAACTTCTGATGACCTTCGACTGGAGCCAGTTCGTCCTGGTGTCCGCGGCGAGTCTCGCGGGCATCATCATCCTGCTGTCGATCACCGCCGCCATCGGCTTCTCGATCGGTAGACACAACGTCGTCGACGTGACCTGGGGCCTGGGTTTCGTCGTGATCGCGGCGATCACCGCGGTGCTCGGCAACGGCGACCTGTGGCGCCGACTCCTCGTGCTCGTGCTCATCGGCGCGTGGGGACTGCGCCTGGCGTCGTCGATGTTCCGACGCTCGCGCGGCAAGGGCGAGGACCCGCGCTACGAGAAGCTCCTCGACGACGCGGGCGGCAACCGCACGCTGACCGCGATCACCCGGATCTACGCGACGCAGGGACCCGCCCTGTGGTTCGTCTCGCTTCCGCTGCAGGTGTCGGCGGTCGCGCACGGCACGCTCTGGTACCTCGCGGTGATCGGTGTGATCGTCTGGATCGTCGGCGTCACGTTCGAGACCGTGGGCGACCTGCAGATGGATCGGTTCAAGGCCGATTCGTCGAACAAGGGCACCGTCATGGACAAGGGGCTGTGGCGATACACCCGGCACCCCAACTACTTCGGCGATGCCTGCGTCTGGTGGGGCACGTTTCTCGTGTGCATGACGTTCTGGCCCACCGTCGTGACGTTCCTGTCCCCGATCGCGATGACCTACTTCCTCGTGTTCGCGACCGGCGCCCGGCTGCTCGAACGGCATATGGAGCAGCGCCCGGGATACAAGGAATACCAACAGCGCACCAGCTACTTCATCCCGCTGCCGCCCAAGAAGAGCTGACCCGCGTCGACTGGGCGTCCGCAGCCGCCCACTCGACGCGGATGGATGGGCGGGATGCCCGGATCAGCAGCAGCATTCAGGCGCCGTTCACCGAACGGACACGTGCCGATCACCCGGCTGCCGGGCTGATGCCGTGATCTTTGATGCATGCCCGTGAATCCTTTAGGCGAGACCGTCGACACCGGAATTCCCCGTTCGGTGGCCGCGCAGATGACCACCGCCGAGCAGCACGACTGGCACGTCGGGAACCTCAAGCGGCACGCGGTGTCGCGCCGTAACTTCCTCGCGGGCAGTGCAGCCGCGGCGGCCGCCGCCGGCGTCGGGAACCTCGCGTTCTCCGGCATCGCCTACGCCGCCGACGCCCCGCTTGCCGTCGGCGGTCGACACGTCTCGTTCGGCTCCGACGCCGCGAGCCAGCTCCGGTTCTCCGCGCAGCTCTCGCGTAACCCGGGCAGCGCCAAGGTGTTCCTCGACCACGGCCCGACACCGGCGCTCGGTGCCACCACCGTCGCCGAGGTGCGCAACCTGATCAGCCAGGTGCCCATCAGCTCCGGGGGCATCCTCGGCGCCGAGCAGTTCTACGTGCACGCCCCGGTCGACGGTCTGCCGTCACGGTTGCCGCACTTCTACCGCTGGCGTACCTCCGACGGTCACGTCACCGACGTCCGCAGCGCCGCACCGGCCCTCGGTCGCGGACGCAGCGCACCGTTCCGGTTCACGATGATGGGCGACCAGGGCGTCGACGAGACCCCCTCGAAGCCCGCCGGACTCAAGGCCGGCGACTACGACGACCTGTACTACAAGGCCGACAACCAGCCGTCGGTCAAGCACGCCGCCAACATCGTCAACCAGATCGCGGCCCGCAACGGCGCGTTCCACATCCTCGCCGGCGACATCGCCTACGCGGATCCCTCGGGTGCGGGCAAGCCGCCGAACTTCGTCCCCAGCGGCAGCGCGCCGTCCGGGTTCGACAAGTTCAACCCCTACGTGTGGGACGGCTACTTCGCCGCGATCGAGAAGTCGGCGTCGCGCACCCCGTGGATGTTCGCCACCGGCAACCACGACATGGAGGCGCTGTACTCGCCCAACGGTTACGGCGGACACGCCAAGCGCCTCGACCAGCCGTCCAACGGCCCCGCGGGATGCCCGTCGGTGTACTCGGTCGTCTACGGCAACGTCGCCGTCCTCTCCCTCGACGCCAACGACGTCTCCTACGAGATCACCGCGAACACCGGCTACAGCGGCGGACGTCAGAACAGCTGGGTCGCGAGCTCGCTGGCGAAGTTCCGCGCCGACCCGAACATCGACTTCATCGTCTGCTTCTTCCACCACTGCGCGTACTCGACGACCGACTCGCACGCCAGCGACGGCGGAGTCCGCGCGGCGTGGAGCAAGCTGTTCGACCAGTACCAGGTCGACGCCGTCTTCCAGGCGCACAACCACATCTTCGAGCGCACCGACCCGATCCGGAACAACCAGCCGCGCAAGGCCGCTCCCGACCGCTCGACGGTGTCGGCCAAGACCGACGGCACCGTCTACTACACCGTCGGCGGTGGCGGGCGTCCGCGCTACGGCTTCCAGCCCGGCGAATCGGAGAGCTACCGCGGCAACGTCGTCAAGGACAACACGGTGCCCAACAGCTACGTGTGGACCCCGGACGGTCAGAAGAAGGCCGAGAGCGTCGAGTGGTCGCGGGTG
This sequence comes from Williamsia phyllosphaerae, assembly GCF_014635305.1. Taxonomy (NCBI): domain Bacteria; kingdom Bacillati; phylum Actinomycetota; class Actinomycetes; order Mycobacteriales; family Nocardiaceae; genus Williamsia; species Williamsia phyllosphaerae. Next base: position 587,662 of record NZ_BMCS01000002.1, on the reverse strand, counting down.
CGTTTCCGCAACTACTCGTTCATCAGCATCGACGTCACACCGGGCATCCCGGGCCTGACCCGCAGCCGGATGGACATCTCCGCCATCGACGAATACGGACGCGAATTCGACAAGCTCACCTTCACCCGCGCGATCGAGATCGGTGGCATCCCGTTCGGGTCCTGACACGGTGATCCGGACGGCGCCACCGCCGTAAGCTGGGTTCTCATGGAGGTGTCCCTGCGCGCGTCGGCCGATCGCGCTGCACGATTTCTCGTCGTGTCCGACCCGGGTGCCCTCCGACTGCGCAGCGCGAGCCAGACCACGCTGACCCTCGTGCTGGCCCTGCTCGTGCTGGTGGTCACCACACGCGCTCTGGGCCAACCGATCACCGTCGCGATGTTGGGGTCGGTGGTGGCGATGTTCTCCTCGTTCGTCGTCAAGGACCGCACCGCGCACGCACGCCTGCTGACCACGGCGATGATCACGCTGCCCGCGATCGCCGCGGTGACCCTGGCCGCCGTGCTGACGCAGTACGGGGTGATCGCCGACGTCGGCTTCGTGGCGGTGTTGTTCACCGCGGTCTACGTGCGCCGCTTCGGTCCGCGCGGGTTCGCGCTCGGGATGGCGTCGTTCATCGCCTACTTCTTCTCGTTGTTCCTGCGCGCCACCCCGTCGCAGATCCCGGTGTTGGCGCTGGCGATCGCGCTCGGGGTCGCCTCGTCGCTGGTGGTGCGTTTCGCCTTCCAACACGAGTGGGCGGGCGCCGAACTGAGTCGGCTCACCAAGTCGCTGAGGGCGTCGTCGCTGGCGGTGGTCGACGCGGTGACGCCGGACGCGACCGGCGCCGTCCCCGACCCGGAGGGGATGCGCCACGTCCTGGAACGACTCGCCAACACCGCGCTGATGATCGAGGACTGGCTCGACCGCAACGTGGCCTCGGCGCACCTCTCGGTGACCGGCAACGACCTCTCCCGACGCGTCTTCGACGCCCAGCAGGCCACCGAACAACTCGCGTTCGCTCTGCGTGCCTTCGACCCCGTCAACTGGAACCCCACGGTGGACGAGGTCATGGCCGCGGTCCGGGGCGCGTTGCGCAACCACCCCACCGAGGACGATCTGCGGTCGCTGCGACGCACCGCGATGGCCGCCGACGCCTCGACGACCGGCAGCGACCAGACGACCATCGCGATCCGCTCGGCCGCCCGGGTGGTGCGGGCGCACATCGCCGTACACCGCGTGACCGCGCACGCACTCACCCCACCCGAGCCGACACACCATCGGATCGGCACGCTGCCCGCACTGGGCTGGACCCGGGAGCCCACCCCCGAGCCGCCGGATGACGCCGCAACCGAGACTGCAGACGACCCCGACGCCCCGCCCCCCGACACCGGCCGGTGCGGACGGTGGTGGTGGCTCACCGACGCGGTCGCGCGGCTACGGCCCAGCACCCGGGCGGCGATCCAGGTGGCCATCGCGACATCGGTGGCGACGGTCCTGGGGGAGTTGGTGTCACCGAACCGGTGGTACTGGGCGGTGCTCTCGGCGTTCGTGGTGTTCACCGGAACCTCCACGCGCGGTGAGATCCTCACCCGGGCCGGACACCGGATCGTCGGCACCGTCGCCGGGGTGTTCGCCGGGGTGGTGCTCGCGGCGCTCGTCGGACACCGACCGCCGCTTCAGCTCGCGCTGATCGTGGTCTGCGTCTTCTGTGCCTTCTACCTGGTGACCATCGCCAACGGACTGCTCGTCTTCTTCGTCACCGTGCTGCTGGCCATGCTCTACGGACTGCTCGGCACGTTCAGCGTGGCGGTGCTCGAACTGCGGATCGCCGAGACCTGCGTGGGCGCCGCCGTGGGTATCGGTGCGGCGTACTTCATCCTCCCCATCCGCACCCGGGAAACCGTGCGCGAGAAGGTCGACACCTATCTCGACACCCTCGACGAGGTCATCGCCGAGTCGATCGACTCGGTGCTCGAACCGGGCTCCGGCGTGGACCTGGTGCCGTTGTCGCGGCGGCTCGACACCGCCCTGCAGGAACTGCAGACCTCGGCCAAGCCGCTGGGGATGGGTCCGACGAGTCGGGCGCGGCGGGGCACGGCACGACTGGTCCGTGTCCTCGAGGCCTGCGACCGTGCCGCCCACGCGCTCGCGCGGGCGGGGATGTTGGCGGCCAACGCCGAACACGACGGCGGTCCCACCGGAGACCTGGCCGAGGGGTTGCGTCGCGGGGCCCAGGAGGTGCGGGCCGCGGTGGACTCGCTGCGGTCGGTGGTGCGCGGCGACACCGACGTCTACGACGGCGTGCTCGCCGACGATTCACCCGTGGTGGAGCTGATGAACCGTGACCCGGAAGAACTCTCGACGGCCACGCGGGTCGCGGTGCGGGCACTCGACCGACTCGACCACGCGGCCGCGCTCACCCGAGTCCCCGTCTGAGCTCTCCTCCGGTGGCGTCGTCAGGCGCCGAGTGCGGCCAGCACCAACCGGGCCATCGCGGCACTGCCGGCCGGGGTCGGATGGTTGGGAGGAGTCTGCGCGCGTCGCACCGACCCGGTGAACCACCGCTCGCCCGCGGTCGCACATGCGTCATGGCCTTCGGCGGCCGCGGCCACATCGACGTAGGTGGCGTTGTTCCGTAGTGCCGAACCGGCCAGCACGTTGTCGAAGCGGTCGAAGAACGAGCGGACGAACGTCGCGTCACCGGCGCTGAGCCGGGCGTCCGGGGAGCAGCCCTGCAGGCCGAAGTACCCGCCGTGACCGACCACGACGATCCGTGCGATCGGCGAGCGCTGCCGGATGACCTGCAGCACACGGTCTGTCGCCGACGCCAGCGTGACGAACCTCGACTCCATCGTCGAGCGGATGGTCGGGTCGTCGCGGCAGAACCGGTCCCCGGAGGTGGGCGTACCGAAGCACGGGGTCAGCAGTCCCCGCCACCGCAGGTCGTTACCGCCGATCGAGAGCGTGACGAGGGTGGTGTCGGGGCGCAGGGCCGACGACTGCACCGGAACGCGTTTGCGCACCGGCGGATTGGTGATCTGATCGCGGTCGACGACATCGGCCGTGGTCGCACCACCGCACGCGACGTCGGTGAACGACGCGGGTGCCAGAGCGGCGGCGATGAGGCTGGGATACCCGTTCGAGGTCCGGCCACATCCCTCGTCGGCGAATTGTGAACCGACGGTTGGCCCGGCGGCGCGCGAATCACCGAGCGCGACGTAGTGGATCGGGGGATCGCCCTGCGCGGCCGACGCCGGGCCGGTCGCGCCCATCGCAATCGCGCTCGCGGCGATGACGACGAACGCTCCGACGCGGTGGAAGGGTGCGTGTGCGCGGGGGCGCCACCAACGCATCGGACGTCCTCGTTTCGCTCGGTTCTCGGCAGAAGGATTCGTGCCCATGATGACCCATCCCGGCGCACGAGGGGCCCCCGGCGCGCCGGGACGGGGCATCGCCGCCGGTCAGGTCGGGGCCAACTCGGTCCCGTCGGCGTCGGTCACGGTGATCGCCGCGGCCGGGCAGGTGTCGGCGGCGTCGAGGTAGCGCTGATCGGGCGCGACCTGAGCCCCCTCGGCGCGGGCCCGACCGTTCTCCAGTGAGAAGTGCTCGGGGTCGAGTGCGACGCACATGCCCGATCCGATGCAGTGTTCACCGACCTGCACCGACCACCGCCCGTCACCAGTGGCGTCGGCCGAACCGGTCGACTGCGCGCTCACCACGTGATCATCATCTTCTTGGGTCCCCGGACGACCATCTCGGTCTTCCAGTCCACCTCGGTGACCGCGAGATCCGGGAAATTCCGGGTCAACGCCAGCAGGGCCTCCTGTAACTCGAGTCGGGCGAGCGCGGCCCCGAGGCAGTGGTGGGCGCCGTGCCCGAACCCGATGTGCGGGGTGCGTCCACGCTCGAGGTCGAACGTCTCCGGGTCGTCGAACACCTCGGGATCGCGGTTCGCGGCGGCGATCGCGACCAGCACCGGCTCACCCGCGCGCACCGTGACGTCACCGAGGACGACGTCTTCGGTCGCGTACCGCGCCTGACCGCCTCCGAGGCCGAGTGGAACGAGACGCATCAGCTCCTCGACGGCCGCCGGGATCAGGTCCGGCTCGTCGTGCAGTCGTCGCCAACTGCCCTCCCGGCCGAGCAGATACAGAACGAAGTTGGGGATCTGCGATGCGGTGGTCTCGTGGCCGGCCACCAGGATCCCGTTGCACAGGTCGATGAGCTCGAGTTCGGTCAGCTTGTCGCCCTCGTCACGGGCGGCGACCAGCGCGGTCATCAGGTCGTCGGTGGGCGTCTCGCGCTTGATCGCCAGCAGCCCGCGCATGTAGTCGCGGAACTCCTCGCGGCTGGCCTGGTATTCGTCGGCGGTCATCGACGTGGTCGACAGGGCGGCGTCGCTCCACGCCCGGAACCGCGGGCGGTCGGAGGTGGGGACCCCGAGCAGCTCGCAGATGACCTGCACCGGCAGGGGGAGCGCGAATCGATCGACGATGTCGGTGGGGGCGCCGTCGGCCACCGCATCGTCGATGAGCTTCTGGCACAGCTGCTTCACCGTGGGCCGCAGCGCCTCGATGCGCTTGACCGTGAACGCCTTGGCCACCAGCACCCGCAGACGGGTGTGATCGGGTGGGTCGACCGAGAGGATCCCGCCGGTCTGCCTGCCCTCGCGCATCCGCGGCTCGTCATGGGTCACCGATTCCGCACGGCTGAACCGGGGGTCGGCCAGTACCGTTCGGGCGTCGGCGTACCGCGTTGCCAGCCAACCGATCTCGCCGAAGGGGAGTCGGACGCGGGCCAGGCCGGGACCCTGTCGGATCGCGGCGTACTCGCCGGCGAGCTCGAGGTTGTCGGGCCGGTTGAACGGGTAGTCGACAACTTCGGGTGTCGGATCCAGGGACGGTGTCATCGCGTTCCTCGCATTCTTTCGGCTGCTGCTTTGCACGCGGCTTCATTGACCGATGTTCAGGGGTTGCTTAGCACCACAAACGAATGTAGCGGACCGTCGCCCTGTGCGCCAGGACACATCGGGTCAGCGCGCGATGGCGGCGAGGACGAGACGTGCCATCGCGGCGTTGCCGAGCTGGGTCGGGTGATTGGGCAGTCCGTTGCCTCGGGGCAGCTGCCCGGTGAACCAGCGCTGCGAGTCCGGGGCGCAGGCGTCGTGGCCGGCAGCGGGGCCGGCGATGTCGACGAAGGTGGCGCCGTGGCGCCGCGCGGAACCGGAGAGCACCGCGTCGAAGCGACGGAAGAAGTCACGGACGAACGGGGCGTCGGCGGCGCTCAGGTTCGCATCCGGGAAGCACCCGCGCAGACCGTAGTAGCCGCCGTGCCCGACGACGAACACCCGCGCGTTGGGGGAGCGTTCGGAGATGACACGCAGCACGTGGTCGACCGAGACGCTCAGCGCGGCGAAGCGGGCCGTCATCTGCGCGCGGAGAGCCGAGTCGGAGCGGCAGTGCACATCGGTCTGCGGGGACAGGCCGAAGCAGGGGCTGATCAGACCGCCCCAGCCGATGTCGTTGCCGCCGATGGACAGGGTCACGAGGTCGGTGTCGCGACGCAACGCGTCGGCCTGGACGGAGACCGTACGTGCGACGGGAAGCGAGGTGCGCTGCGGACTGTCGACGACATCCGCGGTCTTCGCACCTACGCAGGCGACGTCGGTGAAGGATGCCGGCCTCAGTGCGCGGGCGACCCGTTCCGGGTAGCCGCCGCCGGAGCGGCCGCACCCGTCGGCGTTGAACGACGACGTGATCGTGGGACCGGCCGCACGCGAATCACCCAGTGCGACATAACGGACTCCGGCCCCGTCGGCGGCGTGCGCGGGTGCGGCGACGGCGAGTCCCATCGCAGCAACGGTGGTGACGATCAGGACGAGGAGACGACCGGCGCACGCGCCGACCAGGGTCCACACACGCATCGGTGCCTCAACTCACGAATTTGTGATCGACAGTCGAGCACCGGCTGATAATGAACCATCGTTGGCCAAAGCGCCAGTGGCTGCTCGATCGGCACGAAGTGGCTGCTTGCTAGCGTTGGAACACACCCGGTGAATGAACGGCCGGAACGCAGACCACACCGCCGGTACGCCGCGGAGTGAGGAGTGGACATGTCAAGCATCGCCATCGTCGGAGGCCACGGAAAGATCGCACTGCAGGCCGCGCGTCTGCTGGTCGACGACGGTCACCAGGTGAGCTCGTTGATCCGCAATCCCGACCAGTCCGATGACATCACCGGCACGGGTGCGGTTCCCGTGGTCGCCGACGTCGAGCACCAGTCGACCGAGGAGATCATCGAGACCATCGCCGGACACGACGCCGTCATCTTCGCCGCCGGTGCCGGTGGCGGAGACGCCGATCGCACCTTCGCCGTCGACCGCGACGCCGCGATCCGCTGCATCGATGCCGCGTCGGCCAACTCGATCAAGCGCTTCATCCTGGTGTCCTACTACGGCGCCTCGGTCGATCACGGTGTGTCGCCGGAAGATTCGTTCTACGCCTACGCCGAAGCCAAGGGCGACGCCGACCAGTACCTGCGCGCCAGCGATCTGGACTGGACCATCGTGGGCCCCAGCTCCCTGTCCGACGAGGCCGGATCCGGGTCCATCGTCACCAAGGCGCAGGGCGCCGACCGCGAGACGAAGACCAGCCGCGCGAATGTCGCCGCCGTGATCGTCGCGGCACTCGCGACGCCCGCGACCATCGGTCAGATGATCGAGTTCACCGACGGCGACACCCCCATCGCGCAGGCACTCAGCAGCTAGAGCCGTTCGATGATCGTGGCGTTGGCCTGACCGCCCGCCTCGCACATCGTCTGCAGGCCGTACTTACCGCCGGTCTGGTGCAGGGCGTTGACGAGCGTGGTCATGATGCGTGCGCCGCTCGCGCCGAGTGGATGCCCGAGCGCGATGGCCCCGCCGTTGACGTTCGTGCGCGCCAGGTCGGCGCCGGTGTCGTGCGCCCAGGCCAGTACCACGGGACTGAACGCCTCGTTGACCTCGAACAGGTCGATGTCGGCGATGGTGAGACCGGCCTTGGCCAGCACCTTCTCGGTGGCCGGGATGACCCCGGTGAGCATCAGGATCGGGTCGGATCCGACGACGGTGGTCGTGTGGATGCGCGCCAGCGGGGTCAGGCCGAGTCGCCGCGCGGTCTCCGACGAGGTGATCAGGACCGCGGCGCTGCCGTCGGAGAGTGGACTCGAGTTGGCGGCGGTGATGTCCCAGCCGATCTCGGGGAAACGCCGTGCGATCGTCTCGTCGTAGAACGCCGACCGCAGCCCCGCCAACGACTCCAACGATCCACCGGGGCGGATCATCTCGTCGTGGTCGAGACCGGCGAGCGGGGCGAGTTCGGCGGCGAACCGACCGTCCTTGGTGGCCGCGACCGCCTTCTCATGGCTGGACAGCGCGAACTCGTCGAGCTGGGTCCGGCTCAGGCCCCACCGCGAGGCGATCAGTTCCGCGCTGTACCCCTGTGGGATGAAGCCGTCGGGGTAGCGCGCCGCGAGGTCGACGCCGAACGGTTCGGCGCCCGGGCGGACGTCGGACATCATCGGCACGCGGCCCATGGACTCGACGCCCGCTGCGACGACCACGTCGTACGCACCGGACATCACGCCCTGGGCGGCGAACGAGATGGCCTGCTGACTCGATCCGCACTGTCGGTTGACGGTCGTCGCGGGTACCGACTCGTCGAACCCGGCGGCCAACACGGCGTTGCGCGCGATGTTCTGGCCCTGTTCGTCGGCCTGTGTGACGGTGCCGGTGATGACGTCGTCGATGAGGGCGGGGTCGATGCCGGTGCGTTCGACGAGGGTGCGCAGGCTGTGCGCCAGCATGTCGACCGGGTGTACGCCGTGCAGCGCCCCGTTCGCCTTGCCCTTGCCGATGGGGGTGCGGACGGCGCCGACGATGACGGCGTCGGTGATCGATGAGCGTGTCATGAGACCTCCAGAGTCTGACTATTGCCATACATAGTCAACCAGGTTCGCGACGCGATGATTCCCGCGTCGGCGGACCGAAACCGTGGTCGGATCGGCGACCCATCGTCAGTACTGTGACGAGAGTGATCCGAAAACTCGCTGCCAATGCAGCAACCAGCACCGTCGGAGCCTTCACCTCGGGTCTGGCCGCGACGGGGGTACCGGCGGGCCGGGCGTTCGGGGCCTCGCCGGAGGCGATCGCGCCGCACATCGCGTCCTCGCCGAACCAGACCGACGGATCCTTCGCGAACCGAGAACCGGCGTCACCGATCACCCCGAGTGCGGGCAACACCCGCGACATGCTGCGTGAGCGCCGTCGGGGTCAGCCCCGGGGCATCGTTCCGGTGCGCACCCCGCACTTCGAGACCACCGTCGGCGCGCTCGCGGTGACGTGGCTGGGCCACGCGACTTCGCTCATCGAGATCGACGGCAGGCGGGTGCTCACCGATCCCGTGCTCTCCAAACGGTGTTCGCCGTCGCAGGTGGTCGGCCCGGCGCGACTGCATCGCGCGCCGTGCACGGCGGCCGACCTGCCCCCGATCGACGTCGTGCTGCTCAGTCACGACCACTACGACCACCTCGACATGGCGACGGTTGTCGAGATCGCGCGGCGTCAGCCCGACGCGCACTTCGTCGCCCCGGTCGGTGTCGGCGCACACCTGGAGTACTGGGGTATCAAGGCGGGCCGCATCTCCGAGAGCGACTGGGGTGGTCAGGTCACCCACCTCGACCTGACCTTCGACTGCCTTCCGGCGCGGCACTTCTCGGGTCGCGGACTGGTCCGCAACCTCACCCAGTGGGCCAGCTGGGGCATCCACGGACCGTCGCACGACGCGTTCTTCACCGGCGACACCGGCTTCACCGAGGCCTATGCCGACTCGGCCCAGAGGACCGGACCCTACGAGCTCACGCTGGTCCCCATCGGGGCGTACGGGGAGTTGTGGCCCGACATCCATGTCAACCCCGAGGAGGGTGTGCAGCTGCACCGTTTTCTCGCCGGGTCGTCGCTGTCGGACTCGCTGATGGTGCCCATCCACTGGGCGACGTTCAATCTCGCGATACATCCGTGGGACGAGCCGGTGACCCGCATGCTCACCGCCGCCGACGCCGCATCCGCTGAGGTCGCGACGCCGGCGCCGGGGGCGCGGATCGACGTCGTCGCCCGAACCGGGCCGGGGATCGCCGATCAGACCTGGTGGGAGGACGTCGGCTGAGTTCCGGTGGTCGTCGCGAAATCGGACATGTCGCCCGCGCGGCTAGACTGGCGACCAACCGAACACCACCACGACGAACAGGGGTCGACATGGATTTCAAGCAGCTCGCCAACAAGGCCAAGACGGCCATCAGCAAGAACTCGCAGTACATCGACAAGGGTGCTCAGGCCGTCGACAAGGCGACCAAGGGCAAGTACACCAGCCAGGTGAACAAGGGTCGCGACGCCGCCAAGGACGCAGCCCGCAAGCTGGGCGACCAGCCGAAGTAGGCACACCCATCATCGGCAACCGGTCGGCGCGTCCGGCGTCGGCGGTCATCGTCGCGATGATCGCGGCCCTGGCGCTCGGATGTTCGACATCCGCGCCGACCGGTTCGTCGGACTCGTCGGGCGGCCGATCGTCGCCGGGGCAGTCGTCCTCTGGGCCCTCGTCCTCCGCGTCGTCGTCGTTGCCGCCGGCCCCGGTGGGTGACGCGCGCGGTGAGATCCTCGAACGATCGCCTCTGACGGTCGATCCCGACGGCCGTCTGGCCGGCGAGAACATCTCGCGTGTGGTCTACCGCTCGACAGCCGGATACGCGCCGGGTGACCCGACCGGCAGCTTCGGTACCCGCGTGTCGGGATACGTGGCGGTGCCGTCGGGAACCCCTCCGCCGGGTGGATGGCCGATCGTCGCGTTCGGTCACGGCACCACCGGCACCGCATCGAACTGCGGGCCATCCGGGTATCCGGACCTGCTCGGTGAGACCTCCACCGTCGCAACGCTGCTCGACGACGGTTACGTCGTCGCCGCGTCGGATTATCAGGGCCTCGGTGAGTCCGACGTCCCGCATCCGTACCTGAACTCGCGGACCATCGCCTACAACATGATCGACATGGTGCGCGCCGCCCGAGAGATGGTGCCGCAGGCGGGAACCCGATGGGCCGCGATCGGTAGCTCCCAGGGCGGCCAGGCCGCGTGGGCATCAGCCGAACACGCGACCGACTACGGAACCGGCCTCGAGTTCGTCGGCGCCGCAGCCCTCGCCCCGGCCGCCGATGTCGCGCCCATCGCCGACGGCGCCGATGCGCAACCCTATGTCGCACCGCGGTTCACGCAGATCCAGATGGCGTTCATCCCACTCATCGTCGACGGTCTGCGTGCGGTGTACCCCGATTTCCCGGTGAGCGACTACATGCGTGGGGCGTTGGCGGCGGGCGCATCCGACCTGACGTCCTGCGGCCCGGGCAGCTCGTTCCGGAAGTTCTCCGCCATCACCAAGGTCCAGCCGGGTGATGCGACCATCGCCTCGGCCGATGCGTTACGACGACTCCATGACATGCTCCTCGTCGACTCGCTGCCCCAACGACGTTCGGCCGGACCGCTGTTCGTCGGGTACGGCGACGCCGATCAGATCATCACCCCGGCGTGGACCGCGGCCGCCGTCCGCCGAGCCTGCGCGATGGGCGACACGCTGTCGCTGTCGGTGGCGCAGGGCAAGGGCCACACCAACACCGGACTGACGCCGAGCGCGATCGCCTGGATCGGCAACCGCTTCGCGGGCGATCCCGCGCCCTCCACCTGCTCGCGCTGATACGCCAGTTGGGCACGTAAACCCATCAGTTGGGCACGTACGTGCGCTGATTGGGCATCGACTGCCCAACCAACGGACTTACGTGCCCAACTGGCGTACTTATGTGCCCAACTGGGGTGTTTACGTGCCCAACTGGCGGGGTCAGGCGGGGTCGGGGTCGTGGTGGGTGCGGCCGAGAACGGCGACCACCGGATCGAGCCAGGTGTCGGCGACACGGCGCACCAGGTAGGTGGTCAACGACTCGTCCATGTCGTCGACGGGCAGCACCGCGTACTCGGCGCGGTCCACCGACAGCACCGCCTCCGACTCCAATGGCACGATCGTGAACGCCGCGGTGCTGCGCAGGAACAACAGCAACCCGCTGGTGTCGGTGAAGCTCGCCCCGGCATCGACCACCGCGCCCGCGGCGGCCAGCCGATCGGTACGACCGGCGCCGAGATCCCAGTGACGAGGCCCCTGGATGTAGCGCAGTCCCCGCAGGTCGGCCATCGACAGCGACGTCCGGCCGGGGAACCGGGTCGCGTCGACCACGGCCCCGAGCGGCTCGCTGTAGAGCACCCGCGTCGACAGCCGTTCGTCGGTGGTGCCCACGTGCGCGATGGCGATGTCGATGGAACTGCTCAGCAACGCCGACTCCATCTGCAGCGACGGCATCTGTCGGATGGTGAACGAGAACGACGCGTCGAGGCCGCGGATCGCGTCGGTCAGTGCGCGACGGTGCCGGGGGTTGAGGACATCGGGGACGGCAAGTCGGACGTCGGTGCGACCGATCTCGGGTCCGATGAGGGTGGGGATGGCGTCGAAGTCGGCGACCACGGACGACGCCAGCGGAAGCAGCGCCTCGCCCGCCGGGGTCAGCTTGGTGTGATGCGTCGACCGTTCGAACAGGGGAGTGCCGAGTTCGTGTTCGAGCGTCCGGATGCGCTGACTGAGCGGTGGCACCGACATGTTCAGCGACCGGGCCGCGCGCGTGAAGTTCAGTTCACGGGCGACGGCCAGGAAGTACCGCAGGTGATGCATCTCCACAGCTGAGCAGCGTAGCCCTGGTGTTATCGCTGTGGACACACCGATCTGAGTCAGTCGGTAATTCCCTTACTCCCGGTAACGACCTACCGTCGAAGACATGAGCAACACGGAAGCCACGAGCAACACAGCAGACACCGCCACCACGGCCGGCACCACCGCGCAGAACGCCGGTCCCCTCGCCGGAGTCACCGTCATCGACATCTCCACCGTCGTGATGGGCCCGTACGCGACCCAGATCCTCGGCGATTTCGGCGCCGACGTGATCCGCATCGAGCCGCCCTTCGACACCGCCCGGCAGTCACCGGCCAACACCGGTCGCAACCCCGGCATGGCCCCGCTCTACATGCAGGTCAACCGCAACAAGCGCAGCGTCGCGATCAACCTCAAGGACCCGAAGGGGCTCGAGGACCTGTTCGCGCTGCTCGCCGACGCCGACGTGCTCGTGACCAACATGCGCGCCGCCGCGCTCGACCGCCTCGGGCTCGGTTACGACGCATTGCACGAGCGCTTCCCGCACCTCGTCTACGCACACGCGCAGGGCTTCGCACCCACCTCGTCGCAGGGCAACCGCCCCGCCTACGACGAGGTCATCCAGGCCGTGTCCGGGTTGGTCAGCCTGCAGGACCGCGCAGGCGGCTCGCTGCAGTTCATGCCGACCTTCATCGCCGACAAGACCGCGGGCCTGTACCTGCTCAACGGTGTCCTCGCCGCGCTGTACCACCAGCTACGGACCGGGCAGGGCCAGCACGTGCAGCTCGCCATGGCCGACGCGATGATCGCGGTGAACATGGTCGAGCACATGGCCGGCGACGTCTTCGTCCCCGCCGCCGGCGATGTCGGGAACCCGTTGAGTCTCACCGGCGCCCACGCCGCCATGCGCACCGCCGACGGTGGCGCCATCGCCGCGGTGCCCTACACCAACGAGGCCGTGCGCAAGCTGCTCATCGGCGCCGGGCTGACCGAGGACGCCGCCGATCCCGCGTGGCTGTCGCCGACCATCGACCGCCCGACGTTCACCGCGGGCATCGAGAAGGTCCTCGCCCACTCGACCGCCAAGACGACCGCGGAGTGGGAGGAGTACCTCACCGCCAACGACATGCCCTACGGCCTGGTGGTCGACATCGCCGACCTGCCGCAGGACCCGTACGTCCGGGAGGTCGGACTCATCACCGAGATGGAACACCCCACCGAGGGCACCATCCGCGTGGTGGCCAACCCCCTGCACCTCTCGCAGACCCCGACCGGCTTCTACCGGCACGCGGAGCGCGCGGGAGCCAGCACCGACGAGGTGCTCGACGCGGTCCGTACCCCCGCGACCGCCTGAACCCCGCCGCCGACCCGTTCGCCGTAATTCACGAAGGAGAACCGCCATGGACCTCGAACTCTCGAGTGCCGACATCGAATTCCGCGATCACCTGCGCGAGGTGTTCCTCGACGAGGTGCCCGCCGACATCCGCCGCCGCAGCGCACTGAACCAGACCACCCACGACGACATCGTCACCAGCCAGCGCATCCTCAACCGCCACGGTCTCGCCGTGCCGCACTGGCCCGCGCAGTGGGGCGGTAAGGGCTGGACCGCGACGCAGTCGCACATCTACGGATCGGAACTGCAGCGCGCGGCCGTGCCGCAACCGCTCGCGTTCAACGTGTCGATGGTCGGCCCGATCATCGCCGAGTTCGGCAGTGAGGAGCAGAAGCAGAAGTTCCTGCCTGCGACCGCGAACCTGGACATCTGGTGGTCACAGGGCTTTTCCGAGCCCGAGGCCGGCTCCGACCTCGCCTCGCTCAAGACCACCGCACGGCGTGACGGCGACGTCTACGTCCTCAACGGGCAGAAGACCTGGACCACTCTCGGGCAGTATGGGGACTGGATGTTCGTCCTCGCCCGGACGAACCCCGAGGCCGCCCGCAAACAGCAGGGCATCTCGTTCCTGCTCCTCGACCTGACCACACCCGGAATCGAGCGCCGACCGATCACCCTGGTCGACGGCAGCGCGGAGGTCAACGAATTCTTCTTCGACAACGTCGTCATCCCCGCCGAGAACCTCGTCGGGGAGGAGAACATGGGCTGGACCTACGCCAAGTTCCTGCTCGGCAACGAGCGGAACAGCATCGCGCATGTCGGTACCGCCCAGCGCGTCTTCGCCGATCTCGCGGCGAGCGCGCAGACGACGCCGACCGGAACCGGGGCACTCGCGCAGGACGCGGCGTTCCGCGGTTCCATGCACGCGATCAAGACCAAGCTGCTCGCCCTGGAGGCCACCCAGCTGCGCGTGACCGGCGCCTCGGAGAACGGTGCCGCCAGCCCGGTGTCGTCGTTGCTCAAGCTCGAGGGCACGCGCACGCTGCAGGAACTGACCCGTCTGCGGATGACCGCCGCCGGAACCGACGCGGCCCTGGTGCACACCGACGGTCCGCTGCAGGCCGACGAGGCCGCGACCGCCTCGGCCACCCAGTACCTGAACCTGCGCAAGCTGTCGATCTTCGGTGGCTCTAACGAGATCCAGCGCGGCGTCATCGCCAAAACCATCCTGAATCTCTGACCAATGTGGGTCTGTAGACCACCCCGGCCCGACGACCACTCCACCCACTCCATGGAAGGGGTCACCACCATGAACCTCGATCTGAACGACGACCAACAACTACTCTTCGACACCGTGCACGCCGCAGTCGGACGTGACTACGGCACCGGCGGCCGCGCAGCCGCCACGTCCACCGAACTCGGCTGGAATCAACGTGTCTGGGACACCCTCGCCGAGATGGGCCTGATCGGGCTGACCATCGCCGACGAGCACGGCGGCTCCGGCGCCGGACCGGTGGAGCTCTACGCCACCCTCGAGGCCATCGGTCGCCACGCCGCCACCGAGCCGCTGCTCGACGGCGTGGTGCTGCCCGCCTGGCTGATCGCCGCGCTCGGAACCCCCACGCAGGCCAAGGAACTCCTCGGTGCGCTCGCCGCGGGCGAGTTCACCGTGGCTGTCGCACACGCCGAACCCACCCGCGCGTGGGACGCCGCCCCCGCGGTCACCGTGACGGTGCACGACGACGGAACCGCGACCGTGAGCGGTGTGAAATCGCCGGTGCTGCACGCTGACCAGGCCCAGAAGCTGCTGGTGACCGTCACCGACACCGACGGTAGGACCCATGTGGTGATCGTCGACTCCGACTCCGCGGGCATCACCCGCACCGACGGCCGCACCAGCGACTGGACACACGCCTCGCAGGTCGCCTTCGAGCAGACCCCGGCGGTCCTGCTCGGCGACACCCCGGAGCAGTCCGATGTGGTGGGCGCCCTGCACTCCGCGTTCGCCCAGGCCCGGATCGCCGTCACCGGTGAGGCGATCGGACTGATGGAGGCCGGTCTGACCCAGACGGTCGACTACCTCAAGAGCCGCAAGCAGTTCGGCGTCCCGCTGTCGTCGTTCCAGGCGCTCGTGCACCGCGCCGCCGACCTCTACGCGCAGGTCGAGCTCGCCCGGTCGATGGCGCTGCGGGCCACCGCCGTCGCCGAGGCGGTCACCGCCGAGAACACGGAGGGTGTCGACCTCCGCGAGACCGCCGACGACGCGTTCGTCTACGTCTGCGACGCAGCCACCACGGTCGCCGAGGAGATCATCCAGCTGCACGGCGGCATCGGCATGACCTACGAGTCCGAGGTCGGCCACCACGCGGCGCGTCTCATCGGCCTCACCGCCGGCTTCGGTGGGGTGTCGGCCGCACGCCGACGCGCCGTCGCCTCCGACACCGTCCTGCGAGCACCGAGCGCGCTGCTCAACAACGCCGATGCCGTCCACGCCTGAGAGGTCGATCATGTTCAACCATCTGTTGGTTCTCGACATCGTGGGCGCCGCTGTGCGCCGGATCGATCTCGACGGCACGGTGAGCACCGTGGTCGCCGAGACCGGTTCGGCCCCCGACGGCATCGTCTCGGACCCTGCGGGTGACCGCATCTGGTGGACCCTGATGGGTCGTCCCCGTCGTGGCGCGTCGGAAGCGGATTTCACCGAGCGCAACGGTGGCCTCCGATCGGCGCGGGTCGACGGCACCGACGTCACCACCGTCGTCGCCGACGGAGACATCACGACCGGCAAGCAACTCGCGATCGCCGGCGGATTCCTCTACTGGTGTGACCGTGAGGGCGGCCGCGTCAGCCGATCGCGGCTCGACGGGACCGATCTCATCGATCTGATTGTCACGAAGCGTGATCCGGCGACCGGGCTCGTGGCGATCGAGGACCAGTGCGTCGGGATCGCCGTCGACGCGACCGCCGGCCTGCTCTACTGGACGCAGAAGGGGCCGTCGAAGGGCGACGCCGGGCGGATCTTCCGCGCCGGCATCGACATCCCCGACGGCGAGACCGCGGAGTCCCGCACCGACATCGAGACCCTGTGGTCGGGTCTGCCCGAGCCCATCGACCTGTGGATCGACGCAGCATCGGACACCCTGTTCTGGACCGATCGAGGGGCTGCCCCGCGCGGCAACACCCTCAACTGCGCACAGGTCCCGGAAGCCGGGACCACCGCGCCCACACCGACCATCCTGGCCGACGATTTCGCCGAGGCCATCGGCCTCGCCGTCGACACCGACGCCGGAATCGCCTACGTGACCGCGCTCGACGGCACCGTTCGCGCGGTGCCCACCCGCTCCGATGCGCCCGCCGAACGTGTCGTCGCGTCGGTTCCGGGCAGTGCCTTCACCGGGATCGTGGGGATCGGATCATGAACGCGGAGAACACCACACCGACCATCGCGATCGTCGGCGCCGGCGTCATCGGACTGTCCTGGGCCCGTCTGGCCGACGCCCACGGCTGGACCGTGGCGATCACCGACCCCCGACCCGACCTCGCCGAGATCGTGGCCGCCGCCTTCCCGGATTCGGCAACCGTGCGCGCCGCTGCCGACCTCGCCGACGCCGTCTCCGACGCAGATCTGGTGCAGGAGAACGGCCCCGAACGCCTGCCGATGAAACAGCAACTGTTCGCAGACATCGGTGCGGCCGCCCGCGGCGACGCCGTGCTGGCGACCTCGAGCTCGTCGATCACCGCCTCGGAGATCGCCGTGGACCTCGACGCCGACGTCGCGGCGCGGGTGCTCGTCGGGCACCCCTTCAACCCGCCCGAGCTGATGCCGCTGGTGGAGGTCCTGCCCGGGACGCGCACGGCGTCGACGACCACCGACGGCGCCGTCGCGCTCTATCGCGCACTGGACCGGGAGCCCGTCGTCATCGGCACGGAGCTACCCGGGTTCGTCGCGAACCGGCTGCAGGCGGCCATCTCCCGTGAGGCGCGCTATCTGGTGCAGACGGGGGTCGTCTCGCCCGCCGACCTCGACACCATCCTGCGAAACTCGCTCGGCCTGCGGTGGGCCACCATCGGCCTGTTCGAGGGCAACGTCCTCGGCGGCGGGCCGGGCGGTATCCGACACCTGCTCGCGGGTGTCGGTGCGCAGACCGGCGGCATCGAACCCGGTGTCCCGGCGACCGACCCCGACGCCATGGAACGACTCGTCGACGCGGTCGAGGCGACCTACGGGACCGGCGAGGAGGTCTACGCCGAACTCGCTGCTCGCCGCGACCGACGCACCCGGGCCGTTCTCGCCGCACTCGCCGACACCGACGGGGAATCCACGACGCGCTGAGATACCGCCACCGGCCGATGGCGCTCGACCGAATATGGTGAGCGCATGGCCTCAGTGAGCGACAGTGTCGACGTCCCCCTTACCCCCGACGTCGCGTGGAAGTACGTGTCCGACCTCTCCCGCTTCGACGAGTGGCTGACCATCCACGACGGATGGCGCAGCGACGTCCCGAAGTCCGAGGACCTGAAGAAGGGCCTCAAGATCTCGTCGGTCGTGGCGGTCAAGGGCACCCGCGTGCGGTTCGAGTGGACCGTCGACAAGTTCGATCCCCCGAAGCAGGTGAGCCTGAAGGGCAAGGGCAAGGGCGGGGTGAAGGTCGACCTCACCCTCGCGGTGACCGAGTCGGGCTCCGGATCGACGGTGAAGTTCGACCTCGACCTCGGTGGTCTGCCGATGATCGGCCCCGCGGGCAAGGCCGCCGCGAAACTGGTCCATTCGGACCTGCACGCGTCGCTGGCCAAGTTCACGCAGGTCTTCGCCGAGTGACGTCCCTGCACTACGACTTCTGCGCATCCACGGCGGAGTTTCAGCAGGTCCTCGCCGGATAGCCCCGTGCACTAGGATCCGGTCGATACCGCACAGTTTTCCGGTGCGACGACGACAGGGGAGACATGGGACGGCACACCGCCGACGGATCGTCCGCCGACGGGGCCCCGTCGGGCACTCGCCACGACACCGCCCGGGGGGACACCCGACGCCGCCGCCGCCGCGGATGGGTGGTCCTCGCCCTCGTGGTCGTCGCGGCGCTCGTCGCCGGTGGTGTCGTGTGGGCGACGGTCCTGCGTGACAGCGGACCCGACTGCGCCACGCGCACCGACATCTCCATCGCCGCCGATCCGTCCATGACCTCGGCGCTCAAAGCCGTTGCGCCACAAGCGTCGGCGGACTCCTGCTACGACTTCGCCATCGCGGCCGCCTCGGGTGCCCGGATCCCCGGGGAACTGACCCGTGGCGACCAGGCGCCCGATCTGTGGGTGGCCGACTCGACCGGCCGCGCGACCACCGTCACCACACAGGTCGGCGTCCCCACCGACATCGTCGTCCCATCGGTCGCGACGTCGCCGGCCGTGGTCGCGGGGACCGCGGTGCCCGCGCTGACGAACTGGGTCGAGGTGATGAAGCTGCCCAACCTGCGCATCGGCAGCCCGCTGGACTCGTCCACCGGTGACGCCCCGATCGTCGGTGCGCTCGCCGCGGTCGAGAAGGGGACGCTCACCGCCAAGGAAATGAGCGACGCGATGACGATCCTCGCCATCCAGCAGGGCAACCTGCGCGCCGACGACGACAGCGAGGCCAACCGGCTGGCGCTGGCCAACGCCTCGGCCACCCCGGTCGTCACCACCGAGCAGGAGTTCGTGTCGTTCGCGCGCGCGAATCCGACGACGAAGCTCACCGCGACGATCCCGACGGCGGGCACGACGCTGCTCGACTACCCGATGCTCGTCACCGCGGCCGCAGCCAAGCGCGACGTCGCCCGCACCGCGGGGGAGGAGTTCGCGCAGGCGCTCCGCTCGCAGGCCGGGACCACCGCCCTCAACGCCGCCGGTTACCGCGACCCCGCGGCCACACCGCTGACCGGCGTCGGGGTGGGCCAGGTGAACAGGATCGTGTTGAAGGATCCGTCGCAGGAGGAGAAGACGCTTCGTCAGTGGTCGGTGCTCGCCGTGCCGATCCGCACGCTGGTCGCCATGGACGTGTCGGGGTCGATGGACGAGGCGGTCGGTGACACCACGCGCGCCGACCTGCTGGTGCAGGCCGCGCTCACCGGCAACAAGCTGTTCCCGAACAACACCGAGATCGGCATGTGGTATTTCTCCATCGACAAGGGCGGTCCCGGCCAGGACTGGGTGGAGATCGCCCCGATCGCCCGCGAGGACTCCGTCCGGCCCGACGGGCAGACCCAGCGGCAGTTCCTGAACAAGCGCGCCGACGACTACCGCCAGTACGTCGGCGGTGGTACCGGGTTGTACGACACCACCCTGGCCGCCTTCCAGAAGGTGCAGGACAGCTACGACCCGAACTACTCGAACAGCGTCATCATCCTCACCGACGGTCGCAACGAGGATCCCGGAAGCGTCAGCCTGCAGACCCTGCTCGAT
Organism: Williamsia phyllosphaerae; assembly: GCF_014635305.1. Lineage (NCBI taxonomy): Bacteria > Bacillati > Actinomycetota > Actinomycetes > Mycobacteriales > Nocardiaceae > Williamsia > Williamsia phyllosphaerae. The sequence goes on along the minus strand of NZ_BMCS01000002.1, from coordinate 568,146 downwards.
CGTCTGAAGAAACTGCAGGACCCGGCACGTCCGGTGTTGGTCCTGACCATCGGCATCTCCGACGACGCCGACACCGACGCCCTCAAGCAGATCGCCGAGGCGACACCCGGCGGGACCAGCTACGTGGCACAGGATCCGCGTGACATCCCGACCGTTCTGATCGACGCCGTCCAGGCCCGCGTCGCCGCGGCCGGACGGTGACCGCCCCGCCTCGCTGAGCGGGACCAATCCACGCGCCGCCCCACTACGAAGTACTCCCGGTAACAGGTTCTCGCCACCGAGCGAACACCGGATATCGATCGAGTGCCGACGAGGAGGGAAACGCGTGCCCACCCTGGCAGCAGACACCGCTCACGTCGCGGTCTACGTCGAGCTCGACGGCACCCTCGACCGGGACGCGCTCACCGCGGCCCTGCGCGATGTGGTCACGCGGGTCGGCGCGACCCCGAGCGCCGCGGCCCCGATCATCACCCTCGACACCCTCGATCTGAGTGCACAGGACCGACCCCGTGCGGCCGCGGTGCGGTGGATGGAGTCGTTCGACCACGTCGTCGCGGGCGCCGCCCCGGACATCGCCGCCCACCTCATCGACATCGGCCCCGGCGCCCAGATCCTGCACCTGAGCGGGCGGCCAACCACCGCCGACGGGTCCCCGGGCGTGCGGCTGCTCCACCACCTCGCCGTCGCCTACAGCGCCCGGGTGAACGGCGACGCCCCGCGTCGGGAGAGCGCACGCAGGCGTCCGACACACCGCGACATCCCCGCCGCCGCCCTGGACTTCTGGACCACCGACCTCGACCCGATCCCGGCGCCGACGAGCCTGTCGCACCGGCCGCACCCCGCTCCGTCGACCGCCGGATCGTCGTCGGTGCTGACCGAGACGCGCACCATGTCGGTGTCGGCCTCCGGCGAGCTGCGATCGGCCGCCGCCGCCGCGGGTGCCCGAGTCGAGACGATCGTCGTCGCCGCGGTCGCCGGATACGTGACCGGACTGTGCCGCTCGGATGAGGTCCTGATCGGTCTCCCGGCGATCGTCGCGCCCACCGCCGATCGCGCCCCCACCGCCGATCGCGCCCCCACCGCCGTGACCCTCCCGCTGCGCCTGGCCGCGACCCCGCACACCACCGTCGCCGATGCCGTCGCCGCGACCGGCTCACGTATCGACGAGGCCCGCGCGCACAGCGCCGGTTGGCGCAACCACCCGCTGCGCGAACTGCTCGCCGCGGCACCGGCGGGCCAGGGGCCGGTCGTCAACGTGATCCCGTCCCTCGGTCCGGTGCGTTTCGCCGATGTCGACGGCGACGTGTTCGTCCTGTGCGGCGGACCGATCGACGACCTGCGCGTCAACGTCTACGAATCGCGCGACGAGCGGATCCGGGTGGACCTCGAAGCTCATCCCGACCGTTACCTTCGCGCGGAACTGCGCGCGCACCACGCCCGTTTCCTCGACTACCTGTCCCGGTTCATCGCTGCGTCGGCGACGACCCGGCTCGCCACGCTCGATGTGATCAGCATGGCCGAGCACATCGAGGTCGTCGACGAACCCAACGCGACCGACGTCCTGATGCCCCCGGCGACGGTCACCGAGCTCATCGAGATGGGAATGGCGCGCGACCACGACCGGGCCGCCGTGACCGGCGACGGCGCACCCGTCGACGTGCTCACGCACGGTGAACTCGACTGCCGCGCCAACCAACTGACCCGGGTGCTGCTGGCCGCCGGGGTGGGTCCGGAGAGCGTGGTCGGTGTGATGACCGCCGACCGCGTCGCCGGGATCACCGCGATGCTCGCGGTCCTGCGTGCCGGCGGTGCGGTACTGCCCCTGGACCCCACGCACCCCGCGACCACCATCGCGCACCGGATAGCCGGCGCCCGACCCATGTGCGTGGTCACCGATCGTGTCCTCGACGACGTCGTCGGGGACGCCGACGACGCTGTGTGGCCCGGCGAACCCACCTCGGCCACCGGCTACGACGCGATCCCCCCGTGGGTCGAGGCGATCCCGCTCGACGCCGCCGAACTCGACGAGGTTCCCGACGACCCGATCTCGGCGAGCGAACTCAACGCGCCCGGCCACCTCGGCAACCCCGTCTGGATCGCGTTCGGCGACGACGGTGCCGGTGTTGTGCTCACCCATCGCGCGGTCGCCAACCGGCTGCAGTGGCTCCAGGCGCACCGTTCGCCGACGGCCGCCGAGCAGATGTGTCTCGGCGCCGTCCCCACCACCGAATGGCTGTGGAACGCGTTGCTGCCGTTGGCCGTCGGTGCGACCATCGACCTCACCTGCGCACCGGCGGTGGAGTCCGTCCTGTCCGGACCGGCCGAGACCGCGTTCGGGGTGCTACCCCGTCGGGGCACGGCCGAGACGTCGGACGGCACCGCCGGACGGCCGGTGTGGAACACCGCCGTCTACGTGCTCGACGCGTTCCTGCGCCCGCTGCCGGTCGGTGCGATCGGCGAGGTGTACGTCGCCGGCGATCAGATCGCGCGCGGATACGTCTCCGACCCCGGCGCGAGCGCGGATCGTTTCGTCGCCAACCCGTTCCGTCCCGGTGCGCGCATGGTCCGCACCGGTGCCGCGGCTCTGCGGCGACCGGACGGCAGCATCTCCTACGTCGACACCGACCGTCTCGCGCCGATCGCACCGGATGCGGAGTCGGTCGCCACGCCGCCGCGCACCCTGGCCGAGATGGTCGCCGTCGTGGCGGGCACCGATCCCGACGCCGTGGCCGCGGTCGTCGACGACGGTGCCGACCGGACGTCGATCACCTTCCGGGAGCTCGACCGGCGGTCGAACCAGTGGGCCCGGTTGCTCATCGCCTGTGACGTCGGGCCCGAAGATGTTGTCGCCGTGGCGCTGCCACGTGGTCTCGACGCCCTGATCGCCATCTGGGCGGCGGTCAAGAGCGGGGCGGCCTTCGTCACGATCGAACCGCGTGCGGTGACCGGTCGCGGTGTCGATCCGGTCGTGCGCCAGGTGATCGCCGACTCTCGGGTCCGGTTCGGATTCGTCGATGCCGCGACCGCGCAGGACATGTCGCCCGCTGCGGGCACCGTCCGATGGATGTCGATGGACGGTGCGAGCTATCGCACGGTGGTCGCGTGCCTCAGCGTCCGGCCCATCCGCGACACCGCCCGACACGCGCGACTCGACGTCGACCACCTCGCGTACGTCGCCTACAGCGCCGCCGACGGGGCGCCCGTGCGGGGTGTCGCGGTGTCGCACCGGGTGTTGTCGATGATCGCCGACGAACAGCGCAGGCGGTGCGGCGTCGACCGGTTCTCGCGCACGCTGCACGCGACGTCGGGCGACGGGCCGATACCGGTTCTCGAGGTGCTGCTGGCCATCTCGACCGGCGCGCGGATGATCATCGCCACCGACGCCGCCCGCGACCGCGCCGACGACCTCGTCCGCGTTCTGCGCGGCGACGCGATCACCCATGCGTTCCTCGACGTCGCCACGGCGGAATCACTGTCGCCGAACGGCTTACCGGATCTGCGTGTCATGGTGGCCGGGCAGGGGCGCAGCACCCCCGAGTTGATCGGCCGGTGGACCGCCCCGGATCGTCGGGTGCTCACCGCCCTGGGCGATCCCGACGCCGCGACCGGACTCGTCGTCCTCGACCACGACCTGCGTCCGGTCCCCGCGGGCACGCCCGGCGAGCTCTACGTCACCGGGCCGGCTCTCGCGCGGGGGTTCCTGGGCAGTGCTGCGCTGACCGCCACACGGTTCGTCGCCACCCCCGCGCATCTCGGGAATGACCGCGCCGGCTCGATTCTCTACCGGACCGGAGACATCGTCACGATGTCAGCCGACGGTCGCCTGACCTACCTCGGTCGCAGCGACAGCTTCGCCTGAACCGCACTCTCCCGCAACGACCCTGTCTCCCACGACGACAAACGGCGGCGGCCGCACGCAGCGTGTGCTGCGTGACGACCACCGCCGTCGGCGATGTCGCGTCGATCAGAGGATGGTCAGCATCTCGTTGTAGGTCGGCAGCGGCCACAGGTCGTCGGCGACCAGCGACTCCAGGGTGTCGGCGGCCACGCGGACCTCGGCCATCGCCGGGATCAACGTCTCCAATGCGTACGTCGACTCCTCGAGCTCGGACTCCCCGTGGAACGCCTCGATGCCCTTCTCCAGGCTCGCCAACGAAGTGCCCAGCGCGGTGACCGCGGTGCTCAGGTCGGTCAGCAGCGGGTTGGTGGCGTCGAGTCCGGCCGCCTTGACGCTCACCGCGATGCCGGCCAGCTCACCCTGGTAGCGCAGGGCGGCCGGCAGGATCATGGTCTTGGCGATCTCGGCGGTCTCCTTGGCCTCCACGAGGATCGTCAGCGCGTACTGCTCGAGTATGACGTCCTTGCGCGCCTCGAGCTCGCGTGCGGAGAGGACCCCGTACTTCTCGAACAGGTCCTCGTTCTCCTTCTCGGCCATGAACGGGACGGCGTCGACGGTGGTGCGCAGGTTCTTCAGACCGCGGGCGGCCGCCTCCTCCTGCCACGCGTCGGCGTAGCCGTCGCCGTTGAAGATGACCGCGCCGTGATCGGTGATGACCTTCTGCAGGACGGTCTGCACGGCGGCGTTGAACTCGGTGCCGTCGGCGGTCAGGGTCTCCAGCTCGGTGGCCAGGAAGTCGATCGAGTCGGCCAGGATCGTGTTGATCGCGACCATCGGATCCGAGATCGACTGGTTCGAGCCGGGCGCGCGGAACTCGAACCGGTTGCCGGTGAACGCGAACGGGCTGGTGCGGTTGCGGTCGCCCGGGTCGGCCTTCATCGGGGGCAGGCTGTCGACGCCGAGTTCGAGCACACCCGACTCCTTGGACTCGGTGGCGCCGCCCTTGGCGATCTGATCGAACACGTCCATCAGCTGCTCGCCGAGGAAGATCGAGATGATCGCCGGGGGAGCCTCGTTCGCGCCCAGGCGGTGATCGTTGCTCGCCGAGGCGACCGAGGCGCGCAGCAGACCGCCGTACTTGTGCACGCCGCGGATGATGGCCGCGCAGAACACCAGGAACTGCACGTTCTCGTGCGGGGTGTCGCCGGGGTTGAGCAGGTTGCCCTGGTTGCTGTTGCCCAGCGAGAAGTTGACGTGCTTGCCCGAGCCGTTGACACCGGCGAACGGCTTCTCGTGCAGCAGACAGGTCATACCGTGGTTCTCGGCGACCTTCTTCATGATGGTCATCATCAGCTGCTGGTGGTCGTGGGCGAGCACCGAACGCTCGAACACCGGGGCCAGCTCGAACTGGCCGGGGGCGACCTCGTTGTGGCGGGTCTTCGACGGGATGCCGTGCTTGAACAGCTCGCGATCCAGATCGATCATGAAGCCCAGCACGCGGTCGGGGATCGCGCCGAAGTAGTGGTCGTCGAACTCCTGACCCTTGGACGGCTTGGCGCCGAACAGGGTTCGCGAGGTGGTCATGATGTCGGGGCGTGCGTAGTAGAAGTGCTCGTCGATCAGGAAGTACTCCTGCTCGGCGCCGGCGTAGGACACCACGGTGTCGACGTCGTTGTGGCCGAACAGCTTCAGCAGACGCATGGCCTGCTTGCTCATCGCCTGCTGGCTGCGCAGCAGCGGGGTCTTCTTGTCGAGGGCCTCACCGGTCCACGAGATGAACACCGTCGGGATGCACAGCGTGTTGCCCGCGGGGTTCTCCAGGATGTACGCGGGGCTGGTGACATCCCAGCCGGTGTATCCACGGGCCTCGAACGTGCCGCGCAGACCACCGTTGGGGAAGCTCGACGCGTCGGGCTCGCCCTGCAGCAGGGTCTTTCCCTGGAACTCGGCGAGCGATGCGCCGGACGCGTCGGGTTCGAGGAACGAGTCGTGCTTCTCGGCGGTGAAACCGGTCAGGGGGTAGAAGACGTGCGCGTAGTGCGACGCGCCCTTCTCGATGGCCCAGTCCTTCATGGCGTTGGCGACGACGTCGGCGATGGTCGGGTCGAGGGCGATGCCCTCGTCGATCGTGGCCGAGATCTTCTTGAACACGCTCTTGGGCAGGCGATCCTTCATGGCCGACTTGTCGAACACGTTGACCCCGAAGAGTTCGGCGAGCGGCGCCTGCGCCGTGGCGCACTCCGGCGTGCTGTGGGCCGTCACGGCCTTGATCGCCTCACGGCGGGAAATGCTGCCACTCATGCGTAACTCCTGGATTCCGATCCCCCCGGATGGGCGAGATTCTCGTCAAGTGAAATCTCTGGTGACGGTAGGGGCGACACATCGCCAGTGCGTTTCCGGTATGTGACGCCCATGAAACACAGCAGTACGAGGGGTGTGCGACGGCCTCGGGAGGGTGATCCGCACCCGGTTCGCTCGGTTCGCGGTCGGAAGTAGTTCGTGAGCCTAGCGGACGAACGGCCGGTGTGTCAGCCGACGGCGACGTCGAGGAACAGCTTGACCGAGCGCAGCGGGGGAGTCCGCTCGCGCCACGCGACGTGGACCGTCGAGGACGGGATGCCGGGGATGTCGCGGTAGGTGACGGCCGGGTGCTGGGCGCGGGCGCGCACCACGTCGGGCACCGCGCTGATACCTCGACCCGCCGCCGTCAGCTCGATCCACTCGTCGAAATTGTTGCACCGGACGATCACGCGATCCGGGTCGGAGCGGGTCCACGAGTCCTCGGTCGTGGTGCCGGACAGCACGTTGATGATGAGTGGTTCCGACGCCAGGTCGTCCCAGTGCAGATCTTCTCGGGTGGCGAGCTCGGACGCGGTCGCGACGGCCAGCAGGCGGTGTTCGGATCCGGCGGCCCGGTAGCGGATGGATGTGTCCGCGTCGGACCGATCGGCCGGTGGGCGCCGGGTGATCGCGACGTCCACCTCGCCGCGCGTCAGCGCCCGGATCGGGTCGTCGGTGCGGTGCAGGCTGATCCGCCCGCCGCGCGCCTCGACCTCTCTGGTGGTGTCGGCGAACCACTCCGGCAGGAGCCACGCGAAGCCGACTCGAACCGTTGCCGACATCAGCATCTCGTCCTTGACCGCGTCGACGTCGGCCACGATGCGGCGAGCATGGTCGGCGAATGTCCGTCCGGCGTCGGTGATGCTCAGCGAGCGCGAGGTCCGCGTCAGCAGCTCGCGCTCGAGGATGCGTTCGAGTTGCTGGATCGTGCGCGTGAGTGCGGGCTGGCTGACGTGGAGCTCGACTGCGGCCCGGGTGTAGTTCATCTCGTCGGCGAGCGCGACGAATGCGCGCAGGTGGCGCATCTCTAGATCCATGCGTCCAGGTTATCGGTGATGTTCACTCGGCATTTCCGATCGGACACCACGGGTCCTAGCGTGGCGACCATGACAGAGGTGGAGCGTGATGGGTGGGCAGCCGGGCCGGGTGTGGCGCTGGCCGGCGCGGCCGGATTGGTGGCCTCGATGGGGGTGGGGCGTTTTGCATTCACCCCGTTCCTTCCGCTGATGGAGGCCGACAACGCGATCACCGCGTCGGGCGGTGCCGCCGTCGCGACGGCCAACTACGCCGGTTACCTGGCCGGCGCGGTGGCGCTGTCGATCCGGCCGACGATCAACACCCGCGGGCACCTGCGGATGTGGGCGGTGGCCCTGGTGGCCAGCGAGGCATTGATGGCGGTGGCCGACGGCGTGGTCGTCCTCTCGGTGCTCCGCTTCGTCGCCGGCGTCGCCAGTGCGGTGATCTTCGTCGGCTGCGTCAGCACGGTCGCGCACGCCCGCCGACACGGCGCCTCGTCGGCGGTCACCTTCGCAGGTGTGGGGGCGGGCATCGCGATCAGCGGCGTCCTCACGCTCGTCGCCGGCCCACACCTGAGTTGGCAGCAGCTGTGGATCGGTGCCGCGATCATCACCGCGCTCGCGCTGGCCCCGATCTCGACGATGCGTATCCATCCCGAGCCGGACTCGGTGTCGGCGGGCGACGCCGCGATCCTCGACCGCACGCACCACAGCGCGTGGCGGTTGCTGCTCGCCGCATACTTTCTGGAGGGCCTCGGCTACATCGTGATCGGCACGTTCCTGGTCGCGGCGGTGAGTGGCAACTCGGGGTCGGCGACATCGAGTGCAGGCCCGGTCGTGTGGATCGTGGTTGGCCTGACCGCTGTCCCGGCCGGCGTCATATGGACTCGGGTGTCGTCACGGATCGGCGCCCATCGCGCCCTGGGAGTGGCGCTGGTGGTGCAGGCTGTCGCCGCGCTGCTGCCGGCGGTGTCGTCGTCGACCGCCGCCGCTCTCGTCGCGGCAGCGTTGTTCGGCGGGACGTTCATCGGGATCGTCTCCGTCGCGATGTCGGTCGGAGCGGCGCTGCCGGTCGCGCGGACCGCGGCCATCCTGACCGCGGTCTACGGGGTCGGTCAGGTGCTCGGCCCGGTCGTCGTCACGCCGGTACTGGGGTCGTCGTACACACTGGCCTTCGTCATCGCGACGGTCGTCCTGCTGCTGGCGGCACTCGCCGCGTTCGGTGTCGCGCGGACCATGCCGCGACGGCGCGAACTGGTTGGCGTCTGACGGGGTCGGTTAGACTCGCCACGCGTCGCGATCAGGTGATCGGCGCAGTTGCCTTCGTAGCTCAGGGGATAGAGCAACCCTCTCCTAAAGGGTAGGTCGCAGGTTCGAATCCTGCCGAGGGCACATCCGGGGCCTCCGCCCCCTGCTCAGAAGCCCAGACCCATCCAGTCGGTGGCGATGAAATCGCGCTCGAGGGCCGTCGCCTCGACGGTGACCTCGTCGGGGTCGGGGTCCATCCCGTCGGCCGCGATGGCGCGCAGCACTCCGATGACCCCGGCCTCGTAGCTCGGGTAGACGCCGATCATCTCGCTGTCGGTGTGATCAGCGGTGGTGTCGCGCCACCATGCGAACAGCGACATCCCGTCCGGTGAGGGACTGAACCCTACGGTCTGACCGTCGCGGGTGAGGGTCGGGCAGTCGTCGGGGAAGCGGTCGCTCATACCACCACGCTAGCGACCGTGTCAGACAGCAGAAATCGCCCGATATCGGCCGTCGAGGGCATAGTGCCCTCGACGACGCCCATGTCGGACGATCTCGGCTACGACGAACGTCAGAGGAGCTTTTCGATTTTTCCCGACAGCGACGCGGGCTTGGCGGTCGGCGGGAACCGGTCGACGACCTGCCCCTCCTTGTTCACCAGGAACTTGGTGAAGTTCCACTTGATGCGGCTGCCCAGGACGGTGCCCTTCTCCGACCGCAACCACGCGAACAGCGGGTGCGCGTCCTTGCCGTTGACGTCGACCTTGCTGAACATCGGGAAGCTGACGTCGTAGGTCAGGTTGCAGAAGTTCTTGATCTCCTCGGCGTCACCGGGCTCCTGGTGACCGAACTGGTTGCACGGGAAGCCGAGGACGACGAGTCCCTTGTCGCCGTAGGTCTTGCTGAGCTCCTCGAGGCCGGTGTACTGCGGCGTGAAACCGCACTGCGACGCGGTGTTGACGATCAGCAGCGGCTTGCCTCGGTACTGGCTGAGATCGATCTCTTCGCCATCGATGTTCGTGGCGGTGAAGTCGTACGCGGTGGTCATGGGTGTCCTTCGTAGCGGGGTGACGGATGGATGGCGATCGTGCCCGGCGTCGGCGTCAACCGTCGGCTCCACGTCCGGACGAACTGTAGTGACGGTGCGCGAGCGGTGCCGCGATGACCTCGCCGACGGCATGGACCTCGTTCTGTTCCGCCGAACGCTGGGCCTCACCCGATCCGAACAGCGCCACCAGGACGGCACCGACGATCGCGAGCACGAAACCGGCCACGGCCAGCCACTCCAGGCCGGACACGGTGGTGTCGCCGAGCAGCCACACGCCGAGGATGCCGGGCACCGCGGTCTCGCCGACGACCATCGCCGCGGTCGAACCGTTGACCGCGCCCAGCTGCAACGCGACGGTGTGCAGGTAGAAACCGAAGGCGCCGGCGATGGCGATCGTCCATGCGGCCGGATCGGTCGCGATGGTGGTGATCGAGAACGGGTGGATGCCGCCGAGCACCCGGACCGCCATGGCGATGGCGCCGAACAGCAGCCCCGCGGCCATACCGGCCGCGATCGAACCGGCCCGACCCATCCGGCGCACGGCGAGAAGCGAGATGACGATGATGGCGATCGTCGCGGCGAGCAGTCCGAACCGGAACGTGAGACTCGCCTGCGTCGCACCGTGACTGTGCGAGGCCGTCCCCAACAGACACAGCGAGACGATGACGAGCGCCATGGCCGCCCAATCCCGCGGGTGCAGTCGGATACCGAGCGCAAACATCCCCAGGATCGCGGTGATCACCAGGTTGCCCGCGACGATCGTCTGCGAGAGGAACAGCGGCAGCATCCGGGCCGCGCCCGCGCCGGCGATGAAGCCCAGGACGTCCATGACCGCGCCGACGATGAAGACCCCGGTCAGGGCCGCGGCCATCGTGGATTTGAGTGTGGGACCGCCGGACTCGGTGGTCCAACCGTCGCCGGAGGACTGGGCGGCGGCCTGTCGTGCGCCGAGGGCCTGCATCACCGAGGAGAGCCCGTATCCGAGCGCGGCGAGGACGGCGAGACCGATACCGATCAGCATCGCGCACCTTCTTCCCCACCGAAACGAACAACCGCACCGAGCATGTCCAACCCTGAGGATCTCCTGATAATTCCTGTGATCGCCACTTCTTTTCGGATGGCGTTCGAACGGCCCCTACAGTGATCGGCGTGAGTGCATCCGGATCATCGCCCAGCCGTCGGACGGAACGATCGAGGACGGTCCTGGTGACCGGCGCCTCCAGCGGCATCGGCGCCGCGGTCGCGGAGAAATTCGTGGCCCGGGGGCACGCGGTGATCGGTACGAGCCGTCACCCCGATCGCATCGCCACGGAGGACCGCATCACCGGTGTTCGCTACATCGCGCTCGATCAGACCGACGCCGCGAGCGTCGAGCGGTGCGCTCGCGAGGCCGGCGACGTCGACATCCTGATCAACAACGCGGGCGCGAGCCTGATGGGCTCGCTCGAGGACACGCCGATGTCGGCGATCGAGGAGTTGTTCACCACGAACGTCTTCGGGCCGATCGCGCTGACCAAGGCCCTGCTGCCCGGGATGCGGTCACGGCAGTTCGGGGTGGTGGTGATGGTGGGGTCGATGCTGTCGAGCTTCCCGATCGCGTTCCGCTCGACCTACTCAGCCGCGAAGAGCGCGATGAAGGGTTTCGCCGATGCGTCACGTCGCGAGCTCGCGCCGTTCGGCATCGCGATGCTGACGGTCGAACCGGGGACGATCGCCACCGGTATCGGGGACCGGCGGAGCTATCACCTCGCCGACGACTCCCCCTACCGCGAGGACTACGCCAAGGTTGCTGCGGCCACGCGCCGCAACGAGCAGCGGGGACTCGACGTCGGACCGATCGCCGAGCTGATCGTCACCGCGGCGCTGTCGGCGAACCCGAAACCGTTGTACGCGATGGGCAATCGCGCGCCGGTGGTGTTCGCGCTGCGACGCATTCTGCCGCGCGCGGTGATGCTCGACGTCACGGCCCGATTCCACGGTCTGCGCCGCGCGCGCCCGTGACGACCACCTCGCCGGACCGTGCGGCCGGCCGCACCCTGCGGATCATCGGTATCGGGCCGGGCGATCCACGCCAGGTCACCATCGAGGCCATCGACGCGATGCGCGGCGTCGACACCTTCTTCGTCCTCGACAAGGGAGCGACCAAGGAGTCGTTGGTCGCGGTCCGCGAACAGATCTGCGACCGACACCTCGGTGCGGGCAACTACCGCTTCGTCGAGATCGAGGACCCGCCGCGCGACCGGAACCCCTCCGACTACGACGCCGAGGTGCGGCGCTGGCACGACGCCCGCGCGACCCGGATCGAGACGGCGCTGACCGCGGAGCTGTCCGACGACGGTGTCGGGGGGATCCTGGTCTGGGGCGACCCGGGCCTTTACGACAGCACCCTGCGCATCGCCGACGCGATCGTCGACCGCGGCCGTCTACCGCTGGCCGTCGAGGTGGTCGCCGGGGTCACGAGTGCGTCGGCGCTGACCGCCGCGCACCGGATCCTGATGAACCGCATCGGCGAACCCATCCTGATCACCACCGGTCGCCGTCTCGGCGAGACACCGTCGGGTGTGGACAGCAACCAGATCGTCATGCTCGACGCCGACTGCACCTTCCGCCACACCGCCGACGCAGGCGATCACATCTGGTGGGGCGCCTACCTCGGCACACCCGACGAGATCCTGCTCAGCGGCACGGTCGGCGAGGTGGGGGAGCAGATCGCGTCGACGCGGGCACAGGCCCGTGCGCGGCACGGCTGGATCATGGACATCTATCTGGTCCGCAAACCCTGACCGTCCAGCCCTGATCGTCGCCGTCGACCGCGCCGGGTCCGGGCCTCATCGAGCTCGCGCGGCCGCCAGGTCGGGGTAGCGGATCGCGACCGGGGACGCCAGGTTCTCCTTGGTCGTCCGGGAGTCGTCGTCGACGAACACCTCGTCGGCGCCCTCGCGGACGGCGGTAAGGATCGCCGTGGCCACGTCGGCGGGATCGTTCTTGAACACGTCCCATCCCGACATCATGTCGGTGTCGGTGGAGGCGAGGAACGCGGTGAGCACCTGGGTGTCCTGGCCCGCCAGTTCCAGCCGCATGCCGTCGTTGGCCGACCACGCGGCGGCCTTGGACGCGGCGTACGAGCCGGCTCCCTCGAACGCGGTCATGGCCAACACGGAGGCGACGGTGACGACGGCGCCGCCGCCGGCACGGGCAAGTGCCGGCGCGAAGGCGCGGGTGACGAGCAGCGGCCCCCAGAAGTTGGTCTCCATCTCCAGTCGCATCTGATCGAGGTCGCCGGTCAGCAGGCCCTGCCGCGCCGCGACACCCGCGTTGTTCACGAGCACGGACACGTCGGTGGCCTTCTCGGCCGCAGCGGCGACGGACGCGGGGTCGGTTACGTCGAGGGCGAGGCCCACGACGCGGTCGTCGTCCAACGGTGTGAGGCCGGATCGGGAGGTGGCGTAGACCCGTCGGGCTCCGGCGTCGAGCGCGGCATGGACGAGTGCGGCGCCGATTCCGCGGTTGGCTCCGGTGATCAGGATTGTCGAGTTCTGTAGGTTCATGGCTCGAGCGTAGGATCTGACATCGATGTGAGGTTCAAGTCCTCGAGCTGTGATCTACGTAACAGGGAGTCGCCATGCGTATCGGTGAATTGTCCACGCGGACCGGATCGTCGGTGCGGTCCCTGCGGTACTACGAGGAGCGCGGACTGATCGCCGCACGCCGGACCGGTGGCGGGCACCGTGAGTTCGACACCGTCGCCCAACAGCGGGTGGAGACCATCCGCTGCCTGATCGATGCCGGTGTCCCGACGCGCGACATCGAGGAGATGCTGCCGTGCGTGCACACCGGTGTCACGACGCCCACGACCATGGATCGACTGTCCGACGCGCACCGACGGCTCTCGCAGCAGATCGACGACCTGCTCGAGACGCGCGGCCACCTCGAGATCGTCATGGACGACGTGCGCGCGAACATCGCAGCCAACGGTGAACAGCAGTTGGCCGGCTGACCCTCGGTCGAAGGGCAGCGGCGCGTGACTAGAGAGTCCATGTCCACGGGCGCGTGCCCATGGACATGGTCGTGGGTACTCGCGTAATCGCTTGCTTTGCAACGCAATTCGATCGGTATTATCTCTCTCGGCTTGCCGATGGTGACCGTCGCCATGGGTTCGGGGAGGAGGGCGGACGCACACATCGCCGATGATGGTTTGTGCTCGAGCGTCGCAGTTCACCAGTCGAACGGCCACGTCGCCCACCTTTTCCGCGACCTGGAGTCTTACGCGGGACCGATCGCGGTCTGCTTGCGGTGCGTCGGTGGTCGTGGTCGTGGTCGTGGTCGTGGCGCGGCGATCGCCAACTCCCTGAACAGGTGGCTTCCACCCGTGCGAATACGGACGTACGGCAACACCGTGGTGCATGCGAATCCGTCGAACGCGGTGCTCCGGATATGAACGCGGTCGTCTGCGCCGACGGATTGGGTACGACCACCACACTGCCTCGGCGATGCGCCGCGAACGTGTCGCAGCATGTCGGAGTATCAAGTTCGGCCGCTCCGATGGCGGCGGGTGAACAACGCGTCTGTGAACGTTCTGCTATCTGTGGATAGCTTGAATTCACTGGTGTTCAACAACATTCACTGAAATCAATGCTTGCGCACCGTTCGAACATGTGTACGATGGAGTCATGAGTCGGGGGACACTGATCGAGATCGCCAACGAGTTGGTCGATCAATACGGTTGCAGGGACACTGTTGTCGATGACAGCGATGATCGGATCGTGGAAGCGATCCGGGGTGCGGTCGCGCTACGGGCGGTTGCTGATGATCTGCTGGCGCGGTTGACGTCGCAGGCCGAACGCGTGGGTGTCGCCAAACATGCGGGAATGTCGCTGCGGGAGTTGTTGAGTGCCAATGGTGTAGCCCCTGCGCTCGCATCACGTCTGATCCGCCTGGGCCGCGCGATTCACGTCCTGCCGCGGGTGGCTCGACACAGTCGCGACGCGACGCTGTCGGCCGAGCATCTCGATGCTGTCGCTCGCGGTGTCGAACATGTCGTGCGGCGGACCGGGGAACCCGTCGACTCCGAGACGATCGCAGCGCTGGAGGTCGATCTGGTCGGGCAGGCGGTCGCCGGCACAACCCCTGCGGCGATCGTGGAGCGTGCACGCACGGCGGCGATCGAGCTGACCGAGTGCGAACCCGGTGGGGACGAGCCAGATCGGGTGCCGCCGGCTGAGGATGCCGCGCTCAACGAACTCGGCTGGCACACAACCGATGACGGTCGGTTGCACGGCACCTTCGAGTTCGACGCGCTGACCGGAGAGCGGCTGATCACTGCACTCGACACAGCATCCCGGCCACGACCCGAACCGGACGGGTCCGAGGATGCGCGACCTGCTGCGCGACGACGCGCGGATGCCTTCGGTCAGCTTCTCGAGTGCGGCACTCGAGGACTGTCCCCGGACGCGCTGTCGGGGCCGCCGCACACCGAGATTCTCGTGACCATCCCGCTCGACATCGACATCGCCACCACCGCAGTCAACGCAAGCACCGCGTCGCTGACGTGGATGGGGCCGATCACCGAACTGTCCGCGAAACTCCTCGCGTGCGACGCCCGGTTGGCCGGCGTCGGCGTCGACCTCAACGGGGCGCCGGTCTCCGTTGCGGCGCCCGAACCGCGACTGTTCACCGGAGCCGCCCGCAAGGTCGTCCTGCTGCGCGATCGGTGCTGCATCAAATGCGGGGCGCCCGCATCGTGGTGCGATGTCCACCACATCGTCCACCATGCCGACGGGGGTCCCACCACCGTCGACAACGGCTGCCTCCTGTGCCGGTCCTGCCACACCGCGGTCCATCACGACGGCTGGCAAGTGATCATGGGCGCCGACCGACACCCCTGGCTCATGCCGCCCGCCAGTGTCGATCCCCGACGACGACCGCTACCCGCCTACAACCGACGAACCATGCGAATCGACGACCCCATCGCCGCCTGACCAGCTCAGCCGCGAAACAGACCACCCGAAAACATGCACCCGCCCCGCGGGACCGCATCAGCTCTTTGACAACTCCACAGTGTGAGTCGCCACCTCAGAACACGAAGGCGAGCATCTCGATGATGTCGGCGGCGAGTTCGGTACGGCAGATCAGGAAGTCCGACATGTACGAGCTGCGCTGGTTGTAGACCAGAGGTGAGCCGTCGATGCGGCTGCAGTGCAGACCGGCAGCCAGCGCGACACCGACCGGCGCACAGTTGTCCCACTCGTACTGGCCGGTCGCGTGCACGTAGACGTCGGCGTCGCCCCGGACCACCGCCATCGCCTTCGCGCCCGCCGAACCGACCGAGTACGCGCTGAGCGAGAGCCGGTTCGCCACCAACGCCGCCTCGTACGAGCCGCCGTAGCGCGAGGTCACCAGCCGGCCCGACGGCGTCGCCGGCGCGACGACGGTGTCGGTGCGGAACACCTCGCCGGTGGCGGGCAACGACACCGCGCAGTCGGCCGGCTCGCCGTCGATGGTCAGGGCCACGTGGACCGCCCAGTCGTCACGGCCTGCGGCGTATTCACGCGTCCCGTCGAGCGGGTCGATGATCCAGACCCGGGACGACCCCAGCCGGTCACGGGAGTCGGGGGCCTCCTCCGACAGCACCGCATCGGCGGGCCGATGCGTCCGCAACACCGACGCGATCCAGGCCTGGGCGATCCCGTCGCCGACGTCTCCGAGGAGGCGACCGCGCAGCAACGACTCGTGGCGCGCGGCCACCAGTATGCGACCGGCCCCGTCAGCGATGAGGGCGGCGAGTTCGGCATCGGAGAGTCCGCCCGGCGACGAGGCACCCCCGATCGGCTCGCGACGCGCAGGACCCATTGATCAATCCCTTTCCGCGTGCGAGGTACTAGAGCAGACTAGAGCCCATGCCGGAGTTGCCCGAGGTACAGGCCATCGCCGACTTCGTCGACGGGCGTGCGGCGGGGTTGCCGATCCGTCGCGTGGACGTCGCGTCGCTGGCGGTGCTCAAGACCGCCGACCCGCCGTACTCGGCGCTGGCCGGACGGGTCGTCGTCGGGGTCACCCGCATCGGCAAGTACCTGGTGATCAGTACCGATCCGGCCGACGGACCGCCCACAGATGGCTCGGTCGACGTCATCCACCTCGTCATCCACCTGTCGCGGGCGGGGTGGTTGCGCTGGTCGTCGAACCTCTCGCCGACGCCGCCGCGGCCCGGCGGCAAGGGGCCGATCGCGCTGCGGGTGCACTGCGGTCTGCCCGGCGAGGGCTTCGACGTCACCGAGGCGGGCACCCAGAAACGGCTGGCCGTCTGGATCGTGCGCGACACCTTGGAGGTCGAACGCATCGCGACCCTGGGCCCCGACGTGATGGCGTTGACGCGTGACGAGTTCGCGGAGGTGCTGCGGGGGACCTCGGCGCGCATCAAGACCGTCCTCACCGATCAGCGGACCATCAGCGGGATCGGCAACGCCTACAGCGACGAGATCCTGCACACCGCCAAGTTGTCCCCGTTCGCCTCGGCGAAGGCGTTGTCCGACGAGCAGGTCGACCTGCTGTTCGTGTCGATGCACGGAGTCCTGACCGACGCGACCGTCCGCCTCGAGGGGCAGGAGGTGGCGACGATGAAGGGGGAGAAGCGGTCGGGCCTGCGGGTCCATGCGCGCACCGGCATGCCGTGTCCGGTGTGCGGCGACACCGTCCGCGAGGTCTCGTTCACCGACCGCTCGTTCCAGTACTGCCCGACGTGCCAGACCGGCGGCAAGGTCCTCGCCGACCGGCGGATGTCGAAGCTGCTGAAGTGAACATCCGCCGACCCGGGGAACACCGACGAACCAACAAGGTTCGCAAAGGTCACTAACTTGTCAGGCGGGCGCCGCGTCGATGATCCCGACACCTCATCTGCGGGCGTCGGGATGGACGGGTGCCTGCCATCAGACGTCGTGCCGTCCTGCTCCTGGTCTCCGCTCTGCTCGGGAGCGGCCTCGCCGCGACCACCGGTCCGGCCGCCGCACGTGACCTCCCGCCGGTCACCGATGCCTTGCGGCTCAACCAGATCCAGTTCATCGGTACGCACAACAGCTACCACCAGATGCCCGCCGCCGACGAGCTCCCGTCGTCGGTGGCCGGCTCGGCCGCCGACGGGTTCCGCTACCAGCACGCGAGCCTCACCGACCAGCTCACCGACCAGCGGATCCGCGCCGTCGAACTCGACCTGAACCCGGACCCGACCGGCGGTCGCTACCGATACCCGTCGGTGCGCAGACTCGCCGGGCACGGTCCACTGACCGATCCCGAGTACCGCCGACCGGGGATCAAGGTGCTGCACAGTGCCGACATCGACTACCGGACCAGCTGCATCAGTCTCCGGAGCTGCCTGGGCGAGATCCGCGCGTTCTCCGATTCGCACCCCCTCCACACCCCGATCCTGATCCAGCTCGAACTCAAGTCGACCGATGCGACCGCCCGGGCGCTCGGCGGCGTGGACGTCCCCGCATGGGATCGCACCCAGTTCGCCGAACTCGACCGGGAGATCGCCGAGACGTTCGGGCCGCAGGATCTGATCACCCCGGACTCGATCCGGCGGCCGGGACGAACGGTCGAGCAGTCGGTGCGCGCAGGCGGGTGGCCGACGCTGTCCCAGGCGCGCGGACGGGTCATGTTCTTCTTCGACAACGCCTCGAGCGAACCGGGCGCCCCGTCACGGTTGCGCGCGGAGTACCTGCGCATGCACCCGGGACTGCGGACGGCCCCGGTGTTCACCCGTGGGGCGGTCGGTCAGTCCGACGCCGCCGTCACGATGGTCAACGATCCCCGCGGGCCACACCTCGACGAGATACGTCGGCTCGTGTCGGCGGGGTACCTGGTGCGGACACGTGCCGATGAGCCGATGTCGACGGTGAAGAACGACGAACACACTCGGGTGGCGGTCGCGCTGGCCTCGGGTGCGCAGGACGTCACCACCGACTTCCCGGTCCCCGGCATGGCGTCGCGGTGGGGCGACGGCACCTTCGTCGCGCAGCTCCCCGGTACCGGCGTCGTGCGATCGAACCCGATCAGCGCGCGATGATGCCGTGTCGTCGGACCCCGGTAGATTCACCGACGTGACGAGATCGAGAATCCTGATCAGCGGTGCGAGCTCCGGACTGGGCGAGGGGATGGCCCGGGCCTTCGCGGCGCAGGGGCGCTCCCTCGCGCTCTGCGCCCGACGGGTCGATCGGCTCGACGCGCTTGCCGACGAGTTGCGCCCGAGCGCGGCCCGGGTCGCGACCGCCGCCCTCGACGTGACCGACACCGCCGCGGTGCCCACCGTCTTCCGTGCGCTGCGCGACGAACTCGGCGGGCTCGACCGGGTCGTCGTCAACGCCGGCCTCGGCAAGGGTGCCCCGTTGGGCACCGGTCGCGCCGACGCGAACATCGAGACCATCACCACCAACCTCATCGGGGCGCTGGCCCAGATCGAGGCGGCGATGGAGATCTTCCGAGCCCAGGAACACGGCCACCTCGTGCTGATCAGCTCGATGAGCGCAGTCCGTGGCCTCCCGAAGGCACAGGCCGCCTACTCGGCGTCCAAGGCGGGGCTCTCGGCGCTCGGCGAGGGTCTGCAGGCGGAGCTGGCGTCGTCGCCGATCACCGTGAGCGTGATCCTGCCGGGCTACATCCAGACCGACATCAACGCCGGGGTGAAGACCGCGCTGATGACGAGTCAGGCGAAGGGTGTCAGGGCGCTGGTGTCGGCGATCGACCGGGAACCCGCCCGTGCTGTGGTCCCGACCTGGCCGTGGATCGGCATCGACGCCGCGCTGCGTCACCTGCCCGCCTCGCTGGCGCGTCGCCTGGTCTGAGCCCGGTCAGCGCGGTGACAGTGTATTTTTGTGGCACATCACTGCAGTTCATGCAGCCTGTGGGGGGTGGGGCCTCCACCGGGACAGAGGGGGAGTGACTCGCGATCAGCCGTTCGGAGCCGGGCGTGATCCGTTTCGGGGTGGGACTGGCCCAACTGGGGTGGGCTCTCTCGCACTGGTGGAACCGCCGGGACCAGTTCGAGTGGTTCGGCAGCTACCTCGCCGACCGGCAACTGGTCGAGCCGACCCGGGTGCTGCTGGCCATCTCCGCGGGGACGGTCACGCTCGTCCCTGTCGTCACGCTCATCGACGCCGCCACCCGGCCTGAACCCGGATACGTCGCGGCCGCGATCATCGCCTCGATCCTGGGCATCGCGTTGTCGATGATGTGGCTGCTCCTGCCCTGGCCGTCGGTGGTCCGTTCCCGCTGGTGGGTCGTCGGCTCCGATGTCGCGATCGCACTCGCGTGCCTCGCCCAGGACGAACGGATCGGTGGACTCAACGGCTGCGCACTGTTCGGTCTCGTCGGCGGGTACATCGCCTTCTTCCACGGCGCCCGGATGCTCACCGCGCACATCGGGTTCACGCTCCTCGTCGCCGGGACGCTGGCGGGCCTGATGCTCGGCGGCGGCGATCAGGGCGCCGTCTCGACCGTGGCCGTCGCGGTGATCCAGGCCGTGCTGGTCGGCATCGCCATCCCGATCGCGACGCAGTTCGTCCTCGAGGTGCTCGCCTCCGACGCGGCCGCGTCGGAGGTCGACACCCTGACCGGTGTGCTCAACCGCCGCGGCCTGGAGCGGGCGCTCGAGCGCATCGCCACGATGGACCGACAGAACTCCCACGGGTTGGCGGTACTGGTGGCCGACCTCGACAACTTCAAGGAGATCAACGACCAGTACGGGCACCGTTACGGCGACCGGGTACTGGCCGAGATCGCCGCCCGACTCCGGGTCGCGGTCGGTTCGAGCGGGGTCGTCGCACGCATCGGCGGTGACGAGTTCGTGGTCGCCGACAGCCTGCGCTGGACCGAACCGAACCGCCTGGCCAACCACGTCTTGCACACCATCTCCGCGGTCAGCGACCCGCCGGTGACCGCCAGCGTCGGCGTGGTGCATTTCTCCGGTCGGATCCCGGGCCGTCAGTCGGTGATGTCGACGGTGTTGTTCACCGACCTCGCCGACGCCGCGATGTACGAGGCGAAACGTTCGGGCGGGAACACCGTCCGGACGCGCTCACACCACTACGGCTAGGTCAGCTGGTGGGTGCCGGTGCCGAGGGGGAGGCGGCCGGGACCGCCGAACCGTCCGACCACACCACCGGGGCGGCCTTGTAGTCGAACTCCGGATCGGTGGTGGTCTGCGCCCAGTAGACGACCCGGGAGACATCGGTGTCCGGGTCGGCGACCGCGACGAAGCAGGTCGCGAAGGAGTTGCCGCGGCCGAGTTCCTTCGGTGCCGTCGCGGCCACACACTTGTCGAACCCGTCGGGCGGTGTCTCGGTCAGGGTGGCGGTGCGACCGTCGGCGCTGCCCGCCAGCCCGACCGTCGACGGGACGTCGAGTTGTCGGGTCCCCAGCTGGGTGACCGTCACGTGGACATAGAACGGGACGCCGCCGTGGGTCACCGACTCAGGCAGCTCGCCGGACACGCCCGGCTCGATCCCGGTGACGGTGAACATCGCGAGCTGACCGTTGGGTCGGAAGGCGTTGGCGGGCAGGAATGCGCTCTCCCCGTACTTCAGCTGCGTGGCGGCAGGCGTGCGTTGGGCCGGCCCGGTGGGTGCGACCACCGACGCCGACACCGGCACCGAAGTGCTCGGACGGGCCGAGGCCGTCGGGTCCGAGGAACCCGAACCGGAGGTACACGCCGCCGCCAGCGCGGTCACCGCGAGCACGGTCGCGACCAGCGCGGTCCGGGAGGTGGCCGCTCTCACCGTCATCGTCATGGGAGCAGCGTAAGCGGTCGCCACCCGGTGTCGGGTTATTCGGTCCCGCCGGGTCCGCCCGCGCCGACCGCCCCGGCCAACGCGGGCATCACGATCCCGTTGCCGTCGTAGGCCTCGAGGACCTTCTTGCGGACCACCCGCGCCACGGCCCACTGGGCGTTCGGCTGGGTCTTGATCAGCATCCGAAGGGTGATCATCGAGGCCGACACCTCCTGCACGCCGAGCATCTCGGGCTCCCCGAGCACCGAGGTCGAGGTCGGCGCGGCCGACACCGCATCCTGGGCCGCGGTGAGCGCGACGCGCTGGGCCAGGTCGATGTCGGTGTTCGGGGCCACCGGGATCTCGACGCGGGCGACGGCGTAGTCCTGACTCATGTTGCCGACGCGGACGATCTCGCCGTTGCGGACGTACCAGACGGTCCCGTCGACGTCGCGGATCGTCGTGACCCGCAGGCCGACGCTCTCGACCTCTCCCGACGCCTCGCCGAGGTCGACGACGTCGCCGACCCCGTACTGGTCCTCGAGCAACATGAACACCCCGGACACGAAGTCCTTGACCAGGTTCTGGGCGCCGAAACCGATCGCCAGGCCGACCACCCCGGCCGACGCGATGAACGGTGCGATGTTCACGCCCACCACCGACAGGATCGACAGCACGACCCACAGCAACAGGACGATCGACACGCAGGACTTCAGCACCGATCCGATGGTCTCGGCGCGTTGCTGGCGTCGCTCGACGACCTTCGGGTCGCGCAGCGCCTTGGGCGTGCGGTCGCGGAGATGGCGGATCAGCGCCGGCGACGCGCTCGGGTCGCCGGCTCCGGCGTCACCTGGTCGGCGCGTCGCCCGGTCGATCACGCGGTGCGCGAAGAAGCGGACGAGCAGACCCGCGACCACGTAGGCGGCGATGCGGATCGGGTTCTCTATCAGCCACATTCGGTTGGTTTCGGTCCATTCGAAGGCGAGTGCGGTCGAGGTCATCTGCCCGACGATACGGACTTCGTCTGTCATGTCGACCCGGGTCGCGGGGTCCCCGGCCGCGATTCGTGGCGTGTCTCACCAGACGGTGGCGGTCAGTCCTCGGTGGGCCAGAGCGCTGCGCGCCAGGTCAGCGGGGGACCGGCCGCCGGGGTCGGTGCGGGCCACCAACGACAGCACGACACGCCCACAGTTGCGCGCCGACCAGACCCCGAGCAGCGTCGACGACCGGGCCGCGCCCGGGGCCGCGGATCGCGGGTAGGCCGAGCGGACGGCCAGCCCGCGCGACCGGTGACCGGCGAGTTCGTCGAAGCCGGTGCCGAGGTCTCCGAGCGGCGACACCAGCGCGTCACGACCACCTGGATCGGGCACCACGGCGTGCGCGAGACGGTCGCCGAGCAACTGGAGGAGCTCGGCGGGCATGCCACCGGGTGGGCCGAGTCCGCGACCCGACCCGGCGCGCGCGTAGGCGGCCCGCAGGTCGGCGGCGCACACTCCCGGGTCGGCGCCGGTGTCGACGGCGACCTCGGCCACGGTCAGGGCCTGACCGGACCCGTCGGCCATCGGCACGACGGTGTCGACCGGTCCGGGCCCGCGCAATTCGCCGACGATGTCGGCGGCGAGGGCCGCGACCACGGCCGTCGAGGTCGCCCCGGTCTCGGCGACGTACCGATCCCATTCGGCCGCGTCGACGTCGACCACCGCGGTCGACTGGCGTCCGGTGGTCGTGGTCGGGGTGGCGGGACGCGACGGGGCGGGGCGCAGCGCGCCGAACAGTTCGGCACGGACCTGCGGATCGACGCACCCGCGCAGGAGCGAACGCAGGATCCCGGTGATCACGTGGACCCACAGCCACACGGCGTCGGCGACGTCGTCGGATCGGCGCGGCGGTCGCGAGGTGACCGGGCGTTGCCGCCGCGGTGCCGGGCGGGCCGGTCCGCCGGAGGCGGTGTCGGCCTCCGAGACAAGCCCCAACCCGTCGGAGACGAGGTGCGAGCAGATCAGACTCACCACCGACCCGCCGCCGTCGACGTGCGCCAGCGCGAGGTCCCACGCCGGGCCGGTGTCGACATCCAGACGCGCCTCGGCGTGCTCGTCGGACCATGCGAGGACCCCGTCCGCATCGATCGGTGTCGGGTCGAACCGCAGCGGGGCGACCACGGCGCCGTCGACGAAGTAGCGCCGCGCCCACGGAATCCGGGGGGAGACGACCCGACGGGTGAGGGGACTCGCGGCCAGCAGTGTGTGGAAATCGCCGAGTTCGGCGGGCTCGAGGCGGTCGTCGAACCGCCACATGCCCTGCATGACCACCTCGACGCCGCGGCCGTGATGGCCGCGGTAGAACATGTCGTCGACCACCGACAACCGGGCGGGCGTCATGGGCCGGTGTTACGCGTCGCGCCCGCGCTGCTCCCGGTACCAGCGGACCAGCGCGTCGGTCGACGAGTCGTCCTGTGGGGCCGGTGATGCGGCGTCGACGATGACGGCGAGTAGTTCCTTGGCCTGGGTCTTGCCCAGTTCGACGCCCCACTGGTCGAAGGAGTTGATGCCCCAGATGGCGCCCTCGACGAACACCTGGTGTTCGTAGAGCGCGATCAGCTGGCCGAGCACCGACGGCGTCAGCTCCGGCGCCAGGATCGACGTCGACGGGCGGTTGCCGGGCATCACCTTGTGCGCCACCACATGCGGGTCGACGCCCTCGTCGGCGATCTCGTCGGCGGTCTTGCCGAACGCCAGCACCTTGGTCTGCGCGAAGAAGTTGCTCATCAGCAGGTCGTGCATCGATCCCGACCCGTCGGCGTCGACGGGCAGGTCGTCGGTGGGTGAGCCGAACCCGATGAAGTCGGCGGGGACGAGGCGGGTGCCCTGGTGCAGCAGCTGGTAGAACGCGTGCTGGCCGTTGGTGCCCGGCTCACCCCAGTAGATGGCGCCGGTGTCGGTGGTGACGTGCTGTCCGTGGGCGTCGACGGACTTGCCGTTGGACTCCATCGTCAGCTGCTGCAGGTAGGCGGCGAAGCGGGCCATGTCGTTGGAGTACGGCAGCACGACACGCGACTGGGCGCCCCAGAAGTTGTTGTACCAGAGCCCGATCAGACCCAGGATGACCGGCGCGTTCTGGTGCAGCGGTGCCGAGCGGAAGTGCTTGTCCATGATGTTGAACCCGTGCAGGAACTCGCCGAACGCCTCCTTGCCGATCGCTGCCATCACCGACAGGCCGATCGCCGAGTCGACCGAGTAGCGTCCGCCGACCCAGTCCCAGAAGCCGAACATGTTGTCGGTGTCGATGCCGAACGCAGCCACCTTCTCGGCGTTGGTGCTCACGGCGACGAAGTGCTTGGCCACCGCCGGGTTGTTCGAGTCGGTGGCGTCAACACCGAGTTCACGCAGCAGCCAGCTGCGCGCGGCGGTCGCGTTGGTCAGGGTCTCCAGGGTGGAGAACGTCTTCGACGCGATGATGAACAACGTGGTCTCGGCGTCGAGGTCGGCGAGGGTGGCGACGAGGTCGGCCGGGTCGACGTTGGACACGAAACGGCACGAGATGTCGGTGTCGACGTAGTGGCGCAGTGCCTGGTAGACCATCGCCGGCCCGAGGTCGGAGCCGCCGATGCCGATGTTGACGACGGTGCGGATCGCCTTGCCGGTGTGACCCTTCCACTCGCCGCTGCGCAGTGAGTCGGTGAACGTACCCATGGCCTCGAGAACGCCGTGCACGTCCGCGGCGACGTCCTGACCGTCGACCTTCAGCGTGGCCTCGGCGGGCAGCCGCAGCGCGGTGTGCAGGACGGCGCGGTCCTCGGAGGTGTTGATGTGCTCGCCCCAGAACATCGCGTCGCGCTTGCCCTCGAGATCGACCTCACGAGCCAGTGACAGCAGCAGGTCGATGGTCTCGCGCAGCACACGGTGCTTGGAGTAGTCGATGTGCAGGTCGCCGACGTCGAGGACGAGTTCGCGACCGCGCTTGGGGTCGACGGCGAAGACCTCGCGCAGGTGCATCGCGTAGACGTGGCCCTGGTGGGCTGACAGTTCCTGCCAGGCATGGGTGCCGGTGATGTCGGTCGCGGCGTGGTTGTCGTGGCCGTGCTCGGTGTCGCTGGTCATGGATGGACCCTTCGTGAAGCGCGTGCGGCTCGTGGCTGTTGCTCCAACCCTAGTGGGCCTGTCCCGGCGCGAGAGCGGCGACTTCGAACCACGCTGCGCACTACCGCTCGTCGAGATGAACGCACGGTGGCCGAGTCCATATATTGGGCGCATGACCGCTGTGAACCAGGCGTATCTGGTGTGCGCGAGCCAACGCAGCGGGAGCACTCTGCTCGTGGCGTCGCTGGCCGCGACCGAGGTCGCCGGTCGTCCGGCCGAGTTCTTCGAGGACCTGCCCGACACCGGCCTGCCGCCCCAGTCGCAGGACTGGTTCGCCGACTACGTCGGCCCCGATCCCGACGGTGTGCACGCGCTGCTGCACCCGGCGGTCGCGGGACGCCCGGACGAGAGGTCGGCGCAGCGGTGGCGCGACGACATCCTGGACGCCGGTACGACACGCAACGGTGTGTGGGGCGGCAAGCTGATGTGGAATCAGACGCCGCTGTTGATCGATCACGCGAGCGGGCTCGGCGCGACCGGGGGCCTGCGCACTGCTATCCGGGCGCTGCTCGGCGTGGAGCCCACCTACATCCTGGTCAATCGCGATGATGTGGCCGCGCAGGCGGTGTCGATGTGGCGGGCGGTCCAGACCCAGACGTGGGTCGACGACCCCTCCGGTGGCGGACCGACGGTGACCGCGGGTGCCGGCCGCGACGAGGCCGCGCAGTATCACGCCGGCGCGATCGCCCATCTCGCCGCCGAACTCGCTGCGCAGCAACAGGCCTGGGATCGCTGGTTCCGCGAGGAGGCGATAGACCCGATCCGCGTGGAGTTCGACGAGCTGGTGCGAGAGCCGCGATCGACGACCGCATCGGTGCTCACCGCGCTGGGCCTCGATCCCGATCTGGCGCCGCCTCCACCGCTCACCCGCCAGGGCGACGGGCGATCGGCGGAGTGGGTGGCGCGGTATCGGGCCGACGCCGAGACCAACGGCTATCCGCTGACCCGGAACTGACCCCGCGATGAGCGACGAGTGTTGCATGCCCGGACGTGGTGCGTCTCCGCCCGACGATGTCGGTGCGCGGACCGGCCACACGGTGGACAGGCGGCATTGCCACGCGATCGACCAGCGACCCATCGCCGGCGGCACGTTCGTCATGGGCGACGCACACGGCGACGGTCTGCGCGCCGATGGTGAGTTGCCGCTGCATACCGTCGAGGTGAGCGGTTTCGTCATCGACGAAACCACGGTGACCACAAATGATTTCGCTGTCTTTGTCGACGCCACCGGATATCGCACGTCCGCCGAACGAGCGGGGACCTCAGCGGTGTTCGGTGCCCTCGTGGCCGACGACTCGACCGTGGTCGGACGGGCCCCCACCGCGCCGTGGTGGGTGGAAATGCGCGGTGCGGACTGGGCGCATCCGGAGGGACCCGCCTCCGACACCGCGACACGCGTCGACCATCCGGTGGTCCACGTGTCGTTCGTCGACGCGCAGGCGTACTGCGAATGGGCGGGGCGGTCGTTGCCGAGTGAGGCGCAGTGGGAGTACGCCGCACGCGGAGGTCTGCACGGGGCTCGGTTCCCGTGGGGCGACGAGCTCGTCGATGTCTCCGGCGCCCGACGGTGTGCCATCTACGCGCCCGAGGTGTGGGGTGCGGCTTTTCCGGCGGAGCAGGGGACCGGTGTCGGGGTGGTCCCGACGACGTCGGTCCGATCGTTCGCGCCCAACGGGTTCGGACTGTGGCAGACGGTCGGCAACGTGTGGGAATGGTGTGCCGACCGC
This sequence comes from Williamsia phyllosphaerae, assembly GCF_014635305.1. NCBI lineage: Bacteria > Bacillati > Actinomycetota > Actinomycetes > Mycobacteriales > Nocardiaceae > Williamsia > Williamsia phyllosphaerae. Next base: position 541,037 of record NZ_BMCS01000002.1, on the reverse strand, counting down.
TACGACCCGCGGTACTACCGGCACTCGCCGCGCCTCGACCCGACCGGCCCCGACCGCGGGGCGTCCCGCGTGCTGCGGGGCGGGTCGTACCTGTGCGACGACTCGTACTGCTCGCGCTACCGGGTGTCAGCACGTTCCCACAACACAATCGAATCATCGTCAGGGAACACAGGTTTCCGCACGGTGGCCCGATCGAGCTGACCCAAGCGGCTCAACCCACGGGCTGACTGTGTGGAAAGCGCCGTGGGATCGCGGGCGGAACCCCGCGTGCTGACTGTGACGAAAGCGCCATCGAGTGTGCTCGGAGCGTGGCGTGAGATGCGGTGCAAGCGGCGCACACTCGATGCGTGCTTTCGGCACGGTCGGCGGCTTTCGGCTCAGGTGGTGGTCGGCTTGATGACGCCGACGGTGCGGAACCGTGTCATCGAGTGTGCGTTGTTTCGGGGTGAGGTCGCGTCGGGTGGTGAGCACACTCGATGTCCCGTTTCCACACAGTCGGCACCTGACGGGCTGACTGTGTCGATAGCGCCGTGGGATCGCGGGCGGAACCCCGCGTGCTGACTGTGTCGAAAGCGCCCATCGAGTGTGCTGACCGCTTGGCGTGAGATGCGGTGCAAGCGGCGCACACTCGATGTGTGCTTTCGGCACCGTCGGCGGCTTTCGGCTCAGGTGGTGGTGGACTTGACGACGCCGACGGTGCGGAACCGTGTCATCGAGTGTGCGTTGTTGTCGGGGTGATGTCGCGTCGGGTGTCGAGCACACTCGATGTCCCGTTTCCACACAGTCGGCAGGGTCAGTTGTCGGTGCTGTGCTCGCGCAGTTCTCGTTGTTCGCCTCGGGGGCGGCGTGAGGGCAGCGACCTCTGGTCCTGGCGCGCGGCCTCGGTTCGCAACTGCTGGTGATGGCGCGCCATGAAGTCGTGGGCGATCTGGTTGCCGACCTCCTCGGCGGGTAGTTCATCGCCGGTGTCGCTGCGCCACCGGTGCAACCGATCCGACAGATCGGCGACCACATCGGCGTACGCGGCGTCCTCGGCGAGGTTCGTCCGCTCGTACGGATCGGTGTCCAGGTCGTACAGTTCCCGCTCGGCCCGCGGGAAGTCCTGCGAACCGTCCAGCGCGCGCGCCGAGGGACTGTCCAGGATGTCGAGCGGCAGGCTCAACGCGGGTCGGCGGGCGTAGTTCTCGATGTAGCTGTAGCGGGTGGTCCGGACGGCCCGGATCGGGTCGAAACTGTCGTGATAGGTCTTCTCGGTGAACAACTCCGCGCGCACCGGCGCGGCGTCGGCGGCGACGAGTTCGTCGGCGTGCGAGAACCCCTCCATCGCCTCGGGTACATCGAGCCCCAGCAGGTCGAGGATCGTCGGGGTGACGTCGACGCCGCTGAACAGATCGTCGTACTCCCGCGCCGCGACACCACGTCCCGAGGGCGGCCGGATGATGCAGGCGACGCCAGTACCTTCTTGGTAGAGCGTGGATTTGGCTCGCGGGAAGGCGACCCCGTGGTCGGTGATGAACACGATCCAGGTCGAGTCGTCGAGTCCGAGTTCGTTCACCGTGGCGAGCAGACGTCCGACCGCGGCGTCGGCCTTGGTGATGGATCCCTGGAGTCCGGCGATGTCCTCGCGCACCGGCCAGGCGTCGGGCAGGAAACCGGGGACGGTCACCGATTCCGGGTCGTCCGGTGGGTAGTCCGACGCCGGGTAGGGCCGGTGGGTCTCGAAGAAGCCCGCGGTCAGCAGGAACGGGCGGTCGTCGGTGCGATCACGCAACCACCGTTGCGATTGCTCGACGACGTAGTCGCACAGCGAGTCCGAGACGTCGAACTCTTCATACCCGAGCCGATACGGGTCGCTGCTCTCGTGCTGCATCCCGAACAGCGACGTCTGCCAGCCGGACTCGGTCAGGATCTGCGGCAGTGTGCGCACGTCGTCGTGGTACTCGAAACCGTGGTGGGCCAGACCGACCAGACCATTCGAGTGCGGGTATCGGCCGCTGAACAATGCGCCGCGCGCCGGCGAGCACAGTGGTGCCGCTGCGTGGGCGTCGGTGAGTCGGATGCCGTGCGCGGCGAGCGCATCGAGGTGCGGACTCGTGACGCCCTGCGCCCCGTAACAGGCCAGGTGCCTGCCGAGGTCGTGCCAGTGGATGAACACGACGTTCTCGCGGCGCGGTGTGCGCGCGTCGTCCGCCGGGGTCATCGTCCGAGCGGTCCGCGGCCCAGTCGCAGCAGGAGCATCGCGAGGGTGTGCCCCTCCTGGCCGAGTTCGGAGAACCGCTGCAACACCTTCATCTCGCGGCTGTGGACCAGGCGAGGTCCGCCCGAGGCCATCCGCGTGCGACCGACCTTCTTCGACACCGCGGTGCGCCGTTTGATGGCCCCCAGGATGATCGCGTCGAGCCGATCGATCTCGCTGCGGAGATCGTCGATCTCCTCCGGCAGGTCGTCGACCTCGGACGACAGGTTGTACTGGCTCAGGTCGATCGGCTGATCGGCGTCGGGGTGCTCCACCCGGCCGATCTTGCCATGACCTGCGTTACACGCCGATCAGAGTGTCGATTCGTGCGCGCGAACTGGTACTACTGGGCCATGGCGCTTTCCACCGCACTCCTGCGGTCGGCTCCCGGCACCGACGTCTCCGACACTGACGCCGCCGGCCCCGCGGAGTGGTCACGACGTCGCAGGATCGGCGTCGCGGTGGCGGTCCTGATCGTCGCCCAGCTCGCACTCCGGACCTGGGTGGCCGCCCGCGGCGACTTCTACTGGGACGACCTCGTCCTCATCGGTCGGGCGGGTTCCGACCCCATCGGGTCATGGGCGTTCCTCGGGCACAATCACGACGGCCATTTCATGCCGGCGGCGTTCGCGGTCGCCGGCATCGCCACCGTCCTCGCACCGCTGAGCTGGCCGGTGGCCGCAGCGACACTGCTCGTCGGCCAACTCATCGCCTCGCTGGCTGTTGCGCGGATGCTGCTCGTGGTCGCGGGAGCGAGAGTCGCGACGGTGGCGGCGTTGGCGTTCTACCTGTTCACCCCGCTGACCGTGCCGTCCTTCGCATGGTGGGCGTCGGGGCTGAACACACTGCCGCTGCAGGCGGCCATGGCGTGGGTCGTGGCCGACGCGGTCCTCCTGTGTCGCGGTCCGCTCGACGATGCCCACCCGGTGACCCGCCCGCGCACCATCGTCATCCGCTCCGCGATCATCTGCGCCGTCGCGTTGGCCTTCTTCGAGAAGTCGGCGCTGATCCTGCCGATCGCGTTCGCCGCGGCGATCCTCTGCGTCCGACTCACCCAGCTCGCCCGCCGGCCCGACGAGCCCACGTGCGCTCTGCCCGTGGTGCTCCGCCGCGGTAGAGCGCTGTGGTGTGCGTTGCTCGGGGTGACGGCGGTGTGGGCCGTCGTCTTCGGGGTCGTGGCCCGACCGGGAGCGGGCGAACACTCCCTCGGGCAGGCGGCCCGACTGACGTGGCGCGCCATCGACAGCGGCGTCGTGCCCGGGATCGTGGGTGGGCCGTGGAACTGGGATCGGTGGATCCCCAGTCCGCCGTTCGCGGTTGCCGCGGCCGGATGGATGATCCTCGGCTGGATCGTCGCCGTCGGACTCATCGGTGCGGCGCTGTGGGCGCGGCGCGGCGCGGGCGCCGTCGTCGTGGTGGCGGTCGGATACGTGGTGCTCGCGCAGGCCCTGGTCAGCTGGAACCGCAGCAGCGCCGACACCGCCCTCGAGCTCTCACAGACCCTCCGCTACCTCCCCGACGCCGCGGTGGTCCTCGCGCTCGCGGCCGCGCTCGTCATCTCGGCGCCCGTGCGCGACCGGGAGCGCACTCGAGCCCTGTTCGACCGGCGCCCGGTGCGGGTCGGGGTCGCGACCGCCATGGTCGCGGTGACCGTGAGCGCGGTGGTCTCCACGGTCGCGTTCACCGATCGCTGGCACGAGGGGCCGACGGCGTCGTACCTGGCCAATGCGCGCTCTGCGCTGGCCGCGAACGCCGACACCCCGATGTTCGACCAGGCGGTGCCACTGGAGGTGTTGCTCCCGGTGGCCTACCCGAACAACCTGATCAGCCGGGTCTTCGCGCGGCTGCCGGACCGTCCGCAGTTCGGCGACTGGACCGACCGTCTGCAGGTGCTCAGCCCCACGGGCACCATGACGCCCGGCGCGGTGACCCGCACCCGGTCATTCGCGGGTGGCTCGGGTGCGTGCGACCGCCCGGAGATCACCGCGCGCACCGCCCTGCCGCTCGACGGCCCGCTCATCGGTTGGCGGTGGACGGTGCAGATCCCGTACTGCGCGACGTCCGACGGCACCGTCGAGATCAGCGTCGGCACCGGGGCGCCGGTCACCGCCCCCGTGCGCGCCGGCCTGCACCCGCTCTGGGTCCAGGCGTCGGGCACGGGCACCGACATCGTCGTCCGACCGCTGACCGCCGGGCTCGCGCTGCACGTCGCGGCCGGCCAGGTGGGCCAGGTGTTCGACCCCGCCTTGTTCTGAGCCCGCGTTGTTGTTCTGAGCCCGTCTTGTTCGGACCCCCGGCGGCCGGGCGTCAGGCCTCGGCGGGGACGGTCACGACCTCGATGCCGGTGATCTCGTTCGCGCTCAGCGCGGCGGTGGTCGCCGCCGCCGCGTCCTTCTCGGCGAACACCCAGCGCACGGGAGTCGATCCGGCCGCGGCCTTCTGCGCTCGCGCCTGGGTCAGCAGCTGTCGGTAGCCGGGCCACGTCGATTCGAGCGCTCCACCGGAGTCCAGGTGCTCGGAGTAGCCCGGTCCCCGTGTCACCAGCAGCACCCCGTCGTCGGCGCGGCCGTCGAACGCCTGATCACCGACCTCGTACACGACGGTCGAGGATAGGCCGGTGATCTGGGTCCCGTACCGGGCCGCCGCGGCGTCGGTCTTGACCCCGGCCCGGCGGAATGTCCCGGTGGCCGGCGCGGTCGACATCGCGCGCCCGGCGCTCACCCGGCCGGTGATCGTCGCGGGCGGGGTCTCGGCGAACACTGTCGCGGCGAACTTCCCGCGGACTGCGAACGGGCCGTTCGGACGTGGCAGCGCGGTCACCGAACAGCGGAACCGCGCGGTGCCGGTGCGCCCGAGGGTGACGGTCCGGACGCATGGTCGCCCGACCGCCCGCCCGCGCGACTCGAAACCGACTGTCGCGGTCGCGACGATGGTCAGTGACCCGATCGGGTCGCTGGTGGTCGCCACGATCGAGACGTCGGCGTCGCAGGTGGGTGGTGTGCAGGCGCCGGGGGCCGGACGTGCGGTGCTGCGAGACAAAGACAACGTGGTCCCCGGCGCGATCGACCGGGCGAGCTCACCCGATTGCGCCGAGAGGTCGCGGTAGAGCGCATCCGCGGCCGTCGCGTCGCGGGCGGTGACGCGGACATCGGCGACGACCGGCGTCTGCGTCGTCCCGTCGGCCACGACACCGATCCGACCGCGGACCGCGACCAGTGCGGTTCCCGCGTCGTCGGTGGTGACGGTGGCCTCGCCGCTGACCAGGGTGGTGGCCGACGTCCGACGCACCGCCGGGTCGGTGAGCGCGGTCGATCGGGCGTCCGGGGTGGCCTCGGTGCCGACCGGTGCGCCGCGCTGGTCACCGCTCACCGCGGCGGCGAGTCGTGCGGGGGTCAGCAGGGTGGCGAGATCGGGGAAGCGGGTGAGGTCCAGATGCGCCCAGTCCGTCGATCTCGGGACCGACGTGACAGTGTCGCCGAGCACCCCGCGCCAGAACTTCTCGCCGCCGCGGGCGATGGCCGACGACCCCACCTGGCGGTAATCGGCTGTCGTGTCGTCGACGCGGATCGTGCCCGCGGCGTCTCCGGCGGCCGAGACGGCCAACCCGTCGAGACCGATCCGCAGTTCTCCGGCGGTCACGGTCCCGCTGTAGGAGACCGCGTTCGCCACCGCGAACGGCCCCGTCGCCCGATCCAGCGCTCGGGTGGCGACGAATGCCTCGCCGGCCTCGGCCGATCCCGAGGTGCGATTCGGCAGCACGATGACGACGACGACCACGACCAGCGCGACGACAGCGGCGGCGGTGAACGCGACCGGCCTGACGTACCTGTGGTCGATGGTCCTCATGTGCTCCTGCCCCCGCGACGGGTCCACCGGAACCCCGACCGGCGGATCGCGGCAAATCGTACCCGGGGAGAACGACGCGCGGAGCGCGCAGGTCGGTGTCCGAGGACCGGAGTAACGTCGAACACCGATGAAAACCCCCACCTCCGCGGACCAGACCGCGCTGCCGATCGCCCACCGTCCCGGCTCGTCCGGTGATGCCGGGAGCGAGCAGATCAGCGCCCGCGCCCAGGAACTGCTCGACGGGCTGAACCCACCGCAGCGCCGAGCGGTCATGCACACCGGCGGTCCGTTGCTGATCGTCGCGGGCGCCGGTTCCGGCAAGACCGCCGTGCTGACCCGTCGGATCGCCTACTTGCTGGCGCAGCGCGATGTCTCGCCCGGCGAGGTGCTCGCCATCACGTTCACCAACAAGGCCGCCGCCGAGATGCGCGAACGCGTCATCGACCTGGTGGGGCCACGCGCGAACCGGATGTGGGTGTCGACGTTCCACTCGACCTGTGTGCGCATCCTGCGCGCTCAGGCCGGCCTCATCGCCAGTCGCAACTCGAACTTCTCCATCTACGACGCCGACGACTCGAAACGCCTGCTGGCCATGATCGTCCGGGATCTCGACCTCGACCCGAAGAAGTTCAGCCCCCGCGGCGCGGGTATCCACATCTCGAACCTGAAGAACGAGCTGATCACCCCCGAGGTGGCGATGGCCCAGGCGTCCGAGGCCGACGACGACACCTCGACCACGCTCGCCGACATCTACACCCAGTACCAGCGTCGTCTCGGTGCGGCCAACGCCTTCGACTTCGACGACCTCATCGGCGAGACCGTGGCGCTGTTGCAGGCCCATCCCGAGATCGCGGAGTACTACCGTCGCCGGTTCCGCCACGTCCTGGTCGACGAGTACCAGGACACGAACCACGCCCAGTACGTCCTCGTGCGCGAGCTGGTGGGCACCGGCGAGGGCGGCGTCAGCCCGTCGGAGCTGTGCGTCGTCGGTGACGCCGACCAGTCGATCTACGCGTTCCGTGGCGCAACCATCCGCAACATCGAGGAGTTCGAGCGCGACTTCCCGAACACCGAAACCGTACTGCTGGAACAGAACTACCGGTCCACCCAGACGATCCTGTCGGCGGCGAACGCGGTCATCTCCCGCAACACAAACCGACGCGAGAAGAAGCTGTGGACCGACGCCGGCGACGGTGAGCTCATCGTCGGATACGTCGCCGACAACGAGCACGAGGAGGCGTCGTTCATCGCCGGGGAGATCGATTCCCTCAGCGACACCGGCGAGTTCAACTATTCCGACGTCGCCGTGTTCTATCGGACCAACACCGGATCACGATCCCTCGAGGAGATCTTCATCCGGCTCGGCATCGCCTACAAGGTGGTCGGCGGTGTGCGCTTCTACGAGCGCAAGGAGGTCCGCGACATCGTCGCGTACCTGCGCGTGGTCGCCAACCCGGACGACACGGTGAGCCTAAGACGCATCCTGAACACGCCGCGGCGAGGTATCGGAGACCGCGCACAGGCCTGTGTCGCAGTGCATTCGGAGAATTCCGGCCTCAGCTTCTACGAGTCGCTCCTCGACGCCGCGGCGGGCAAGGTGCCGCTGCTGCAGACGCGGGCCAACAAGCAGATCGCCGGGTTCATCGACCTCATCGAGAACCTGCGCGCGGACTTCCTCACCGTCTTCGGCGCCTCGGACGGCCCCGATTCCGACGTCGCCTCCGTCGACGCCGGAAACGAGGCGGCCGACATCGGCGAGCTGGTCGAGGCCATCGCGCATCGGTCGGGTTACCGCGACGAACTCGAGGGATCGAGCGACCCGCAGGACGGCGCGCGGCTGGACAACGTCAACGAGTTGATCTCGGTGGCACGGGAATTCAGCGCCGACGCTGCAGGAATTCCGGACGAGGACCGACCCGATCCCGAGGACGGCCTGCCCGAACCGGGGTCGCTCGCGGCGTTCCTCGAGCGGGTGTCGCTCGTCGCCGACGCCGATCAGGTCCCCGACAGCACCGCCGGTCTGGTGACCATGATGACGCTGCACACCGCGAAGGGACTCGAGTTCCCGGTCGTGTTCGTCACCGGCTGGGAGGACGGCCAGTTCCCGCATCTGCGGTCTCTGGGGGATCCACAGGAGCTCAGCGAGGAACGACGACTCGCCTACGTGGGCATCACGCGCGCACGCAAGCGGCTGTACCTCACTCGGTCGATGGTCCGCTCGGCGTGGGGACAGCCGGTGTCGAACCCGGAATCGCGTTTCCTGCAGGAGATCCCACAGCACCTCATCGACTGGCGGCGCACCGAGCCGCGTCGCCGCGAGCGGTCGTTCGGCAGTTCGGGTGGATTCTTCGGCGCCGGTTCGTACCGGTCGGACGACGGTGGTGGCGAGTCGCAGCGCGGGCGCAGCTCGTACTCGGCCAGCCCCACCCGCGGACGCAACAATCAGGTGTCGGTGGCGGTGGGGGATCGGGTCAACCACGCCAAGTACGGGATGGGCAAGGTGGTGGCGAAGGAGGGGTCCGGCGCGACCGAGCGCGTGACGTTCGACTTCGGCAGTGGCGGACGGATCACCCTGATGTCGCTGGGCGGCCTGCCGATCGAGAAGCTCTAGCGCGGGAAGGCGGTCAGCCGGTGTAGGCGGAGAGCCGCACGCCGTGCTCGGCGAACCACGGCATCGGGTCGATCTTGGTCGTCCCGTTCTTCCAGACCTCGACGTGCACGTGCGGTCCGGTGGAGAACCCCTCGTTCCCCACCAGGCCGATCGGATCGCCTGCGGTGACCTTCTGGCCCTTGCTGACGAGCACGCCGCTCGAGGCCATGTGGCCGTACATCGTGATGGTGCCGTCGGCGGCGCGGATCTGGATCCAGTTGCCGAAGCCGGACGCGGGGCCCGCCTCGACGACCTCGCCGTCGGTCGCAGCGTGGATCGGGGTGCCCAGGGGAGCGGCAAAGTCGATGCCGCCGTGGAACGTGCCCCAACGGCTGCAGAAGCAGGAGGTGAACTGATAAGCGCCCATGTTCACCGGGGAGGCGAACAGCGGCTTGCGTGACGCGGCGTCGGCGGCCGCGGCGTCGCGGGCCAGCTTGTCTCCGGCCTGCAGCTGGTCGGTGAAGTTGCGCATGTCTGCCGGGGGAGCGGACTCGACGACTCCGGCGTCGCCGGCCGAGGGCGCGACCGGACCGACCGCGGCAGCGGGGCTGACGGCGTCGGTGGCGGGCTCGGCGGCCTGATTGGTGTCGGTGGCCGACCCGGACTGCAACTGGCCCGTGGCGGCGACCACAGCGGCGCCTGCGGCGACGGCCAGAAGTGCGGCGCGTCCCTTGAGGGCGTGCGGCGGAGCGGCGATGCGGTGACGACCGCCGGACTTGCGAGGTGCGCGTGACGGTCCGGGGACCAGGTCGAAGTCGTCGAACTCGGCGCCGCGAACTGCGAAGGGGTGTTCGTGCGCGGTCTCGTCGAACTCGTGCTCGGCGATGAGGATGTCCTGCGTGACCTCGGCAGGCAACGGGGCGCGGCGAGGGGTGCTGCGCGTGGGGGTCGGATCGTGCGGTGCATCGACGGGCGCGTCGTTCCACTCGGCGAAATCCCAGTCGATGGGAATGATCGAGGTGATCTCCGCTGCGTCGAACGCGGCCGGGGCCGCGCTCGAATTCCCGCGTACTGCCAAGAGATGCACCTTCCGATTCGACTCACGTCACGGCCGTGTTCATGCGCCTGACGTGGGCTGGTGGTGGAAATCGCCACCGGCTACATGCAGAGCCCGTCGATCAACGATCCGCTGCGTGTGATGTAGCCGTGACCGACTGCCCTGGCGACGGTAACGAAATGATTGCAGCGTGTGCAACCGCGCGCGAACATCAATGTGGCATTGTGAGCTGGATCACAGACAAAACGGTCAGTGGTTCCCATCCCAGAACGAACACTCGGGCGGTCTCCGCGTGCAGGCCGTCAGTGATCTGGGGCACATGCACCGGGTGTGCTTTCGGTGGCCGTTGTGACCAGCGTTAAAGTCCGATGTGGCCCGTGCGAGAAACATACGACACCGCGGGCAAACCTACGAGATGGTGAGCTGAATGGATCTCTTCGAATACCAGGCGAAGGAACTCTTCGCCAAGCACGAAGTTCCCACATCGGCCGGCCGTGTTACCGACACGGTTGCCGGGGCAACACAGATCGCCGAGGAAATCGGCAAGCCGGTGATGGTCAAGGCTCAGGTCAAGGTCGGCGGCCGCGGCAAGGCCGGCGGCGTCAAGTACTCCAAGGACGTCGCGGAGGCCACCGCCAACGCCGAGTCGATCCTCGGACTCGACATCAAGGGCCACGTCGTCAAGAAGCTTCTCGTCGCCGAGGCCAGCGACATCGCGGAGGAGTACTACATCTCCTTCCTGCTCGACCGCACCAACCGCACCTACCTCGCCATGTGCTCGGTCGAGGGTGGCGTCGAGATCGAGGTGACCGCCGAGGAGAACCCGGACGCGCTCGCCCGCATCCCCGTCGACGCCGTCAAGGGTGTCGACCTCGCCTTCGCGCGCGAGATCGCCGAGGCAGGCAAGCTGCCCGCCGAGGTCCTCGACGCCGCGGCCAACACCATCCAGAAGCTGTGGGAGGTCTTCATCAACGAAGACGCCCTCCTCGTCGAGGTGAACCCGCTGGTTCGTACCCCCGACGACCAGATCCTCGCGCTCGACGGCAAGGTCACCCTCGACGCGAACGCCGACTTCCGCCAGGAGGGTCACGCCGAGTTCGAGGACAAGGACGCGACCGATCCCCTGGAGCAGAAGGCCAAGGAGAACGACCTCAACTACGTCAAGCTCGACGGACAGGTCGGCATCATCGGCAACGGCGCCGGGCTGGTCATGTCGACCCTCGACGTCGTCGCGTACGCCGGCGAGAAGCACGGCGGCGTCAAGCCCGCCAACTTCCTCGACATCGGTGGCGGCGCGTCGGCCGAGGTCATGGCCGCCGGTCTCGACGTCATCCTGGGCGACGAGCAGGTCAAGAGTGTCTTCGTCAACGTCTTCGGTGGCATCACCTCGTGTGACGCGGTCGCCAACGGCATCGTCGGCGCGCTGAAGAAGCTCGGCGACGATGCGAACAAGCCCCTCGTGGTGCGACTCGACGGCAACAAGGTCGACGAAGGCCGCGCGATCCTCGCCGACGCCAACCACCCGCTGGTGACGCTCGCCGAGACCATGGACTCCGGCGCCGACAAGGCCGCCGAACTGGCGAGCAAGTAGGAGCTGAACGCATGTCGATTTTTCTGAACAAGGACTCCAAGGTCATCGTCCAGGGCATCACCGGCGGCGAGGGCACCAAGCACACCGCGCTGATGCTCAAGGCCGGTACCCAGGTCGTCGGTGGCGTCAACGCCCGTAAGGCAGGCACCACGGTCAGCCATGACGGCGGCGTCGAGCTGCCGGTCTTCGAGACCGTCTCCGAGGCCATCGAGAAGACCGGCGCGGATGTCTCCATCGCGTTCGTGCCGCCGAAGTTCGCCAAGGACGCCATCATCGAGGCGATCGACGCGGAGATCCCGCTGCTGGTCGTCATCACCGAGGGCATCCCGGTGCAGGACAGCGCGTACGCCTGGGCCTACAACAAGTCCAAGGGCGAGAAGACCCGGATCATCGGGCCCAACTGCCCCGGCATCATCACCCCCGGCGAGTCGCTGGTGGGCATCACGCCCGCCAACATCGCGGGCAAGGGTGAGATCGGTCTGGTCTCGAAGTCGGGCACCCTGACCTACCAGATGATGTACGAGCTGCGCGACATCGGCTTCTCGACCGCCATCGGCATCGGCGGTGACCCGGTCATCGGGACCACCCACATCGACGCCATCGAGGCGTTCGAGAAGGATCCCGACACCAAGGTCATCGTGATGATCGGCGAGATCGGTGGCGACGCCGAGGAGCGTGCCGCAGACTACATCAAGGCCAACGTCACCAAGCCCGTCGTCGGCTACGTCGCGGGCTTCACCGCGCCGGAGGGCAAGACCATGGGCCACGCCGGCGCGATCGTGTCCGGCAGCTCGGGTACCGCCCAGGCCAAGAAGGACGCGCTCGAGGCCGCAGGCGTCAAGGTCGGCAAGACGCCGTCCGAGACCGCCGACCTCGCTCGCGAGATCTACAAGGGCCTGTAAGCCCACAGTTCTCCCGCAACGGCCCCGCCTTCTGGCGGGGCCGTTGTCGTCGGTATCCCTCAGCGCGCGGCGAGTATCTGCTCGCGCAGGATCTCGGCGTGCCCGCAGTGCTGGGCCAGCTCCCGCAGCAGATGCAGATAAGTCGTCCACAGCGGATGCGGTGTCCGCACGCGCACCTTGGTGTCGAGGTCCAATGTGGCTGCCACCCGGCGTGATTCGTCGCAGGCCTGCCGGTGCGCGGCCTGGATCGAGGCGATGGTGTCCTCGGGCGCGAGCACCCAGGAGTCCTCGACCGACTCCGGCAACCCGATCTCCTCCCGGGAGCGTCCGCTGATGTCCTGGTCGAACCACACCCGCTCGGCAAAGGTGATGTGGCGGACGAGCCCGAGCAGCGTGGTCGCCGACGGCACCAGGGACCGGCGAACCTATCAGAGCCAACGGAAATCGTCCGACTGGAGCGTCGCCGAGGGCAATATGCCCTCGAACCCTCTCCAGTCGGACGATGTCCGTCGCGAACGGCCTAGCGCGGCGCCTGGTGCTTCGGCAGATGCATCGACTCGCGCATCTCGTACTCGCGCTCCTCCTCGGCGAACCCTCCACCGAGACCGTTGCCGTTGAACAGTGGGTCGCCGGAGAACGACGTCTCCATGTCCTCGACCGTGTAGTGGTAGTCGGGACGGTTGCCCGACGCGGACGCCCCGGTTCCGACCAGCTGTCGTTGATCGCCTCTCTCCGAGGGCGTTCCGTCGGCGGCGTCGGTTCCGCGGTCGGAATCGGCGTCGTCGGCCTCTTCGATGGGATTGGCGTCGGAGTCGAGACCATGCGCGGTGAGGATGCGCTCGCGATCGGCCATCCCCTTGCGCATCATCGCGCCCTGGGCGGCGGCCATCATCGTGGTCTTGCCCGCGAGGATGCGGTCGAACTCCTTGCTCTCGCGCCACCGCTTGCCCACGATCATCGTGACGATGCCCAGCAGGGCGTACCCACCCATCAGCAGGAACGGCTGCCAGTACGGTTCGCCGACGCCGTAGAGGACTCGCTTGATCATCTCGGTGATGCCGTGGCCGACCACAAGGGGATTCAGGTCACCGAAGATGCGCGGGACCATCCATGTCGGGTACGCCGCGCCCGAGGACGGGATCGACAGGAACACGAACATCAACAAGGCGATCGCGGTCACGAACCGTCCGAAGAAGTACGAGAGGCCGTTCACGGCGAGTCCGATCGCGAGGACCCACAGGAACGAGAGTCCGATCATCGCCGGCAGGTGCTCGGCGGGATAGACGCCGATGACCGGGCTCGCCAACACGTTGGTGAGCACCGCGGCGACGAGAGCGCCGCCTGCCAGGATGGCGACGCGGGTCTTGTGGCTGAGCGGAGCGCCCATCATGCCGATGAACATGGCCACCATGTATCCGCCGATGCACCACGACAGCATGAGGTACATCGCGCCCATCCCGTAGGAATCGTTCTTCGGTAGCGGCGCGATGTCGTTGATCTGCACCGCCGTACCGCTCTGCGCAAAGGTCTGGGTGAAGGCGCTCTTCATCAACGACGCCGCCTGGAACTGGTGCGCGCTCGCGATGGTGACCACCGGCTTGCCGCCCGCCTGAGAGGGGAGGGAGAGCGATGCGGCGGCGCTACCGTCGCGCACGGCCTCGGTGGCCTCGTCGGCGGTCTGGTAGAGCCGGAAGTCGAACATCCCCGGTGACGCCTTCGAGAACTGATCGGTGAACGTCGAGGCCGCCGGGGAGTTGACCACCGCGACCGGGGCGTCGTGGATCTGCGGGGAGTGGAAAGCGCCCAGGTAGCAGAAGCAGAAGGCGATCATGAAGAACACCGGCAGCCAGAGCTGCAGGCCGATCATCTGCAACGCGGGTGGCATCGAGCTGTATTTCTTGCGCCACCATCCTGTGAATGTCTTCATCACACGTCCCCTCGAGAAATCGTTGTCGACCGATTAGATGTATAGCACAACTATCATCAGGCGGTGTCGATTCCCGTCAGGTCGAAATTGGTGATGATCTGCTGGTCAAGGCAGTGTGACGGTGTCCCAGAATGCGCATTGATGGTCGGCGGCCTGATCGACGAGGCGCATCCCCGACGACGTGAACCCGAGCACGGGAGCACGGTCGGGTGTCGTTGCCGGCCACACCGGGGCGCCGGCGGCCGACGGTGTCCCGGTGTGGGCGAATGACGACCAGTACCCGATCATCTGCTTCGACAGCTCCGCCTGTGGCCCGCTCGGCACGAGGTCCCGTCCCTGCAGGTCGAAGACGTAGGGGAGGTCGTTCGCGTGAAACGCCGCCTTCGGGACCTGAGGTGACGACCCGCCGCTCACATTCGGCCCCGTGTCGTCGGAGAACTCGTAGCTGTAGACCTTGGTGTGTTCGGCGTACTGGCGAGCCGATCGCACCGTCGGACATGCCCATCCGGCATCGGTGAACGTTCTGGCCAGCGCAGCACCGGCCGACGCGTATCGCGACAGGGGATACCGTTGCGCCACGTCGCCTGCGCGCTCGCCGTAGGCGGCCCGGAGGTCGCCGTCGTACCCCTGCGCGGTGAACGCGCTCGGGTTCACCGCCAACGCGCCCGCCACAAAGGCGGAGTTCTCATCCCGGTTCCCGCCGGAGATCATCGGGATGCGAAGGGTCGCACCGGTGGCGACCGCCTCGCGCGGATCCCGTGGGAGCAGGGGAGTCCCGTAGGCGAGAGTGTTGCTGAAGTTCTCGTTCTGCGTGAGAAGGGCCGACGGCGGCAGTCGACGCAGGCACTCTGCCGCGGCGTCGCCGTCACATCGGAGTGCGCGTGCCGCGTCGGAGCCGGTCGACGTCGCCTGTGCGACAGACGCGTAGGGGCGCTGCGCGGGTACGCCCGGATAGAGCGCATTGGTGGGGAACACCAGGGCACACGATCCCGACGACACGATCGCCTTGTCGATCAACCCGCGTGCGGCGGGCGAGGTGAGCGCGGCACACGTGGACATCGCCCCCGCGGACTGGCCGAACACCGTGACGTTGTCGGGATCTCCGCCGAACGCGGCTGCGTTTCGCTGCACCCAGCGCAACGACTCGAGTTGATCGGCGAAGCCGAAATTTCCTCCGCCGTCGAGACCCGGCAGGGCGAGGTAACCGAAGATGCCGAGACGGTAGTTCACCGTCACGACCATCACGTTGCCGGCGTCGGCGAGACGCTGCGGGTCGTATTCGGCGCCGGAGTCGGTGGTGTATCCACCCCCGTGCCACCAGACCATCACCGGAAGCCGCGCCTCCGGGGCTGCTGTGCGAGGAGTTGTCACGTTGACGAACAGGCAGTCCTCGCTCGGTGCGGGGGCCGACGCGCCGGGTGTGGGCGTCTGTTCGCACTGTGCGCCGGGGGCTGACGCGTCGACGTCGCTGTTCGGGTCGTCGACCGCCTGCGGCAACGTCCACCGTTTGTCGCCTGTGGGGGCCGCGGCATAACGGATCCCCAGGAACTGTCGGGTGTTCGGTCCGGCCTTGCCGTGCAGCACGCCGCTGGTGGTCGAGACGGTCAGCGGCGCGTCCACCGGTGCGGAGTCGTCCCGCGTGGCGGTACAGCCCGCGGTTGCGAGCAACGCGAGGACGGCGAAGGCGCAGAGAGTTCTCTTCATTGTTGCTCCGATCGGGTTGCGGCGCCGAACAAGTCGTCGATCTCACGGGCGAGGATGCCGGCGTCGGAGCCGGCGGCGATCCGGCCGATGGTGGCGTCGAGGGTGGCGCGCAGCGCGGTCGCCATGATTTCGGTGTCGAAAGCTCGGAACTCGCCGGATTCCTGGCCGCGCAGGAAGACCGCGGTCAGTTTCGCCAGTTCGGTGGTGTGTTCGGCGCGGGCATCACGGGTCGAGGCGTCGGCGTCGCCGGAGCGGAAGATCGACGACAACGCCGTCATCTCGCGGATGTGGGCGTCGTAGAAACCGATGCTGCCGACGATCATCGCGCTGATCGCCTCGGCCGCGGTGGTCGATGCCTCGACCGGCTGCTCGACCATGTCTCGGCCCAGCGAGTAGATGTGCGCGACCACGGCGTCGAGCAACGCCCGCCGATCGGCGAAGTGGTAGTTGATGACGCCGCGACTCACCCCGGCGCGCGCCGCGATCGCGACGAACGTGGCGCGCGCCACCCCGTCCTCGGCGATCACCGCGATGGTCGCGTCGATCAGCTGTTGTCGGCGCTTTTCCCGGATGAAGGTGTCGCCCTGGTCGGACGCCGCTGACGTCGGCATGGCAGCTAATTTAGCATCAGTGTCAGAAATATAGCAGGTGTGTCAGACGGTCATCTGGCGGAACCGGGCCCCGTCAGGACGCGAGCGAGCCGCCGAAAATCTGCCACGCCAGCAGTGATTTGGCGACGAGACTGAGAACCAGATAGGTCTTCTCGCCGAAGGCGTAGCTCTTCCACGGGCCGATCTCGCGGTATTGCAGCCACTGGTTCACCGCGAACGTGGAGAAGAAGATCAGCAGCGACACGAAGATCCCGATGACGAAAGACGGAACCCGGCTGCCCGCGCCGACGAAATTGATCACGATGACGATCCACGGCGCGGACCCGGCGACGGTTCCGAACCAGAAGGGCAGCATGGTGGTCTCGGTCCGGCCGGGCGGATTCGCCCGTTCCTGCAGCCATCCGAAGAGGATCATCGCGACATTGGCGCCGATCACGGCCACCACCGAGGAGATGCTGGTGACCCCGAAGTAGAAGCCGATGAGCACGATCATGATCGAGGCGCTCACGGAGTACTCGATCCACCGGAAGCGGTTGATGCCGCGACGTAGATCCGCCTCGTACACCCCGCGGAACACCGATGCCGTCAGCAGGTGATCAGCAGCGGCGAGGAACAGGAACACCGCTATCGCGAGCGAGATGGAGACATCGAACAGATCCGAGGGCCCGGGGGTGGCAGCGCCCGGCGGACCCGTCGGGAACGACGACGTCACCGTGATCGCGAATCCGCCGCCGAGCACGAGGACCACCACGGCCTGCGCCGCATGCAGCACCGTGAGCCCGATGTTCCAGCGCCGCAATCCACTCAGTGCCTCGTCGCTCACCCCGTCGGCGACCTCCGGGGATGGACTGTTCTCACGCGTGTTCGACATGAGCGTGACGCTACCCGGACCGATCTGCGCAGGGCGCCCGTCAGATCCCCAATTCTGATCGCTGCCGTCGCAGCTCCTCCCGGTACTTCTCGACGTTGGCCATCTTGATGCCCTCGTAGCCGCGCACCATGTCGGGGAGTTCGGCGACCGCGACCGCGGCGTCGAGCCGATCGGCGCCCAGCGCTCCCGAGCGCAGAGCCGTGACCAACGCGGCGAGCAGCGCGCGGTACTCGACGATCAGCGCCCGTTCGGTCCGACGGACCTCCGCCCGGCCGAACGGGTCGAGACGCGTTCCGCGCAGACGCTTCATTCGCGCCAACCCCGCCATCCCGGGGGTGACCCACTCGCCCAGGGAGATCTTGTTCTTCATCCCCATCGCCCGCAGCGCCGGCGGGTGCAGGCGGATCGCGACCGACGCGTCGTCACCGAACTGGTCGGCGACCTCGGCGGCGAACCGGTTGTCGGCGGTGAGGCGGGCCACCTCGTATTCGTCCTTGTAGGCCATGAGCTTGAACAGGTACTGCGCGGTCGCCATGGTCAGACCCGTCGAGCCGAGCCGCTTCTCGGCCACGTGCACCGCGGCGACATCGTCGACGTAGCGCGACGCGTACCGCTGATCCTGATAGGCGATGAGCTCGTCGACGCGACGCAGCAGCACCGCCCGCACCTCGCCGTCGAGCGTGCCGAGGGGTGCGATCATCGACTTCGCGATCGCCGACGGCTCGGCGGCCGCGACCGTCGGATGGACGGCCGCGATCGCGTCTTCGACCGCACCGGCGTCGGCGATCACCTGACGACCACGGCGGAACGCCTGTAGGTTCGCTGCCACGGCGACGCCGTTGAGGTCGATGGCGCGCTCGAGCGCGTCGGCCGAGATCGCCAGTGCGCCGGTCTGATACGCCGCACCGACCATGAGCATGTTCGCGTACTGCTCGTCGCCGAACAGGTTGGTCGACAACGCCGCCGGATCCAGGTAGACCGTCCGCTGGGTCGCATGGTCGACGGCGTCGTGGATCTGCTCCTGCGACGGGAAACCGACCGAGGTGTCGACCACCATGGCCCCGGTGGGGATGGCGCTGGTCGACACGACCGCGGTGGTCTTGTCCGGACCGGCCACCTTGAGGTTCACCGGATCGGCGCCCACCAGCGGGTCACACGAGAGATAGAGGTCGCATTGACCGGCCGCGATCTTCGCCGCCTGCTCGACCCCACCGGCGCCCGTCCGAGCCGGCGCCACCTTGACGTCGCTGACCACGGCCCCGCCCTTCTGGGCCAGACCGGTCATGTCGACCGTGCGCGCGTCGTTCCCGTCGAGGACCGCCGCGGTGGCGATCACCTGCGAGACCGTCACGACGCCGGTGCCCCCGATCCCGGTGACGCGCAGGCTGAACCCGTTCGCCGTGCCCCGACGGTGCGCCGGTTCGGCGATGGAGTCGGCGCCGATGTCGGCGACCACGCGGCGGACCTTCGTGCCGGTCCCCGGGGTGACCGTCACGAACGACGGACAATCGCCCTTGAGGCAGGAGAAATCGAGGTTGCACGAACTCTGGTCGATCCGCGTCTTGCGGCCGAACTCGGTGGACACCGGGTGCACCGACAGGCAGTTGGACTTCTCGCCGCAGTCACCGCATCCCTCGCAGATGCGTTCGTTGATCATCACCCGCTGCGTGGGAACGGGATACGCGCCGCGCTTGCGTTTGCGCCGCTTCTCGGCCGCACAGAACTGGTCGTGGACCAGGACGGTGACGCCGGGGACGGCCGCGAGTTCGGTCTGTACGTCGAGGGTGTCGTCCCGGTGGCGCACCGACACCCCGCCGGGCAGGCCCAGCGACCGGGTGCGCACGGGATCGTCGGTGGTCACGACCACCCGGGACACGCCCTCGGCCAACAACAACGATGTCAGGTCGACCAACCCACGACCACCGACGGCGTCCTGGCCGCCCGTCATCGCGACCGTGCCGTTGAACAGCAGCTTGTAGGTGATGTTCTCGCCGGAGGCGACCGCGTACCGCAGTGCGAGAGAGGCCGAGTGCATGAAGGTGCCGTCGCCGACGTTCTGCACGAAGTGCTTCTCGGTGAGAAACGGCGCCATCCCGAGCCACTGCGCGCCCTCGCCGCCCATCTGCGTCACACCGGTCACGTCGCCGACCTGCGCGGGATCCATCAGCAACACCATGGCGTGACAACCGATCCCGGCGCCGACGAGGGTGTCGTCGGCGACCTTGGTGGAACTGTTGTGCGGACAGCCGGAGCAGAAGTACGGGCTGCGCACCGCCAGGGGGAGTTCGATGCGGGTGCGACGGCGGCTCATCCGGTCCAGCCAGTCGGTGGCGGCGGGCACGGCGTGGTGGCGGGCGAGGCGCCCGGCGAGACCACGGGTGACCGCGTCGATGTCGAGTTCACCGAACCGGGAGAACAGCGTCGAGGAGTCCTCGTTCGTCTTGCCGACGATCGCCGGTGCATCGGGTCGGCGGAACAGCATGTCGCGCATCATGGTCTCGATGAAGTCGCGCTTCTCCTCGACGACGATGACCTCGTCGAGTCCGCTCACGAACTCGTCGAGGATCTGACGCTCGAACGGATAGACCATGCCCAGCTTGAGGATCCGGATGCCGAGCGCACCCAGTTCGTCGTCGCCGATTCCGATCAGACGCAGGGCCTCGCGGACGTCGAGGTAGGTTTTGCCCGCGGCGACGATGCCGATGCGGTCGTCGCCGGTCCGGGCGACGATCCGGTTCAACCGGTTGAGTCGTGCATATTCCTCGGCCCGTGGTTTGCGGATGGTGAGCTGGTTCTGCTCCAGCTCCATCAGGTTGGCGCCCAACAGTTTCCCGCTGGGGATGTGCGGGCTGTCCCCGAGGTCGCCGTAGACCGGGACGATCCGGTCGGGGGACACGATCGCGGTCGACGCGCCGTCGGCGACGTGCGCAGAGATCTTCATCGACGTCCACAGGCCCGACACGCGCGACATCATGGCCGCGTGGATGCCCATGTCGAGGATGTCCTGGGAGTCGGCCGGATACAGGATCGGCATGTAGAGATCGGCCAGTGCCATTTCCGACGCGCACGGGACGGTGGAGCTCTTCGCGCCGGGATCGTCGCCGACGAGCGCGACGGCGCCGCCGCGGTGGTGGGTGCCGATGAGGTTGGCGTGGCGCAGGGCATCCGACGCGCGATCCAGACCCGGGGCCTTGCCGTACCAGTAGCCGACGACGCCGTCGCGCATCTGCCCGTCGGCGTCGGCCGCGAGGTGTCCGACGCGCGCGGCCACCTGCGAGCCCATCACCGAGGTCGCGGCGAGTTCCTCGTTGAGCGCGGGCCGATGGGTGATGTCGAACGGTGCGAGGTGTTTCGTGCGCCGGGCGATCTCGAGGTCGTAGCCGGCCAGCGGTGAACCCTCGTAGCCGGAGATGAACGAGGCGGTGCGGAGTCCGCTGCGGCGGTCGAGTCGGGCGCGGTCACGGACCATGCGGACCAGCGCCTGGATGCCGCTGAGGTAGATCGTGCCGTCGTCGCGGGTGTAGCGGTTCTCGAGGGAGAACGTCTGCGGGTCGGACGCTTCGGTGGAGCCGGAGTGGCTGACGTCGTCGTTGCGACGGTCAGAAGTGAGGGTCATAGGGGGTCACCTGGGCCTTCGATATGGATCCGGTCGGTTCCCGGGGGTGGTGGGAGGACCGGAGGGTTGTGTCGGTGACCCAACCGTACCAACCACGTGACGGCGATCACTCGACCCTGCAAGTGTGGTGTGGACAACGTCCGATTTCTGGGCCTACCCTGGCGTCGGTTAATGGCCCTTAACCAAACGACGCGGCGACATAGCCGGACGGGATGTGACGGACCGATGGACGACACCACTGCACGACTGCTCTCCTACGACCGCGGCGAGAGCACCCCACCGCTGCTCGAGACCACGATCGGTCGGTCGCTGGCGCAGACCGCGGCGCGGGTACCCGACAACGACGCCCTGATCGACTGCGCGTCGGGTCGGCAGTGGACCTACCGAGAACTCCGGGCCGAGGTTCTCGCGGTCGCCGCAGGTCTGCTGCGCCGCGGCCTGCGGCCCGGTGACCGCGTCGGGCTCTGGTCGCCGAACCGCTGGGAGTGGGTCGTCACCCAGTACGCGGCCGCGGAGATCGGGGCGATCCTGGTCAACCTGAATCCGTCGTATCGTCAACGGGAACTCGAGTTCGCTCTCGACCACGGTCGGGTGTCGATGGTGTTGGCGTCGCCGGAATTCCGTGACTCCGACTACCCGTCGATGCTGGCCGCGGCGCGGCCGAACTGCTCGACCCTGCGCGACGTCGTCGTCTTCGGTGACGAGGAGTGGGCGGAGCTGACCGGCGACCCGACCGACGACGACCTGGCGGCCGTCGCGCAGGTGGCCGCGGGGCTCTCCCCGGATGACCCGATCAACATCCAGTACACCTCGGGCACAACCGGTTTCCCCAAGGGGGCGACCCTGTCGCACCGCAACATCTGCAACAACGGCTACTTCGTCGGCGTGCTGTGCTCCTACACCGACGCCGACCGGATCTGCATCCCGGTGCCGTTCTATCACTGCTTCGGCATGGTGATGGGCAACCTCGCGGCCACCTGCCACGGCGCGACCATCGTCATCCCGGCGCCCGCGTTCGACCCGGTCGCCACGCTGCGTGCGGTCGCCGAACACCGATGCACCAGCCTGTACGGCGTTCCGACGATGTTCATCGCCGAACTGGCCTTGCTGTCGGACACGGAGCCTGCGGAGCTGGACCATGCAAGCAGCGACGAGTTCGACCTCTCGAGCCTGCGGACCGGTATCATGGCGGGTTCGCCGTGCCCGGCCGAGGTGATGCGCCAGGTCGTCGATCGCATGCACATGACCGAGGTGTCCATCTGTTACGGCATGACCGAGACCTCGCCGGTGTCGACGCAGACCCGCGTCGACGACACCCTCGAACGCCGTGTCGGGACGGTCGGTCGGGTCGGACCGCACCTGGAGATCAAGGTCGTCGACGGTGACGACGCGACCGTCGAGCGTGGGGTGACCGGCGAGTTGTGCACGCGCGGGTACAGCGTGATGACCGGCTACTGGGACGAGCCCGAGAAGACCGCCGAGGTGCTCGGCGACGACGGCTGGATGCACACCGGCGACCTGGCGACGATGGACGCCGACGGGTACGTGCAGATCACCGGCCGCATCAAGGACATGGTGATCCGAGGCGGGGAGAACATCTATCCCCGCGAGATCGAGGAGTTCCTCTACACCCACCCCGACATCCTCGACGCCCAGGTGATCGGTGTGCCGGACGAGAAGTACGGCGAGGAACTGATGGCGTGGGTCCGATTGCGCGAGGGCGTCGTCGACTTCGATCCGGAGTCGGTGCGCGCGTTCGCCGCCGGGGTCATCGCCAAACACAAGATCCCGCGGTACGTCCACGTCACCGACGAGTTCCCGATGACCGTCACCGGTAAGGTCCGCAAGGTGCAGATGCGTGCGGATGCGACCGAGATACTCGGGCTGTAGATGACCAGTTCGATCACCGGCAGTGCGATGGACCGCTTCGTCGCCGGGTTGCCGATCGAGGTCGGCGCCGGACAGTCCGCCGACCCCACCGCCGACTACGACGTCCTGTGGCGGTGGTCGGTGACCCATCCCGCTCGTTTCTGGCGGGCACTGTGGGACTTCTTCGACCTCGACGGTGTTGCCGTCACCGCGCTCGCCGAGGGGGACGACGCCGTCCTGCCCGACGCGACGATGCCGGGCGCACAGTGGTTCCCGGGTGTCGAGCTGAACTACGTCGACCAGATCCTGCGGCACGCGCGGACGCACGCCGACCCCGCGCGGGCTGCGATCGTGGGTATCGACGAACGCGGTGGGCGGACCGAGATCACCTGGGCGGACCTGCCCGGACAGATCGGCGCCGTCGCGCAGGCGTTACGCGGTGCCGGGGTCGGACGCGGTGACGTGGTCGCGGCCTACCTCCCCGACGTCGCCGAGGCCATGGTCGCGTTCCTCGCCACCGCCTCCATCGGAGCCGTCTGGTCCGGGTGTGGTGCCGACTACGCGCCCGACGGTGCCGCCGCCCGCGTCGGTCAGCTCACGCCGCGAGTCCTGTACCTGGGCAACGGGTACCAGTACAACGGCAAGTGGATCGACAAACGCTCGCACGGCGTCGAGCTGATCGCCGCGCTCACCGACCTCACGGCGGTGGTCGTCGTCGAATCCGCCGACGGCCCCGGATTCGACCGCGACACCAACGCCGGGCCCACGCTGCTCGCGCATCACGACCTCGTCGCCGCGCCGGTGGATCCCGTGGTGGACGCGGTGCCCTTCGACCATCCGCTGTGGGTGCTGTTCAGCTCCGGGACCACCGGCCGGCCGAAGGGCATCGTGCACGGACACGGCGGAGTGGTGCTCGAACACCTCAAGGTCGCCGGGCTGCACTCCGACCTCGGCACCGACGACGTCTTCTTCTGGCAGACCGCGTTGAGCTGGATGATGTGGAACTACCGGTTGGCCGGATTGCTCTGTGGCGCAACCACGATCTGCTACACCGGTAGCCCGTTGTTCCCCGACGCCGACCGGTTGTGGGCGCTGCTCGAGCGCGAGGGCGTCACCTACTTCGGTACGAGTCCCGGCCAGCTGCAGGCGTCCCGCAAGGCCGACCTGAGCCCGGGATCCGACCACGACCTCTCCCGGTTGCGCTCCCTGGGGAGCACCGGTTCGACGCTGGCCGCGGACCTGTTCGTCTGGGTCGCCGAGCACGTCGGCGCGCACGTGCCGGTGTCGTCGGTCAGTGGTGGCACCGACGTCGTCACGGCGTTCGCCGGTGGGTCCGTCGGCATCCCGGTGGTCCCCGGCGAGTTGTCGGTGCGATATCTCGGTGTCGCATTGCACAGTTGGTCTCCGGATCGGCGCGAGCTGATCGACGAGGTGGGGGAGATGGTCATCACCGCCCCGATGCCGTCGATGCCGGTCGGGTTCTGGCGTGACGAGGACGGGAGTCGGTACCGCGCCGCGTACTTCGAGCACGACTGGACGCAGGGACGGGACCCGGGTGTGTGGCGGCACGGTGACTGGGTCACGATCACCGACCGCGGCTCGATGGTCATCCACGGCCGCAGCGACGCGACCCTCAACCGGCACGGCATCCGGATGGGCTCGGCCGACATCTACGAGGTCGTCGAGGCCGTACCCGAGATCGCCGAGGCGTTCGTGGTCGGCGTCGACGGCCCCGACGGGGCGTACTGGATGCCGCTGTTCGTCACCCTGGTCTCCGGGGCGACGCTCGACGACGATCTCCGCGCCCGGATCGCCTCCGACGTCCGACGGCGCCTGTCACCGCGGCACGTCCCCGATGAGGTGGTGCTCGCCCCCGGCATCCCACACACCCGCACCGGCAAGAAGCTCGAGGTCCCGGTGACCGGGATCCTCGCCGGTCGCGCCGACGTCGCGCTCGATCCCCGTTCGGTCGACGATCCGACGGTGATCGACTGGTACCGGGAGCAGGGCGCCGCGCACCGCTGGTGATCGGCCGGGTGCCCAACCCTTCAAACCACGGCAGTTCCAAAGGGTCACAGGAGTCGTCCCGACTGGTCTGATGACCGCCATGACTTCGACACTGACCAAGGAACTGACCGTCAACCGCTCCGACTGGGCGACGCCGCCCGCCGACGCGGACGGATGGATCGCACGTGCCCACGAGGTGGCCGCGATACTCGCGACCGACGCCGTCGAACGCGACCGCGCCGGCGCCACCCCCACCGCCGAGGTGGCCCTGCTCAAGGAGGCCGGACTCGTCACCCTGCTCGGACCCACCGAACACGGTGGCGGCGGGCAGAACTGGATCACCGCGTACGCCGTGATCCGGGCGGTCGCGGCCGGCGACGGTTCCATCGGCCAGCTCCTGGGCTACCACCTGCTGTGGTTCTGGGCGGCCCGTCTGGTCGGCACCCGCGAGCAGATCGCGGCCGTGGAGGCCGCTGCGACGCAGGACAGGTGGTTCTTCGGTGGCGCGGTCAACCCCCGGGACAGCGACGTCGTCGTCACCGACAACGGTGACACCATCAGCTACTCCGGACGCAAGTCCTTCTCCACCGGCTCGAACGTCTCCGACGTGACCGTCCTGGAGGGTGTCCTGAGCACCACCGGTGAGCACGTGTTCGCGATCGTCCCCAGCAACAGCGAGGGCTTCACCTTCCACGACGACTGGGACAACATCGGGCAGCGACTCACCGAGAGCGGCAGCGTCACCATCGACAACGTCACCACCGACTGGGCGTCGGCCGCCGGCTTCGTCGACAAGGCCTTCGCGCCCCGCGTCTACAACTCGCTCAACGTGCCGATCATCCAGCTCGTCTTCGTCAACTTCTATCTCGGCATCGCCCGGGGTGCGCTGGAGACCGCGGTCGACTACACGCGCTCGTCCACCCGGCCGTGGCTGCACGGCGGTTTCGACCGCGCCGTCGACGAGCCCTACGTGATCGACACCTACGGCGACCTGCTGACCAAGCTGTGGGCCGCCGAGGCGTTGGCCGACGCCGTCGCCGTCGAGCAGCAGGCGATCCACGACAACGCGTGGGATGTCACCGCCGAGGAGCGCGGCAACCACGAGGTCCGGGTCGCGGCGGCCAAGGCGCAGGCCACCGACGTCGCGCTCGAGATCACCACCCGCATCTTCGAGGTCACCGGCGCCCGGTCGACCGCGTCGAAGGTCGGACTCGACCTCTTCTTCCGCAACGTGCGCACGCACTCGCTGCACGACCCGGTCGCCTACAAGCGCCGCGAGGTGGGGCGCAACCTGTTGATCGGGGAGCTGCCCGAGCCCACCTGGTACAGCTGAGCGAATACCGCGTCGAGAGGGGTTGCCAGCCGGGGTCGGTACGTTAGCGTGGGCTGCGACCAATGACGTGTCGCGGCAGGAACCGTGACGCGGACACGACGTGAGCACGTCGAGAACGTGCGGGGCAACTTCGGTGAGGAGACACGAATGACGTATCAACCTGGCGGGGGCTCCGGCTCTGAGCAGGGCGATCCGAGTCAGGCGGGGTGGGGACGACAGCCCGGCCAGCAGGGCTACGGAGCGCAGCCCGGGGCGCAGCAGGGCTACGGAACGCAGCCCGGCGCGACCCAGGGTTATGGCCAGCAGGGTTCGTCCCAGCAGGGTTACGGCCAGAGCTACGGGGGCCAGGGCTACGGGGGCCAGAGCTACGGCCAGCAGCCCGCCGGGCAGCAGGGCTACGGCCAGTCCGGTGCCGCGGGCCAGGGCTACGGCCAGGGCGGCTACGGCCAGCCCGGGTCGTCCCAGCAGGGTTCGACCCAGCAGGGCTACGGCCAGGGCGGATACACCTCCGGTCAGCAGGGATACGGCAGCTACGGCCAGCAGCCGGCCGGTCAGCAGGGCTACGGTCAGCAGCCCTCGGGCTACGGTCAGCAGCCCACCGGGCAGCAGGGCTACGGCCAGACCGGTTCCCAGCAGGGATGGGGCCAGCAGGGCTACGGCCAGTCCGGCTACGGCGGACAGGAGCCCGCGGCCAAGCCGGCCGGTCAGGGTCTGCCCGCGGCGATCGGCACCTATCTCGTCTACATCCTCGGTGCCCTCGGTCTGATCAACCTGTTCATCGGGTTCGCCAACGCGCTGGACTACAACTACAGCGACGGCGTCAGCAACTCGAGCACGCTGTTCCAGTCGATCGGCGGCATCCCGTTGATCCCGCTGGCCGCCGCCGGACTCATCGCGCTCGCGGCGCTGCTCCCGAAGATCACCACCACACTGAGCCCCATCGTGGCCGGACTCGCGGTCACCGGTGCGCTGGTGGCGTTGTTCCAGGTCATCACGCTGTCCGACGGTGTCGACGCGGGGATCGGGTTCATCCTGCTGCTGGTGTTCGGCATCATCGAGGCGGTCGTGGCCGTCGTGTGGCTGCTCGTGCAGGGCGGTGTCCTCAAGACCGCACCGGAGTCGGCGGCACGCACTCATGACATCGGCGCGTCGACCATCACGTCGCAGGCACCCTCGACCACCGCGTCGAGCACCTACGGCGCGACGTCGGAGGGCCAGTCGCAGTCGTCGGCCTACGGCTACGGCTACGGACAGAGCACGTCCGCGCAGACCACCAACCTGAGCAAGCCGGAGGAGAGCTCCTCCACCGGTTCCGCGGGTACCGGGTCGTCGGGCACCGGGTCGTCGTCCGTGGGCGGCGACGCCGGCGCGCAGACCCCCGGTTACGGGACCCCCTCGGCCGGGTCGTCGGCGGCGGGCGAGTCCACCTCGTCGGCCACGCCGGGTTCGTCGGCCACGGGTGCACCCGCGGCGGGCGAGCAGGCCGGTCCGTCGCCCTACGGCGAGCGCACCACGGCGTTCCCGAGTTCGGAGCCCGGTGACACCACCGGTCGCTGACCGTCGGTTCGCCTGATTCATCTTCACCACGACACCCCGTCGGCAGCCTGCCGGCGGGGTGTCGTGCTGTGTGCGCTCGGGGGTGCCTGCGGCGCGCCTGACCACTCCGAAGGCAGGTCGATGTCACCCTCGTAGGGATGGTCACCTCCACCGGGGAATCGCTCTCCACACGCCTCCGCGAACTGCGTCGCGCGCAGCGCCGATCCGCTGCGCACAGCGCCGGTTCGGCGCGCGAACTCGTCGTCATCGCTTTCGGGCCCAGCGCCGTCGCACTGCTGGTCATCGCGGTGATCGCGCTCGCGACACTCCTGTCGGCGGGCAGCGGACTGACCGGCCTCACCGCCGCGATCGGCGCGATGTGGCTCTCCTCGCACCAGGTGCCGCTGACGATCAGCGAGGTCACCATCGGGGTGCTGCCGCTGGCCCCCACGATCGCCCTGGTCGCCGGGGTCGCGGCCATGACCGCGGGTGCGGCGGGCAACCACCGTCCCCGCTCGGAACTGACGTCGGTGTTCCTGGCCGCGGTCGCCGGCCCGCTGCTGATCACCGTGCTGAGTCTCGCCCTGGTGATGGACGGCTCGACCGTTCTCACCGTGGCCTCGCCGAACGCACTGGTGGCGTTCGCGTACACCATCGGACTGCACGCGCTCGGTGCCGGACTCGGGTTGGCGCGCGGTCGGTGGCGTGAGGTCGGTGTGCACCTCGGCGTGGCCCCCTGGGCACCCGCCGCGTTCCGCGCGGCCGGGGTCGCGCTGATCGGCCTGTTCTCTGCTGCGACCCTCGTCATCGCGGTGCGCCTGGTCGTCGCGCACGGCACCGTCGGTGAACTGATCGACGCGGGCCACGGATTCGCCGGCGGACTGGGCCTGACCGTGCTCTCGATCTTGTACCTGCCGAATCTGATCATCGGCGCGGCCGCGATGCTGGTCGGCGCCGACGCCCATGTCGGGACCGCCGGTGGCGACCTGTTCGCCGCGCACGGCGGATCGCTGCCGCCGTTGCCGGTGCTCGCGGTGCTGCCGAGCGGGGGCGGCGGGCCGTACGGCGCCGTCCTGCTCGTCCTGACCGCCGTCGTGGCCGTGCTCGCCGGCCGCCGCGCACTGCACGTCGACCCGATGCGTGCCACACGCACGGTCGCCGCCACCGCGGGACTCGCCGCGATCGCGATGGTCGCGCTGACCTGGCTGGGCGGCGGCGAACTCGGCGAACTCGGTTCGGCGGGCGCCACCGTCCCCGCGGCCGGGGTGTTCACGTTCGGCTGGTTCGCGGTGGTGGGCATGGTCATGGTGCTGATCCACGGTGTCCTGCCCGGCACCCGCGCCGCGCGTGCGGCGTACTACCGCGGCGACCCGCTCGACGGTGTCGCGGACGAGTTCGACCACGACGACCTCGACCAGGATGACCTGATCGATGCCGACGAGGTCGACAACGATGAACTACATGACGACGCCGAGGTTCTCGACGGTGTCGGTGACGGCGAGGGCATCGATCCCGATGACGCCGACCGTGATGACCTCGACGAGCCCGACGACGACGTCGTGAATGTCGCTGCCGCCGACGACGAACCGGTCTCCGACGTGGCCGACAACGTCACGCAGATGCCGCGGCGTGCTCGCGCGGACGTGGTTTTCGGTACCCACAGAACCGATTCGGACGACGACCACTAGGCTCACACGTGTCCTTCACCGACGCCGTCGACGGCTCTGTGTCGGACGCACACGCACGCCCAGCTCTGGCAGGAGTCGACCCTGAACGCCACGTCATCGGACCCTCGTGCGGCCGTCGTCGTGCTGGCCTCGGGGACGGGGACCCTGCTCGGCGCACTCATCGAGGCCGCCGCGGACCCGAACTACCCGGCCCGTGTCGCCGCGGTGGTCGTCGACCGTGACTGCCGTGCCCGCCAGGTCGCCGAGGTCGCCGGCCTGCCCACCACCGTCGTCGCGATGGCCGATCATGCGGACCGCGCCGCCTGGGACCGCGCGCTGACCGACGCGGTCGCCGCCCACGAGCCCGTACTCGTCGTGACCGCCGGGTTCATGAAGATCCTCGGCCCGGCGTTCCTGGAACGGTTCGGCGGAGCGATCGTCAACTCCCACCCCGCCCTGCTCCCGTCGTTCCCCGGCGCGCACGCGGTCGGTGACGCACTGGCGCACGGTGTCACCGTCACCGGCGCGACGGTGCATCTCGTCGACGACGGTGTCGACACCGGCCCGATCCTGACGCAGGCGCCGGTCATGATCTCCGATTCCGACGACGAGGTGTCGCTGCACGAGCGCATCAAATCGGTCGAGCGTGTCCTGCTGGTGCAGGTTGTCGCCAAATTTGTCACCAAAGGTGTTGTGTCCGATGGACGAAAGGCCCGTTTCTCGTGAGTGAAGACCCACGCATCCCCATCCGCCGCGCGTTGATCAGCGTCTACGACAAGACCGGGCTCGGTGAGTTGGCCACCGCGTTGGCCGCCGCCGGTGTCGAGATCGTGTCGACGGGTTCGACCGCGAAGACCATTGCCGAGCAGGGTGTCCCGGTCATCGAGGTGTCCGACCTCACCGGGTTCCCCGAATGCCTTGACGGTCGCGTCAAGACGCTGCACCCGCGTGTGCACGCGGGCATCCTCGCCGACTCGCGTAAGCAGTCGCACCGAGATCAGCTGGCAGAGTTGGAGATCGCACCGTTCGAACTTGTGATCGGTAACCTCTACCCCTTCGCCGCCACCGTTGCCTCGGGCGCGGGCTTCGACGAATGTGTCGAGCAGATCGACATCGGCGGACCGTCCATGGTGCGCGGTGCCGCCAAGAACCACCCGTCGGTCGCAGTCGTCGTCGACGCCGCCGACTACGCGTCGGTCACCGAGGCCATCGCCGCGGGTGGGTTCACCCTTGCCGAGCGGACCCGGCTCGCCGCCAAGGCCTTCCGGCACACCGCCGAGTACGACGTCGCCGTCGCCGGTTGGCTCAGCGGCGAGATCGCCGGCGAGGAGAAGCCGGCGTGGCTGGGACGCACGTGGACGCTGTCGTCGTCGCTGCGGTACGGCGAGAACCCACACCAGTCGGCCGCGCTCTACGTCGACGGCTCCGACCAGGGTGGCCTGGCCCGTGCCGAGCAGCTGCACGGCAAGGAGATGAGTTACAACAACTACACCGACTCCGACGCCGCCTGGCGTGCCGCGCACGACTTCGACCGTCCCGCGGTCGCGATCATCAAGCACGCCAACCCGTGTGGCATCGCCATCGGTGACGACGTGGCCCAGGCGCACCGCAAGGCCCACGAGTGCGACCCGGTCAGTGCGTACGGCGGCGTCATCGCCACCAACGTCCCGGTGAGTGTCGCGATGGCCGAGCAGGTCGCCGAGATCTTCACCGAGGTCATCGTGGCACCCGGGTTCGACGACGGCGCGCTGGGTGTCCTGACCCGCAAGAAGAACATCCGCGTGCTGCTGGCGACCCCGCCGCAGCGGGCGGGGTCCGAGTTGCGTCCGATCTCGGGCGGACTGCTCGTCCAGCAGCGCGACATCGTCGACGCCGACGGCGACGACCCGTCCAACTGGCAACTCGCCACCGGTGACGCGGTCGACGACAAGACCCTCGCCGATCTCGAGTTCGCCTGGCGGGCCTGCCGTTCGGTGAAGTCGAACGCCATCCTGCTCGCTTCCGACGGTGCGTCGGTCGGGGTCGGCATGGGCCAGGTCAACCGGGTCGACTCCGCGCACCTCGCCGTCCAGCGCGCGGGCGATCGCGCCGCGGGCAGTGTCGGTGCCTCCGACGCGTTCTTCCCGTTCCCGGACGGTCTGCAGGTGCTGACCGCAGCGGGCGTGCGCGCCATCGTCCAGCCGGGCGGCTCGATCCGTGACAACGAGGTCATCGACGCGGCCGCCGAGGCCGGTATCGCGCTGTACCTCACCGGTTCCCGCCACTTCGCGCACTAACCCTCACCTCGCGCGCTCCGTCTGACGGCAACGCGCGCCCACCGTTCATCCGCGCGCCCCGGTTGGCGCGCGCGCGAACGGTGGACGCGCGTTCGCGGCAAGCGCGAGGGCTACTTGTTCGGGTGGCGCAGGTCGTAGACCTGGTAGCTGCCGACGGTTCGCGGCGTGTAGTGCTCCTCGACCCACGCCTGGATCTTGCCCGTCACCGACGTCGAGTTGTACTGCGAGAACAGCTTCGTGGCCTGTTTCGACATCGCCGGGTCGAGACCGGGGACGACCGATGTCGCCGACCGCCGTCCTGTCGATCCGTGGCCGCGCGATCCGCCGGCCGAGGCGAGGTAGTACGTGACGTCGCCGTCGCGGATGTACTGCCGGAACTCGGCGAGGGTGGGGACGGGGTCGTTGTTGAATCCGCCGATGGCCATCACCGGCTTGTCGGTGTCGAGCTCGATCTGTGCCGCGGCCGACGAACGACTCACCGCGGCCGCCCATCTGCTGGTGGTGGACCCCAACAGCGCTCGCAGCTCGGGCGACTTGTCGGAGGTGCCACCGAAGAGCCCACCGAAGCCCCCGCCGCCCTTCGACGGCCGGTCCTCCGACGCGGGGCTGACGGACGGTCCGCCACCGGTGTGCGGTGTGGCCACGACCTCGGTGGCGTAGGCGGCCGGTGCGAGCAGTGCGCCCACCACCGCGGCGACCGCGACCCCGCCGAGAACGAACCGCCGACGCGACGGCACTCCCGACACCGACACCGACCCGGCCCGGGAACGCGACCGGCCGATGAACCCGACCACCAGCACGGAGCCCGTCGCGAGGACGGTCACGACGAGCGTCGCCCACTGCACCGCGGGCAGCCAACTCGACTGGCGCTGCATCAGCACGAATCCCCACACGCCGGCCGCCGCTACGACCGCGGCCAGCCCGACGATCGCCACGATCCGGTCGCGCTGTTTCCAGCATTCGACGACGCCGAGTCCGATCACGCCGGCGATCGGCGGCGCGATGGCCAGCGAGTAGTACGGATGCGGATTCGACTTCATGTACGAGAGCACCAGCCCGTCGATGACCATCCACAGCCCGAAGACCAGTACCCCGGCGCGCATGAGGTCGGTGCGCGGTGCGCGCCCCCGCAGCACGAGCGCGACGACCAGGGCCACCAGTGCGGCGGGCAGCAGCCACGAGATCTCGATGCCGAACTCCCCGGAGAACAATCGTGTGAGGCCCGGTCCGTCGGCGAACATCCCGCGTCCGCCGGCACCGGACTGCCGGATCCGGTCGATGAGGTCCTGGGCCTGTGGCGACGAGATGACCGAGCGGGCGGCACCCCCGCCCTGCTGTTTGCCCTCGATCCGGGCGAGCCCGTTGTATCCGAGCACCAGGTTCATGAAGTTGTTGTCGGTCGAGCCGGCCAGATAGGGACGCGACGACGCCGGCCACCAGAGGGTGAGCAGGACGTACCACCCGGCCGAGACGACCATCGCGGCCGTCGCGATCACCAGATGCAGGACGCGTCTACCGATGCCGGTGGGCGCGGCCACCAGGTATACCAACCCGAGGGCGGGCAGGACCATGAGGCCCTCGAGCATCTTCGCCAGGAACGCGAACCCGACCGCCACTCCGGCCAGAGCCAACCACCGACCCGACGCGGTGGCCGTGGCGCGGATCGCGCAGTACGCGGCCGCGGTCATGAGCAGGACCATCGCGGCGTCCGGGTTGTTGAAGCGGAACATCATCGCCGCCACGGGGGTCAGGGCGAGTGCCGCGCCTGCGATCAG
This sequence comes from Williamsia phyllosphaerae, assembly GCF_014635305.1. Classification (NCBI taxonomy): domain Bacteria; kingdom Bacillati; phylum Actinomycetota; class Actinomycetes; order Mycobacteriales; family Nocardiaceae; genus Williamsia; species Williamsia phyllosphaerae. Next base: position 507,623 of record NZ_BMCS01000002.1, on the reverse strand, counting down.
CCCGGCGCCGCGTCCGGCGACGCGCGTTCCGGCGGCGTACATCAACGCGACGGTCGCGACGCCCATCAGCGCCTCGGGGACCAGCATGGACGCACTGGAGTAGCCGAAGATCTGCCCCGAGAGCCCCATCACCCACTGGGACACGGGTGGCTTGTCGACGGTGATGAAGTTCGACGGGTCCACCGACCCGAACAGCAGGGCCTCCCAGTTGCGCGAGCCGGCCCAGGCCGCACCCGCGTAGAAGACGTTGCCGCTGCCGTTGACGGTGATGTTCCACAGGTAGAACACGGCGGTGCCCAGGAGCAGGATCGCGACGGCGATCCGGTCGATCGGACGCGCTGGAGGCAGGTCAGAGGATGGAACGGTGTGCGCGGATGGGGCAGATCGTCTGATCGCGTCGATGGTCACGATGCCGACAGTCGTGCGCCCACCTGAGCGTCATGTGGCGATCACCTGTGAGGTCGCTGCGAATCACGCGAAGAGTGCGACGTTTCCGGCAACCTGCCCGTTGCTCCCGATCTCCGGTGTCGCGATGGGCCGCAGCCAGAACCGATCCACCGCCGACATCGACGGTGACAGCCACGACCGCACGGTGTCCGCGATTGAGGTCGCTCGGTCGCGCACGATGTTGATGCGACGGGTTCCGCCGGTCGGGGAGTGCAGGGCGGCGCTGACCATGCGCGGCCGCTCGCCTGCGTACCAGACCTCGATCCGGGTGTCGCCCTTCGTGAACCGGAGCCACCGGTGTCCGATCACCGTCCACCCCGCGTCTCCCGCGAGCGTGATCAGTTCTTCCTTGTCCACGCGGCGTCACCTCCTGTTCATGTCGATCCCTCTGTCGACTGTAGAACGGGGTGTCGGGCCTGTCTGTCGTTGGAACACACTAATTTTCGTTGCCGAGGGCAGCGAACTACCCGCGCCCGCGTGACGGCAGGAGGTCGCCGGCCGACACCCCGCGCGACGTCACGTCGCCGGGGAGATCCTGCCCGCGGATCAGGGCGGCGGTGACCCGCGCCAGCGCCGCACATGTCTGGATCCCGTACCCGCCCTGCCCGGCGCACCAGGAGAATCCGGGCAGGTCCGGATCGGGCCCGGCCACCGGCGTGCGGTCGGGCACGAACGACCGTAGGCCTGCCCATGACGAACGGACGTGTCGGGAGCCGATGGTGGTCACCTCGGCGATCTCGTCGAGCGCGCGGGCGATCTCGAGGTCGTCGGGCCGCGCGTCCGACGGTGGCGTCGGTGTCTCGTCGGCGGGGGAGCACAGCAGCTGTGCACCATCGGGTTTGAGGTAGAACGACTCGTCGATGTCGCTGATCGTCGGCAGACCGTCGCGGGCGAGTCCGTCGGGCATCGCGAGCATGAAGACCGTCCGACGGCGTGGGGTCAGTCCGATCGGGGTGGCACCCACCGAGTGACCGAGTTCGTCGGCCCACGCCCCGGCCGCGTCGACGACGACCGGGGCCCGGATGACGTCGCCGTCGGTGGTGACGACCTCCCAGAGCCCGTGGGCGAACCGCAGGGAGGCGACACCGGCCGAGGTGGCGACTGCGCCGCCGCGGGCACGCAGACCGCGCAGGTACCCCTGGTGCAGGGCGTGCACGTCGATCTCCATCGAGCCGGGTTCGTGCAGGGCGGCGTCGATGGTCTCCGGACGCAGCGCGCCGAACAGCGCGACCGCCTCGGTGGGGGTCAGCAACTCGACGTTGGGGGTGAGGGTGGCGACCTCGGCGAACATCGACCGCAGCGCGTCGCCGCGGCCGACCCGTGCGAACTGCAGCAGCGGACGCGGGGTGAGCAGCGGTCGGTCGAAGCAATCGGGCGGGTCGGTGAGGAAATCCCGACTGGCGGTGGTGAGACCGCGGATCACCCGGTTGCCGTAGCTCTCCAGGAACAGTGCCGCCGAGCGCCCGGTGGTGTGGAACGCCAGCGCCGGTTCCCGCTCGAGCAGTACGACGCGGCGGTCGTCGGACAGTTCGTAGGCGACCGACACACCGGCGATGCCACCGCCGATGACGATCACGTCGGCGGTGGCATCGATGTCGTGGCTCATCGAGAGCCGAATCTACTCCGGTCGGGTCACACGTTCTGGGTGAGCAGGAACAGGCCACCGGCGAGCGCGCCGCCGATGATCGGTCCGACGACCGGAACCCACGCATAGTTCCACTCGAGACTGCCCTTGCCCTTGATCGGCATCAGCGCGTACGCGATACGTGGCGCCAGGTCGCGAGCCGGGTTGATGGCGTACCCGGTCGGGCCACCCAGGCTGTTGCCGATGACGAGGACGACGAACGCCACACCGGCGTAGCCCAGCCCGGAGTTACCCAGGTCCAGGGTGCCGCCGTTCTGCGAGATCGCCGGCGAGCGCAGGATCCAGAACACCAGCACGAACGTGCCGATGACCTCGGTGACGGTGTTCCAGAAGTAGCTCTTGACCTGCGGACCCGTGCAGAAGATGCCACGGGTGTCCTCCGGGTGTGGATCGGCGTCGAAGTTCTTCTTGTACGCCGCGTAGCAGAGCATCGCGCCGATGAACGCGCCGATCATCTGCGCACAGATGTAGATCGGCACCTGCGACCACGGTGTCTTGTCCGCGATCGCCAGACCCAGGGTGACCGCCGGGTTGAGGTGCGCACCCGACTGCCACGCGATGGAGGCACCGGCGAAAACCGCGAGGCCCCAACCGAAGTTGATGAACAGACCACCACTGTTGTGGAAGCCGGACTTCACCAGGTTGTTGCCCGCCACGACGCCCGCGCCGAGCAGGATCAGGACCGCGGTCCCGATGATCTCCCACAGCCAGATCTGGCCGTCCGTGACGGCGCTCATGCGGACACGTCCGCGACCGCCGCCGATCCACGGACACCTCGTGCACCCATCCGGGCCGCGTCGGCGGTCCGGTCGTCGGGCTGACGTTGCGACTCGATCTCGGCATCGACACGCGCGCTGTAGTTCTCGATCTCACGGGCCCGCTGCTCGGCACTCCACCCGAGTGCGTCGGCGACGATGTCGGCGACGTCGGACGCGGCGCTCTTGCCGCGGTCCCTGGTCTCGATCGACACGCGGGTACGCCGCGCGAGGATGTCGACGAGGTGCAGGGCACCCTCATGGGTCACCGCGTAGCGGATCTCCGCACCGAGGTAGCGGTTGTCCGTCGAGGCCACCGGGGTGGCCAGTTCGGGCTCGGCGGCGATCAGCTCGAAGATCTCCGAGATCGCGCTGCCGTACCGACGCAGCAGGTGCTCGACGGTCTTCACGGGCAGGTCGTGCTCGTTGGCCAGGCGCACACGCGCCTCCCACAGCTCGTCGAAACCGTCGGCGCCGACGAGCGCGATGGTCGCCGTGCGTGAGGGTTCCACGCTGCGTTGCCCGGCGACGGCGGCATCGATCGCGTCGGCGGCCATCACCCGGTAGGTGGTGTACTTGCCGCCGGCGATGACGGTGAGACCGGGGGCGGCGGGCACCACGGCGTGCTCACGCGACAGCTTGCTGGTCTGGTCGGACTCGCCCGCCAGCAGCGGACGCAGTCCGGCGTAGACGCCGACGATGTCGTCGCGCACCAGCGGCTTCTCGAGCATCACGTTGACCTCGGCGAGGATGTAGTCGAGGTCGGCGCTGCTCGCGGCTGGGTGGGCCAGGTCGAGATTCCACTCGGTGTCGGTGGTGCCGATGATCCAGAAGTCGTCGCTCCACGGGCACGGGATGACGAACAGCAGGCTCTTCTCGGTCTCGGTGATGAGACCGACGGCGGAGTCGATGCGGTCGCGGGGCACCACGATGTGGACGCCCTTGGACGCCTTGACGCGCAATCCGCTTGTGCTGCCTACCATCTCCTGCAGCTCGTCGGTCCACACGCCGGCGGCGTTGACGACGTGCTTGGCGCGGACATCGACCTGTTCGCCGGACTCGAGGTCCTCGACCCGGGCGCCGATGACGCGATCGCCGTCGCGCAGGTAGCTCGTGACCCGGGCGCTCGATGCGCACAGCGCGCCGTAGCTGGCCGCGGTACGCGTCAGCATCATCGTGTGCCGGGCGTCGTCGACCTGTCCCTCGTAGAACAGGACGCCGCCGCGGATCTTGCCGCGCTTGGCGCCCGGGAAGATCTCGAAGGTGCTCTTCTTGCCGATGTGGCGGAGGTGATGCGGCACACCGCGTCCCGCGCCGAGGATGTCGTAGAAGCCGATACCGGCACCGGCGTAGGCGCGGTCGTAGATCGGGGTCACGAGCGGGAAGATGAACTCGACCGGGCGCACCAGGTGCGGTGCGACGGTGTTGAGCATCAGCTTGCGCTCACGCAGGGCCTCGAAGACGAGCGAGAAGTTGAGCTGCTTGAGGTAGCGCAGACCACCGTGGAACAGCTTCGACGAACGGCTCGAGGTGCCGGCGCCGTAGTCGATGGCCTCGACGAGGCCGACACACAGCCCGCGGGTGGCGGCGTCGATGGCGGCACCGCCACCGACGACACCGCCGCCGATCACGAGCACGTCGAGTTCGGTCTCGGCCATCGAGGCCAGTGCACGCCGCCGCGATGCGGGGTCGAGCGCTATGGGTTGCAGAGTCATGACGTTCTCCTTCCGGAGATCAGAGAAGTTGTGCAGAAAAGATTGTCGAGTCCGGTGGGCATGCGGCCGACGGTCACACGTCCACCCAGTCGAGGGTGCGGGTCACGGCCTTCTGCCAGCGCCCGTAGTAGTCGGCCCGCTCGTCTTCGGTCCAGTGCGGCTCCCACCGGGATTCCTCTTTCCAGTGGGTTTCCAGCTCCTCGGTGTTCTTCCAGAACCCGGTGGACAGACCGGCCGCGTACGCGGCGCCCAGGGCGGTGGTCTCGGCGACGACCGGTCGACTGACCGGGATGCCGAGCACGTCGGACTGGATCTGCATGCACAGCGAGTTCGCGGTGACGCCACCGTCGACGCGCAGCACCTCCAGCTTGACGCCGGAGTCCTTCTCCATGGCGTCGGCGACGTCACGGCTCTGGTAGCAGATCGCCTCCAGCGTCGCGCGTGCGATGTGGGCGTTGTTGTTGAAACGCGACAGCCCGACGATCGCGCCGCGGGCGTCGGAGCGCCAGTAGGGCGCGAACAGACCGGAGAACGCGGGCACGAAGTAGACGCCACCGTTGTCGGGGACCTCGCGGGCGAGCGATTCGCTCTGTGCCGCACCGGAGATGATGCCCAGCTGGTCACGCAGCCACTGCACGGCCGAGCCGGTGACGGCGATCGACCCCTCGAGTGCGTACACCGGCGGCTTGTCGCCGAACTGGTAGCAGACCGTGGTGAGCAGACCGTTCTTCGACCGCACCAGCTTCTCGCCGGTGTTCAGCAGCAGGAAGTTGCCGGTGCCGTAGGTGTTCTTGGCCTGTCCGGGGGAGAAGCAGACCTGACCGACCATCGCGGCCTGCTGATCGCCGAGCGCGCTGGCGATCGGGACCTCGCCGGCCAGCGGGCCGGTGCGGGTGGTGTGGCCGTAGGGCTCGGTCGGGGACGACGGGACGATCTTCGGCAGCATCTGCTTCGGGATGTCGAACAAGGCGATGAGTTCGTCGTCCCAGTCGAGGGTCTCCAGGTTCATCAGCATGGTGCGGCTGGCGTTGGTGACGTCGGTGACGTGCACCCCGCCGTCGACTCCGCCGGTCAGGTTCCAGATCACCCAGGTGTCGATGGTGCCGAACAGGGCGTCACCGGCCTCGGCGTCGGCGCGCACGCCGTCGACGTTCTCCAGGATCCACTGCGCCTTGCCCGCGGCAAAGTAGGTGGCGGGCGGGATGCCTGCCTTCTCGCGGATCGTGTCGCCGGCGCCGGAGCGCTCGAGCGCCGAGGCGATCTTGTCGGTGCGGGTGTCCTGCCACACGATCGCGTTGTAGTACGGCCGCCCCGTGTTCTTGTTCCAGACGACGGTGGTCTCGCGCTGATTGGTGATGCCCAGCGCGGCGAGGTCACCCGCCTTGAGGTTCTTCTTGCGCAGACCGTTCTGCAGCACCGAGGAGGTGCGCTCCCAGATCTCGATCGGATCGTGCTCGACCCACCCTGCCTTCGGCATGATCTGCTCGTGTTCGAGCTGGTGGCGGGCCACCTCGGCTCCGGCCTGGTCGAAGATCATGAACCGGGTACTCGTGGTTCCCTGGTCGATGGCACCGATGTATTGCGTCATGTGTCCCTGCTTCGTCGAAGGGTGGATCGTGAGTGATGTGGATCTCATCCAACCTCCACGCTAACCACGGCGTCACACCCTGACGAGGGTCGTCGTTCGACAATGTCGAACAAACCCGCCGACAGGCGTAGCGTCCGAACACATGCCGGGTCTGATCCAATCCGTGGAGCGAGCGACGGCCGTTCTGCATCTGCTCGCGACCCGACCCGAGCCGGTACCGCTGTCGGAGATCGCCTCGGCCCTCGGCCTCGCCAAGACCACCACGCATGGTCTGGTGCGGACCCTCGTCGCGGTCGGGGCGGTCGAGCAGACCGCCGACACCGCCGGCTACTACCTCGCCGACGACCCGTTCGGCGCGCGCAAGGACCGTTGGGACGTCAACGAGGTCCGGTCGCGGGCGATGAACTGGACCGACGCGTTGGCCGCGCGGACCGGGATGGCGACCCAGATCAGCGTGCTGAGGGGTCGTGAGGTGCGGATCGTGCACGATGTCCTCGCCGCGCACGGGGACGGGCTCGTGCTGCGGACCGGCAAGTCCGTGCCCGCCCACGCCACGGCGCACGGACGGATACATCTCGCCTTCGACGTGCATCTCGCCCGCGAGCTCATCGCGTCCGGCCTGCCCGCGGTGACCCACCGCACCATCACCGACGGCGCCCAACTCGCCCGCGAACTCGCGGCGGTCCGGGACAGTGGATGGGCCTGCGGTCGGGGTGATCTCGAGGCCGATGTCGCGACCCTGGCCGCACCCATCCGGGATCAGGGCGGGTCTGTGATGGCCGCGGTCGGATTGTCCGGGGAGATCGACGAGGTGTGCACACGATCCGGTGCCCCACGACCGGCCCTGCTGGACAACCTGATCGCCGCCGCGCGGTCGATCTCGCGGTCCATGGGTCACGGGCAGCTGCAGTGATGGCGTCGACGACGAGGGGACACCGACAGTGACGGCACGGTACGTCGCCGCGATCGACCAGGGCACGAGCTCGACGCGCTGCATCATCTACGACCGTGGCGGGGTCATGGTCTCGGTGGCCCAACGCAAGCACACCCAGTACTTCCCGCAGCCCGGATGGGTGGAGCACGACGCGCTCGAGATCTGGAAGCTGGTGCAGCGGTTGATCCCCGAGGCGCTGCGCAACGGGGGCATCGAACCCGACCAGCTTGTCGGACTCGGGATCACCAACCAGCGTGAGACCACGGTGATCTGGGATCCGACCACCGGGGTCCCGCTGCACCGGGCGATCGTGTGGCAGGACACCCGGACCACCGACAAGGTGGAGGACCTGCGGTCCCAGGGGGTCGCGGCCGACGCCGAACACCGCACCGGGGCGCCGTTGTCGAATTACTTCAGCGCGCCGCGACTGAGCTGGATGCTCGACGCGTGTACCGGCTCCCGGGCCGCCGCCGAACGGGGGCGGGTGCTGTTCGGGACCATGGACAGCTGGCTCGTGTGGAACCTGACCGGCGGGGTCGACGGTGGGCTGCACGTCACCGACCCCACCAACGCGAGCCGCACCATGCTGATGAACATCGAGACCGCACAGTGGGATCCGACGCTGCTCGACGTGTTCGACGTCCCCGCCGCGATCCTGCCGGAGATCCGCCCGTCGATGAGCCGCGTGGGGGTGACCACCACACCGGTCGCGGGCATCCCGATCACTGCGATGATCGGAGACCAACAGGCCGCGTTGGTCGGGCAGACGGCGCTGCGGGCGGGGGAGTCGAAGTACACGCTCGGCACCGGCGGGTTCCTGCTGTTCAACACCGGCACGACGCTGGTCCGTTCGCGCAGCGGATTGATCACCACGGTTGCCTTCCAGTCCGACGGGCAGCCCATCCGGTACGCCCTGGAGGGGTCGAATCCGACCGCCGGTGCGCTGGTGGAGTGGATCCGGCAGAACCTGGGGATCATCGCGACGCCGGCGGAGATCGAGACGCTCGCCTCGACGGTCACCGACAACGGTGGGTGCTACATCGTGCCCGCGTTCTCCGGATTGCATGCACCGCACTGGGTCTCGGGGAGTCGGGGACTGATTGTGGGGTTGACGTCCTACATCACCCGTGGACACCTGGCGCGGGCGGCGTTGGAGACCAACGCCTTCGCCGCCGCGGCCATGGTCACGGCGGTCAATGACGACCTCGCCGCGGCCGGTGTCGACACGTCGCTGACCGAGCTGGTCGTCGACGGCGGCATGACGGCCAACAACACGATGATGCAGATGATCGCCGACATGTGCGATGTCCCGGTGACGCGGCCACAGATGGCCGAGGCGGTGGCGCTGGGCGCGGCGTACGCGGCCGGGCTGACGGTGGGCCTGTGGACCGATGAGCAACAGCTGCGCCGGAATTGGCGCGCGGCAGCGGTCTGGAAACCCGATGTGGATCCCGCCGACCGCGAACGTCGCCTGGCCAATTGGTCGGCGGCAGTGCGACTGGCAAGTCAGTGGAGTCCGGTGTAGCAACCACGGGCTCAACCCACGAGAAGGCGCAACCACGGGCTCAACTCTCGAGAAGGCGCAACCACGGGCTCAACTCTCGAGAAGGCCCAACCACGGGCTCAACTCTCGAGAAGGCGCAACCACGGGCTGACTGTGTGGAAAGCGCCATCGAGTGTGCTGACGGCGTGACGCGAGATGTACAGCGAACAACGCACACTCGATGCGTGCTTTCCGCACTGTCGGCGGTTTTTAAGACCGCTGACGGTGCAGAAGTTGCGCGTCGAGTGTGCGTTGTTTTCGTGTTGGTATGCGTCACGCCGCCAGCACACTCGACGGCATCTTCTACACAGTCAGCTCACGCAGTTGGTGGGGTTCAGCTTGTGCTGACCGTGTCGAAATCACACATCGAGTGTGCTGACAGCGACACGTGAGACAAGGAGCGAACCGACGCACACTCGGTGCGTGTTTTCGGCACTGTCGGCGGCTTTGAGAAACGCTGACGGTGTCAGCAGTCGGCAGCCGACGTGCGGACGCAGACCTGCTGCGCGACCGCGCGCGGGTCGATCGTCCAGAATTGTTGCCGCCCGGTGGTACCCGTCGCGACGACCGTGGTCGGCGTGATCGTTGCGAGCGCGGTGTTGCCCTTGTCGTTGGGGCCGAAGAGGCTGCCCGCGTCGAGGACGGTGCCGTCGGGGTCGAGACGGTGCAGTCGCCCGTCGGCATCCGCCACGACCGTGCTCGCGCCCACGGTCACGATCGACGTGATCGCGCTCGAACCGACCGGTACGCCCGCGCCGATCTGCCTCCCGGACCGCTGATCCCAGCGGGTGAGGGTGCCGGTGGCGTCGCCGGCGAGGAACGTGGTCCCGGCGGCGGTGATCGCGGTGACCGGCCCGCGGGTGGCGAACACACCGGACACCGGCGACGCGACGGTCTGCGACACGGCCCACCGCCGCACGGCGCCGTCCTGGCCGCCGAGGGCGATCGATCCCGAATCCGCCCCGAACGCAACGGCGCCGACACCGACACCGCCGAGTCCGACGGTGGCCAACGGCGCGAGTCCGCGGAGGCTGACGTCGAAGATCTGCACCTGCGTCCCGCCTGCGGTACTGGTGGCCAGCCGCGAGGACGACGGACTGAAGACCATGCGGTCGACGTCCTGGCGTCCGAGCATGATCGGTGCACCCACGGCGCGAGGTGTGCGAAGGTCGCGGACGTCCCACAGCTGCGCGAGATGCGTGCTGTCCGAGGTCATCATCCACAGTCCGTCGGGGCTCATGGTGGCGCCGTTGAAGTGTCCGGGCGCATCGATGGCCGCGATGGCCCGCGGTGCCATCGGATCGGTGGCGTCCCACACCTGCACCGGCCCCCGGGCGAACGACGTGACGCACGCGGTGCGCGCCACCGAGCACGCCGGCGGCAGCGCCCCACCGAACCCGCCGTCGAGCAGGCCGGCGGGTAGCGACCACGCCAGCGGCGCGGCCGTGCCCGCACTGACCAGGGTCGACTCGTCGGTGAAGACCGTCGACGCCAGGGCCGAGGTCGGTGATCGCAGGGCGGGTGACGCGCGGCGGGGTGCCTCGGGACCGGTGACGTCCCAGACCTGCGCGGTGCCGTCGGACGAGGTGAGCGCGAGTCGGGTGCCGCGGGGCGCGAACGACAGTGACTCGACGCCACCGGACTCGGCCGTGACGCCGGGTCCGCGGGCCACGAGGCCGTTCACGCCGACGTCGAACACCGTTGCGCTGCCGGTGGTGTCGCCGACGGCGGCGCGCCGACCGGCGGTGTCGAATGCGATGGAGTCAACCCGTCCCGCGGTGTCGGTGTTCGACACCGACACCGGTGAGCCGGGGTCTGCGAGATCCCACAGTGTGGCGCCCTGCGCGGACCCGGCGAGCAGCTGTGGACGTCGTGGGTTCCAGGCGAGGGCGGAGGTCGGTGAGCCCGAGACGGTGCCGACCGGTGTGGGCGCGGCGGCGTCGGAGATGTCCCAGACGCGGACGGAGCCGGCGGAGTCGGTCGCGGCCAGCCACGGGCGGACCGGGGAGAAGGACACGGTCTGCGGTCCGGACTCGCGATCGGTCGCGGTCTGCGCGATCCGCGAGACGAGTGCAGGCGCGGCGCCGGTGACCCGCCACAGCTCGAGCGATCCGCGGTCGCCACGTCGCGCCAGCAGCGAGCCGTCACCGTTCAGCGCGACCGACGCACTGACGATCGGAGTGGACGGTGCGGGCACGGACAGTGCGGCCGGGACGGGGTTCTGCTGCGTCGCCACAGCGGTGGACAGCAGACGCACGGAGCCGTCGGTACCGGTGAGTGCGACCCGCCGACCGTCGCCGGAGGCGGCCACCGCCAGTGACGGGTCCGGGGTGCCGATGGGTCGTGCGACGGGTGAGGACTGGGTGGCCAACAGCGCGGACTGCGTCCGCGGGTCCTGTGGTGCCTCCCGGAAAGCTGCGAGGGCCAGGGTGGCTGCCGTCGTGGGATCGGTGATCGTCGTCGCGGTGACCCGCGCGAGCGTCGCGTCGAGGCGGGCCGCGTCGCGACCGGTCGAGACGTCGCCACCTCGGACGAACTGGGTGATCGCCAGCACCGAGGCGACCACCGCGACGATGACGAGCAGACCGAGCAGGACGCGCCGGCGAGATCTGAGCAGTGCCGTACGTTCTCGCGACCGGGACAGGAAGTTCTCGGCGTCGGGGGAGATCGTGTCGATCTCCTGCACTGCGCGGGTCGCCGCGCGCAGCCGGTCGTCGTCGTACAACGACGAGTCCGGACGACGGTCGGACTCCCAGGCGTCGGCGTCGGCCTGCAGCGCGGCGAGGACCGGCGTGTCCGTCCGTCGCTCGTCGACCCAAGCGGCCAAACGCGGCCATGCTCCGACCAGCGATTCGTGCGTGAGGCGTACCTCGCCGCGTGTGTCCGCGACGATGACACCCGCGTCGACGAGGTGCGCGAGCACCCGACCCGTGTGCGGGTGCGCCGACAACGTCGACGTCAGTTCGGCGGCGGTGATGCCGGTGCCGACGAGGTGACCCGCCCCGGTGAACCGGACGGTCGCCAGCAGGATCAGACGCGCGACGGTGCGGTCGGTGGTCGAGAGGCGGCTGATGGCGCGGTCGGCCGCGACACCGACGATGTCGGCGACCGGATCCGAGGCGCGGTAGGCCTGGCGGGTGATGGTGGTGTCGGCACGCGTGCGCCACAGGTGGTCCATGAGCACACCCAGCGCGATCAGCGGCGGAGTCGTCGAACCGACGGCCGACAGGTCGCGGGCGATCTCGGCGGCGAGGCCGGATTCCACTGCGCCCCCACGGATCCGGGCGGGTTGCTCGATCGCCTCGACGATCTCGTCCTCGGTCATCATGCGGACGACGACGGCGCGATCCTCGAGGGTGCGCACGAGAACGGGGTCGGCGGCGGCGTCGGGGTAGAACTCGGCCTGCAGTCCCACCACGACGGCGACACGCTGGTCGGCGGCGAGGGCATCGACGACGCCCAGGAACGAGGTGCGGGTGGCGCGGTCGCAGAGGGTGAACAGGTCCTCGGCCTGGTCGATCACCAGGAGAAATGCCCGACCGGACGCCTCGGACGCAGCGGCGACGGCACCGAGCCACGCATCCGGCTCGGCACCGAGCGGTTCCGGTTCGACCCCGAACGTCTCGGCCAGGGTGGCCAGAGGGTTCGGTCCGGGGGTCATGGTGACGATCGTCGCGGAGACACGGGTGTCGTTGCGACGCAGTCCCATCCGTTCCACAGCGGGGATCAGACCGGCATGCAGCAGCGAAGTCTTCCCAGAACCGCACGGACCCAGAACGGTGACCGGCCCGTTGCCGGGGATCGCACGCATGTGCAGACGCCGTCTGAGTTCGGTGCGCCCGGAGAACAGCTCGGCGTCGCCGCGGCCGTACGGTGCCAGCGGTCGGTACGGATCACCGATCGACGCCCCGCTCGTCTCGACGGTGATCTGACCGACGGAATCGTCAGTCGGCGTTGATGTCTCGTCGGTGATCAGCGGCTGCGGCGGCAGCTCATCGATCGGACGGTGTGACCGCGATGCGGCACGCGAGACCACAGTGTCGTGCATGCACGAATTCCCCCTCGGGGGCGACAACAACCGCCCCCTGTATCGGTCAGCCGGACGGCTGACGATCTTCCCCTGCGTGCATTGTGCAAAAGGTGATTGCGTTTGTCCAATGGTGCATGTGGTACGCGATGCTCACGAAAATTGTTTCTGCAGCAGCGATTTCGATAAATGAACTACGAGTTTTCGATCGAGAATCGTTCAGGGTGTCGTGATGGACGCGGGCATGACCAGCCCGCGTCGCCAGATCTCGGTCAGCGTGATGATCGCCGCCTCGTCGTCGCGGCCGACGACGAGTTCGTCCTTGCCCGCGACGAACCATGTCCAGCAGAAGGATTCGAGCATCGACACGATCGCCGACGCGAACAGGTTCTTGTCCAGACCGATGTCGACGCCGCTGCGTTCCACCGAACGGAACACCTCGTTGACCGCCCGGATGCCCTCCTGTCGACGGTTGCGCCACCACAGGGCGAACTGCCGGTCGGTCATCGACAACTGGAAGGCGCCGATCATCTCGGGCAGGTAGTCCCGGTAGGTCGCCCAATACGCGCGCACGGCCTGCTCGATGTTGCTGCCCGGGTCCGGGGTCAGGTTGCGGCGGGTCCGTTCCAGGATCTGCGCGGTGAAATCGTCGAGCAGCGCCTCGAGCAGCTGCTGTTTGTTGTCGTAGTAGTTGTAGAACGATCCCGTCGACCGCCCCGCCGTCTCGGCGATGTCGGAGATCTTGGCGTTCAGGAATCCCTTGTCCGCGAACACCGTGCGGGCCGCGGCCAGGAATGCCTTCTCGGTCCGTCGGCCCTTCGGGGTCGCGATGGTCGACGGAGTCGTGATGACAGGAGGGGTCGTGATGACGGGAGGGGTCATGATGACAGGAGGGGTCGAGCCGGCCGGGGTGTCGGCCGATCCGTTCTCAGCTCTCACCACCGCACCTCCCGACCCTGCACCGACTGATTACTGACGCGCGTATCAGCTTTGCACACGGGCGGGCCCCGGCGCGGCTCAGACCACTCCGTCGCGCCGCAGTTCCTCCAGCGCTTCGTCGTCGTGGCCGAGGAGGTCGACGTAGACCTCGGTGTTGTGGTGGCCCGGTGTCGCGGGCCCGGCACTGCGGACCAATCCGGGGGTGCCGCACATCAGCGGGACGATGCCTGCGCCCTTGACCGGCGCTCCGATGCGCTCGTCGTGGTGGTCGACGATCATGCCGCGGGCGATCAGCTGCGGGTCGGTGATCACCTCGGCGACGGTGTTGATCGGACCGACCACGACACCCGCGGCCGACAGGTCGGCGATCAGCGCGTCGCGATCCCGGGTGCGGGTCCAGTCGGCGATGAGGTCGTCGAGCTCGTCCTGGTTCTCGCCGCGGGCGCCGTGGGTCGCGTAGCGGGGGTGGGTCGCGAGCTCGGGCCGACCCATCACCGCGCAGAGTCGGCCGAACACGGTGTCCTGGTTGGCGCCGATCACGACCAGGGTCCCGTCGGCGGTCGGGTAGATGTTCGACGGGGCGATGCCGGCGAGCCGGGTGCCCGACGGTCCGCGGACCACCCCGCCCATGTCGTAGTCGGGGATCGTCGATTCCTGGATGGCGACGCAGGCCTCGTTGAGCGCGGTGTCGACGACCTGTCCCTCGCCGGTGACATTGCGCCGGTACAGCGCGGCGAGCGCGCCCTGCGCGGCGAACATGCCCGCGAGGGTGTCGCCGAGTGAGAGTGCGAGGCGCGGCGGCGGTTGATCGGGATAGCCGTTGAGATACCGGAGTCCGCTCACGGCCTCGGCGACCGAGGCGTAGCCGGCCTTGCCCGCGTCCGGTCCGGTCTGGCCGTATCCGGAGACGCGCACCAGGATGATGCCGCGATTGCGTTCCCGCAGAGTCTCGTACCCGAGGTCGAGGCGTTCGAGGGTGCCCGGCCGGAAGTTCTCCACGATGATGTCGGCAGTGTCGACGAGTTCGAGGAACAGCTCGCGCCCCCGCGGATCGCGGAGGTCGAGAGTGACCGCACGCTTGTTGCGGGCGTAGACCGTCCACAGGAACCGGTGGCCGTCGCGTTCGGCCTGTCCCCACGTGCGCAGCGGGTCCGGACGCCCGGGCGCCTCGATCTTGATGACGTCGGCGCCCATGTCGCCGAGCAGTCGCGCACCGAACGGACCCGCGATGAGGCTGCCCAGTTCGAGCACCCGGACACCGTCCAGAGCGCCGGTCGGTGCGGGCGGCGACGTCGGATCGTGGGGTTCGGCATCGGTCATGGTGCAAGGGTGCCACCGCGCCGCCCGGGGTCCGCTCGCACGCGCCGTTGGGGCGTCGTCACGGTCGGATCCGACACCGACGGTCAGACGTCCAGTGTTGACCGTAAATGCGTCACAGGTCACAGTGCAGCCATTACAGTGACGACGATCATGGCGGCGGAGGCGTCGCGAAGCAGGTGTGGGAAGCATCAAGAAAGCGGTGTGATGGCGGGATCGGTGGGAGTCTCCACGCGCGGTTCGTCCTCGACCGCCCGCGCGATCGACGCGCTGGTGTCGTCGATCGCCACGTTGGGTCGGCTCATCGAACTGACGATCACCTCACTGGTCCACCTGGTCCGCGACATCGTCACGCTGCGCCATCCCTGGCGCGAGACCCTCTCGCAGACCATCTTCTTCTCCGGTGTCGCAGGCATCCCCGCGGTGCTGGTCGCGATCCCGTTCGGTGTCATCCTCTCGGTGCAGGTCGGCAGCCTCACCCAGCAGCTCGGCGCCTCGTCTTTGGCGGGCGCGGCCGGCGCCCTGGGCATCCTGCAGCAGGGTGCGCCGATCGCCTCGGCCCTGCTGATCGGTGGTGCGGTCGGTTCGGCGATCGCCGCCGACCTCGGTGCCCGCACCGTGCGCGACGAGATCGACGCGATGCGCACGATGGGTATCGACCCGGCCCGTCGGGTGGTGGCGCCCCGTCTGCTCGCGGTCGTCCTCGTCGCACCGCTGGTGTGCATCGAGATCATCTTCGTCGGCGTGACCGCCGGCTACTTCATCAACGTGTCGTTCCAGGGCGGCGCGCCCGGCAGCTATCTCGGCGGGTTCGGCCAGTTCGCCGGGGTCGGCGACCTCGTGATCGCGGTCGGCAAGTCGATCCTGTTCGGCGTCGTGGTCGTCGCCATCGCCTGCCAACGCGGGCTCGAGGCCCGCGGCGGACCCCGCGGTGTCGCCGACGCGGTCAACGCCGCGGTGGTCCTCGGTGTCGTGGCCTCGTTCCTGCTCAATCTCGTCGTCACCCAGCTCGTCACCATGTTCGTCGGCAGGGCGGGCTGATGGTCGGTCTGCAGACCTACGCCCGGTCACGCCGATGGACGACGAGTCTCGGTCGTGCCGCCGAGGTCCCGGTGTCGGCCGTCGAACGCATCGGCCATCAGGTGCACTTCGTGTTCGACGTCCTGCGGTCGATCCCGCACGCGCTGCGCGTCTACCGCAGGCAGACCGGCGCGGTGCTGTCCGATCTCATGTGGGGATCGGGCGGGCTGATCGTCGGCGGCGGATCGGTCGTCGTACTGGTGGTGCTGGGGCTGTCGGTGGGCGGCTCCATCGGCATCGAGTCGTTCGCGACGTTGAAGCTCTTCGGGATCGGTCCGCTGACCGGATTTCTGTCGGCCTACGTCAACACCCGTGAGCTGGGACCGATCGTGGTGGCCATCGGGTTCGCAGCGCAGGCCGGGTGCCGCATGACCGCCGAGATCGGGTCGATGCGCATCTCCGAGGAGATCGACGCGCTGGAGGCGCAGGCGATCCGGCCCATCCCGTTCGTGGTCAGCACCCGGGTGATCGCCGGGATCGTCACCATCATCCCGCTGTTCCTGATCACCCTGATCCTCAGCTACCTGTCGTGTGCGTTCGTGGTCAACACCGTCAACGGTCAGTCGTCGGGTACCTACTACCACTACTTCAACGCGTTCCTCGCGCCGGTCGACATGCTGTTCTCGGTGATCAAGGCCGTGATCTTCGTGGTCGCGGTCATCCTCATCCACTGCTATCAGGGCTTCTACGCCAGCGGTGGACCCGAGGGGGTCGGGGTCGCCTCGGGACGTGCGATCAAGAACAGTTTCGTCATCATCGTCGTCCTCGACATGCTGCTGACGCTGATCTTCTGGGGTTCCGACGTCGGCTTCAGGTTCTCCGGCTGATGGCGTATCACGACCCCTCCGGACGCGGCCCCTCCCGCGTGGCGTTGCTGGGCCTCGGCGCGGCGACCCTCGTCGTCGCACTCGTGCTGGCCATCCCGCTCACCCTCTACGCCCGAGGCGATCTCGACACGACCGTGACGGTGTCGGCGGTCGCCGAGTCCGTCGGCGACGGGCTCGCCGCCGGCGGCGACGTGAAGTACCGCGGACTGATCGTCGGCCGGGTCGACGGGGTGACGGTGGCCGACGACGGCCGCCAGGAGATCACCATGTCGATCGACGCCGATCAGGCGTCGGCCATCCCCGATCAGGTGTCGGCGGCCTACGCGCCGTCGAACCTGTTGGGGGTGACCGGGATCGAACTGCAGGCGGCCGGCTCCCCGGCGGGTCCGGGGGCGCCCGGCGACGGCCTGCGTGACGGCGAACGGATCACCATCGGTGCGGACTCGACGAACGTGTCGGTGGCCGACCTGTTGCGACAGGTGGGCGAGATCTCGACGACCATCACCGGCGACGAGTTCACCCGCACCATCGACATCGCCGACAAGGTGGTCGCCGCGGTCCAGCCGCTCGTGCGGTCCGGGCTCGACCTGCTGACCCTCGCCGCGTCGCGGCAGCAGATGCCGCTCGCGGAGTTCTTCCGCATCCTCGGGCCGGCCAGTCGCGGCGTGGCCGACCTCGAGGGACCGTTCGACAGGGTGCTCATCAACCTCACCCGCTCGACCGCCGAGTACACCGATCCGCGGGTGGTCACCGGCGTCAAGGACTCGTTGTCGGGGTTGATCGGCACGGTCGGTGGTCTCGGCGGGCTGGTGGGCGACAACTACGACGGACTGGCCACCCTGCTCGACTTCCTCACCGTCACCGGATCGCCGCTCGGGCAGACCCTCCGGTCCATCCCGCCCGCGGTGACCGACGCACGGGAGCTGTTGGGCCGGTTGGAGAAGTCGATGCCCACCCAGAACGGCAAGGTAACCCTGCAGGTCGGGGTCGCGATCGCGCAGATGCCCCAGTTGGCGCCGTTCCTGCAGTCGTTGGCGCCCCCGGCGCCGCGCGCACCACGAGCCGGCGCCCCGAGAGCGGGTGGCCGATGAGGGTGCGGCGGATGTCGATCGTATGGCTGGCGTTGTTCGTGGTGGTGATGATCGGCGCGACGTGGGTCATCGTGCAGGCTTTGGCGCCGTCGGTCTCCGGCGATCAACGGACCGTGACCGCCGATTTCTCCGACGCGTCGGGCCTGTCGCCGGGCAACGACGTGCGACAGATGGGTGTCCGTGTGGGCCGGGTGTCGTCGGTGGAACTGCACGACGACGTCGCCCGGGTCACCTTCCGGATGCAGCGCTCGGTGCCGATGTTCGACAACACCGACATCGCCATCAGGTACCTGAACCTGGTGGGGGAGCGCTACCTCGACGTGTTCACCGACGGTCCGGGCAGCGGACGTGAGGACACCTCGGCGGTCATCCCGCGGGCTCGGACCATCCCGTCGTTCGACATCACCGCGCTGTTCAACGGACTCCGACCGGTGTTCAAGGTGCTCGACCCGGCCGAGATCAACGAGTTCACCGAGAACATCCTCGCCGTCGTGCAGGGTCGCGGCCCCGATCTCGGTTCCATCCTGGACAAACTGAACCAGGCCACCGCGCTGGTCGCCGACCGCTCGGAGATGGTCGCGGCCTTCGTCACCGGACTCGGCTCGGTGGCGAAGGAGATCGAGTACAAGTCGCCGCGCCTGAACGAACTGATCAGCCGGACCGGGGATGCGTTGGGCGCGTTGGCCACCGATCTCGACAAGACCGAGCAGTCGCTGACGATCGCGGCCAAGGCGCTCACCCCACTGCGGCTGGTGCTGTCGAGCCTCAACGACGTCTACTACGGCAACTACGCCGACATCGACCGGTTGCTGCGCAAGTACATCCCGGCGACGAACGACGCCTCCGACCTCCTCGCACGCATCCCCGGCGTCCTCGATTCGTTGCTGGCGTCGGTCAACTCGGCCACGAAGGCCTCCTACAGCTGCGGTCGGGGGCAGTCGGTGCCCGGACCGATCACCTCCGTACTGCTCGCCGGCGCACCGGTGGTGATCTGCCGATGAGAAGCGTGTTCGCCCATCGTGTACCGATCCGCCGCGACGCGGTCGCGGTGCGACGGCGCCAGGTGCTGTTCGGTCTCGGGGGCGTGGTGGTCATCGTGGTCGTCGCCGTGGTGGCCGGTCTGCTCTACGTCGTGCCGTTCGGATCGACGGACGTGACCGCGGAGTTCACCTCCAGCGGTCAGATCCGATCCGGCGACGAGGTGCGGGTCGCGGGAATACCGGTGGGGTCGGTGCAGTCGGTGGAGGTCGTCGGCGACCACGTCGAGATCACCTTCGACGTCGACGACTCGGTGAACCTGCGCGATCAGACCAGCGCCGACATCCGCCTGTCCACTGCGATCGGCGGTCACTACCTGGCCGTCACGCCGCAGGGCACCGAACCGCTCGACGGGCCGATCCCGCGTGATCGCACCTCCACCCCCTACGAGCTGACCGACGTCATCACCGATTCGGGCGCCGTGGTCGACAAGGTCGATGCCCAGACCGCGCGCGAGACCTTCGCGCAGGTGAACCTCGCGCTGCGCGGACGCTCGGACTCGGTGCGCGACATCATCTCCCAGGTCGCGCAGGTCACCACCACGCTCGGCGACCGTGACGACGACCTCGACCGCGCGATCGCCGTCACCGAGGAGTACATCGGCGCCCTGAACGACGGCCGCGCCAAGCTGCTGAACCTGCTGCGGTTGGTGGGCGTGATCGGCTACCGCTTCTACGAGTTCCGCGAGCAAGGTCTGGACACCGTGCGCGGTGTCGACGCACTGTTCGCGTTCCTGCAGCCGCCGGTCGAGGCCCTGTCGGGCACCATCGACCCGCAGATCGACAAGGTCAAGGCCATCGTCGACCGGGTGCGGACGACGCTGACCGGCTCCGGACCCGTCCTGGACAAACTGACCCAGATCGCGAACCAACTGGGGTCGGCGCTCGGGGTGTCAGGGTCCGCACCGACCCTCGACCTGTCGAAGACGGTCGTCGACGCACCCGCCCTGTGCATCCCGACACCGGATCGGCGGTGCTGACATGACGACCCCGTCGACCGTGTCCGCGAGTTCCGGGTGGCGCCGCTGGGCCACCCGCACCGTGATCGTCGCCGCCGTCATCGCGGTGATCGTCGCGACCGTGGCCGCGGTCCGTGCCTCCGACGACTCCTCGAACCGTTCCGGGTGCGCCATCATGTCCGACTCCATCGGGTTGTACGAGGGCAGCAACCTCACGCTGCTCGGCGTCACGATCGGCAGGGTGACCGGCGTGGCCCCCTCCGACGGGCATGTCCGCGTGAACTTCTCGATGGAATCCGACGTGACGCTCCCCGCGAACGTGTCGGCGGTGACCACGTCGGACTCCATCGTCACCGATCGACGCCTGGAGATCCCGACCAGCTATGTCGGCGGAGCGACCTTCGACACCGCGAACTGCATCCCACTCGAGCGCACCCGCACCCCCAAGAGCCTGAGCGAGGCGTTCTCCGCCTTCGACAAGCTCTCCGCGCAGCTGACCGATGTGGGTGGCCGCTCACCCGAACAACAGCAGGCCGTGCGCACGGCACTGGCCTCGGTCGACGACAGCCTCAAGGGAACGTCCGAGGACTTCAACCGCGCCGTCCGCGGACTCGGTGCGGCGCTCGGGGATCCGCAGCTGCGCGACACCCAGCTGCGATCACTGATCTCGAACGGTCAGCAGCTCGCCGACTTCTTCGTCCAGCGGTGGCCGGATGTGCAACTCGCGGTGGACAACCTGGGGAAGTTCGCCCAGGCGCTCGGCCAGCTGACCACCGAGCTGAACCCGGCGCTGGTCCGACTGACCTCGGTGGTGCCGAAACTCGCGTCTAACCTGCAGCGGTTCGACCCCATCCTGTTCACGCTGCTCGGCCTCATCACACCGCTGGTGGAGCTGCTGCCGACCGACCAGATCGTCGCGCTGCTCAAGTCGTTGCCGCCGGTGATGTCGGGGCTGGCTGCGATGGCGCAGGACAAGCAGGCCGGTCTCGCGATCAAGGTCGCCCCGCCGCGTGTGCGCGTGCCGGTGGCCTCGGCGGGCGCGACCTGCGCCGTCCTCAACCGTGTGCTGTCCGGGTCGTGCAGGCCGACGCCCGGTGCGGCCGGATCCGTGGACACCGAGCTGCTGCAGATGATCCTGGGATCGGGAGGCATCCGATGATCGCGGGTGGACGGCGGGTGCGCGTACGTCGCGCGGTGGTGGTGCTCGCGATGTTGTTGGTGGCGTGGCTGTCGGCGGCGTGCGGGATCCAGGTCACCGATCTGCCACTGCCCGGCACGCGCGTGTCGGGCGAGAGTCGTTCGCTGAGAATCGAGTTCAGCAACGTGTTGAACCTACCCGCCCGCAGCAAGGTGCTGTTGAACGGCACGAAGGTCGGGGTGCTGCGGTCGGTGGGTATCGGCGGGTCGGCGGCGTCACCGGTAGCGGTGGCGACCGTCGACCTCGAGAGCGATGTGGTCGTGCCCCAGGGCACCCGGGCCGCTCTCGAACAGTCGACCCTGCTCGGCGACATCTACATCTCGCTGACCCCGTCCGGTACCGGTGGTGGCGGCCGACTCGGTGACGGCGCCA
Source organism: Williamsia phyllosphaerae (assembly GCF_014635305.1). NCBI lineage: Bacteria > Bacillati > Actinomycetota > Actinomycetes > Mycobacteriales > Nocardiaceae > Williamsia > Williamsia phyllosphaerae. The sequence goes on along the minus strand of NZ_BMCS01000002.1, from coordinate 486,149 downwards.
CGATCCCGGTGGCGCAGACCACGGTGACCCCGGCCGTCGAGGATCTGCTCGGCGGGATCGCGGCGCTGGCCAACGGCGGGACCCTGGAGAAGATCCAGCGGACCGTCGACAAGGCCAACACCGCGTTCCCGCAGAACCGGGCCGATCGCGACAAGGGCATCGAGACCTCGCGCGAGCTGATCGCCCGGATCGCGGAGAACTCGTCGTCGGTCGGTCAGCTCATCGACTCGCTCGGGATCCTGGGGCGGTCGGTGCAGACGCAGGGCAAGGATCTCGGTTTCGCGCTCGACGTGGGCCCCGAACGCATCGGCGGGGCACTGGTGTCGTTCGTCGGGTTCGCCCAGGTGTTGACGTCGTTGGGATTTCAGCTGACGAAGGTGTCGGATCTGTTCGGGCCGCGGTACAAGCAGCTGGTCGGCCTGATCACCACGGCGAACCCGTTGGTCGACCTGGCGGTGTCGCTGGACGCGTCGGCGCCGTCGGACATCGCCCGGCTCGATGATCTGGTGAGCAACAAGATATTGCCGCTGCTGGCGAGCCCGTCGGTGAACATCGTCGACATCACCTCACCGCGCGGGCTGTCGACGCCGGCGGCGTCAAACGATCAGATCCGCACCGTCGCATCGACTCTGCGGATGATCGGGGCCATGCGATGAGGATCGGTGTGCGCACCTCGCTGGTGCTGCTGGTGGTGGTGTCGGTCGCGTTGGCCGCCTACCTCGGTGTCGGCATCCTGAAGCTGAAACCGTTCGCGGCCACCGAGACCGTGACCGTCGAACTGGCGTCCTCGGGTGGGCTGCTGCCGCGGTCGCGGGTGTTGTACAACGGCATCGAGGTCGGCCACGTCACCGACATCGCCGTGCGGCCGGAGGGTTTGCGGGCCACGCTGTCGATCGAGTCCGAGTACGACATCCCGGCCACCGCGCAGGTCACCGTGGCGAACCTCTCGCTCGTCGGCGAGCAGTACCTTGATTTCAGTTCGACGCAGGCCGGTGGGCCGTACATCCGCGACGGCGCGGTGTTGAGCCGCAACGTGGTGACGCAGGCGACCGTGGGGGAAACGCTGACGAACCTCCAGCGGCTGGTCGGGCAGATCGATCCGCAGCGACTCACGAGCATCGCGAACACGATCAACGCCGGGTGGCTGGGTCGCGAGGACGACATCACGAAGCTCGGCGAGTTCTCGAACCGGTTCTCGCGCAACGTCACCACGCAGCGCACCGAGTTCTCGGATCTGTTCGACACCGCACAGGAGTTCGTGCGCAAGGCCGACGGCATCGGACCGAAGCTGTCGGCCGGGTCGCGGGAACTGGCCGCGGGACAGAAGTCGTTCACCGAACTGTTCGCGCTCTTCCCGGGGTTGGCCCGGGCGACGAACGGTGCGGTCGCATGGAGCCAGGTGATCAACCCGTTCGTGACGAAGCTCAGCGACTACCTGCAGCGCATCCTGCCGAAGGTGACGCCGCCGCTGGCCGTGCTGCTGCCCCTGATCCGCCAGATCGCCCCGGTCACCCAGATCGACATCGCGTCGTTCGTCCAGCGCGGTCTGCAGATCGTCGACGAGAACGGAGTCGTCCGATTCCGTGTGGCCACCAAGTAAGGTCACTCCGCGGATCGGCGGAGTGCGATCGTGTTCGAGAGATGAGTTCGAGGAGATGACGACCGATGTCGGATGAGGACAGCGCGGGCACCGAGTTCTCCGGACTCGACGGCCGACCGCGCAGCACACCGGCCGACAGGTCCGAACCGGTGGAGAAGCCCGAGCCGGTAGCGAAACTCGAGCCCGCCGACGAGCCCGAGACCGTGGAGAAGGCTGAGCCGACCGCGAAAGCCGCGGCCAGGAGGCCCGCATCGACCGCGAAACCCGTGGCACCGCAGCCCGCGTCGGCCGAGAAGGCCGGGTCGACGTCGCGACGGGGTTTGCTGATCACCGCGGCGGTGCTGGTGGTCGTCCTCGCGGTGGCGACCGGTGTGGCCGTGTTCTCGGCCCTGGGGTATCGCGACGACTATCGGGATCTGCAGGCGCAGAACTCGCAGGCGCAGCGGGCGAAAGACGTTGCCAGCGACTACGCGGTGAAGGCGGCCGAGATCGACCACCGGAACTTCGATCCGTGGTTCGCGGCTCTGAAAACCGGTGTCGACGACGCCATGGTCAAGCAGTTCACCGACACCGAGCCGGTGTTGCGCCAACTGCTGGGTCAGCTGCAGTGGGTGTCGAAGGGGACCCTGGTGGGCAGCGACATCAAGTCGCAGAACGACGGCAAGTACGTGGTGCAGGTCTTCGTCGACGTTCAGGTCACCAACGTCCAGTCGCCCGGTGGCGTGAAAACCACGGCGCTGTACCCGATCACGGTCGACAAGAACAAGAACTGGGCCATCACAGACATCAGCGGAGGGGTCGCGCCACTGGCGACCAAGTGATCGCGCCGTCGGGTCGCGACCGGGGGCCGGGCACAATGACGCGGTGACCGCCGCAACCTTCGTGATGCTCATCGTCGCGGGGTTCGCCTCGGGACTGGTCGGGTACGTGACCGGTCTGGCGTCGATCGTCAGCTATCCCGCGCTGCTGTTCGCGGGGCTGAGCCCGCTGCAGGCCAACGTCACCAACACCGTCGCGCTGGTCCCGGTCGGGATCGGCAGCAGTGCCCAGTCGGGGAAGGCGCTGCTCACCGACAAGCGCAGCCTCATCCGGCTCGGCATCCTGTCCGCGCTCGGCGGGGTCGTCGGCGCGGCGATCCTGCTGGTCTCGCCGGCCGAGTCGTTCGAGGTGGTGGTCCCGTACCTGGTCGCGTTCGCCTCCGTCGCGGTGCTGGCCCAGCCGTTCCTCCGACGCCTGGCCGGGCACCGCGAGATGCCCCGGAGCTTCGAGGCCGGGATCTTCGCGGTGTCGATCTACGGCGGCTACTTCGGTGCGGGGGCCGGCGTCATCTTCCTGGCGCTGTCGTTGGTGTTGACGGCCAACCCGCTCTGGCGGGCGTCGCTGCTGAAGTCTGCGCTGCTGGGCATCAGCAACCTCGTCGCGGCGCTGATCTTCACGGTGACGGGCCCGGTGCACTGGACCGCGGCGCTCGCGATGGGCATCGGCTGCCTGGCCGGAGGGTGGTTCGGTCCGCCGATCGTCCGCCGGCTCCCGCCCACACCCCTGCGTATCGCCATCGGCATCGCCGGCCTGGGCCTCGCCGTGTGGCTCGCCGTCCGCTGACCCGATCAGTTCCCGCGACACCGCTCGACTCCCGCGACAGGGATCCCCGTCGCGGGAGTCGATTTATGTCGCGGGAAGCGGCGGTCACATCAAGCCCAGCCGGTGTAGCCACGGCGCCACGATCCCGACGACGCGGCGTCGCTCGAGGTCCGACCACACCCAGCGCAGGACCATCGAGCCGTCCCACCTCAGCAGGTCCTCGCGAGCTTTCTCGTCGGCCACGACGTCGACGACGGTCTGCCCCGGTCGTAGCAGGCGCCCGTATTTGATGTGGCCGTCGAACTCGCCGACCAGCTGTCGGTCCCAGTCGAAGTCGGGGATCACGCGTCGCCCTCGGATCACCCGGGCGTCTTGCAGCCTGGGTAGAGGCAACCGGGCGGTGATCATCTGCGCCCGACTCCACGATTCGCCCACGCTCTCAGAGTTGCGATCGGCCATCGACAGCGCAATCCGTGCCGTCGAGACGCCCTGTCGTCGACGACGAGCCAGGATCTCGCCGATCGCGTCACGGTCGGCACCCGCCCGCAGTGCCGAATCCAACACGACCAGTGCGCGGTCGAAGTCAGCCATGCAGGCGACGTCGGCTGCGGTGCGCTCCAGCGAGGTCACCGCCACCCCGTCGACGATGACCACGTCGTCCGCATCGAGCAGACCGCTGTGGATGTGCCGCGTCGGGTGGATCCGACCACCTGATCTGCTGCCAGAGCTCACATCGATCCTGCTCAGATCGGGTTTGAGCATCCGCAGGCCGTGTAGAACGGCAGCCGATCGATGACTGACCGTCAACAGGTGATGCTCCGTCGCCAGTATCTCGAGTCGGTGCATCGACTCGGGTGTGCGTTCCACGCCGGCCGCGTAGACGCCGGGACGCAACCGGATGAGCTCGCCACTGCGGACTCTCGACATGAGGTGGCGGTCGGTCACACCGGCGGCCTGGGCATCGGTGCGGCGGAGCAAACGGTCGGGGTCGTCGGGCGTCGTCGTCACGTCTGTTGGACGCAGAAGGAGCGAGTTCGGATCCGTAGACGCTCGCGCGACATCACTCGACTCCCGCGACAGAGATCGCCGTCGCGGGAGTCGAATCGTGTCGCGGGAAAGGGCGGGCGAGCAGGGGGTCTCGAGCACCTTTGAGTGCGCACCATCGCAAACCCTCGTAGCGTGGAGTACGTGACGTCTCCTCAGACCGCCCATCCCGCAGCCCGCACCCTTGGTGAACTGCGCGCATCGGGCCACGTTCAGCGCTCCATCAAGGACGAGATCCGCAACAACCTGCTCACCGCTCTGCGGTCGGGCACCAACCCCTGGCCGGGCATCGTCGGCTTCGAGACGACGGTGATCCCGCAGCTCGAACGCGCTCTGCTGGCCGGCCACGACGTGGTCATGCTCGGCGAGCGTGGGCAGGGCAAGACCCGACTGCTGCGCACCCTGGTCGGCCTGCTCGACGAGTGGACGCCGGTCATCGAGGGCGCCGAACTCAACGAGCACCCCTACGAACCCATCACCCCCGCCTCGATCCGTCGGGCCGCGGCCTCGCTCGACGACCTGCCGATCGAGTGGAAGCACCGCTCGGAGCGCTACGCCGAGAAGCTGGCCACCCCCGACACCTCGGTCGGCGACCTCGTCGGCGACGTCGACCCGATGAAGGTGGCCGAGGGCCGCAGCCTCGGCGACCCGGAGACCATCCACTTCGGACTCATCCCGCGCGCACACCGTGGCATCGTCGCGATCAACGAGCTCCCCGACCTCGCCGAGCGCATCCAGGTGTCGATGCTCAACGTGATGGAGGAGCGCGACATCCAGGTCCGCGGTTACTCGCTGCGCCTCCCGCTCGACGTGATGCTGATGGCCAGCGCCAACCCGGAGGACTACACCAACCGCGGCCGCATCATCACCCCGCTCAAGGATCGCTTCGGCGCCGAGATCCGCACGCACTACCCGCTCGACCTCGACGACGAGACCGCCGTCATCGAGCAGGAGGCCGACCTGGTCGCCACCGTGCCCACCTTCATCCTCGAGATCCTGGCGCGGTTCACCCGGTACGTCCGCGATCACCCGTCGATCGACCAGCGCTCCGGCGTCTCCGCCCGGTTCGCGATCGCCGGTGCCGAGACCGTCGCCGCGGCCGCGCTGCATCGCGCCGCGATCGTCGGCGAGGAGTCGGCCGTCGCCCGCGTCGTCGATCTCGAGTCGGTCATCGAGGTCCTGCGCGGCAAGGTCGAGTTCGAGTCGGGCGAGGAGGGGCGTGAGATGGAGATCCTCGAGCACCTGCTGCGCAAGGCCACCGCCGACACCGTGCGCGCCCACCTCGCCGGCATCGACATGGCCGCGCTGGTCACGGCACTCGAGTCCGGCGAGCCGATCGTCACCGGCGACCGCGTCACCGCCAAGGAACTGCTGACCTCGATCCCGTCGCCGGATTCCACCGGACCGGTGGTCGACGCCATCGCCGAGCGCCTCGAGGCGACCGACGACGGAGAACGCGCCAGCGCACTCGAACTCGCGCTGGAGGGGCTGTTCCTGGCCCGCCGCATCGGCAAGGAGGCCGATGACTCCGGTCAGACCATCTACGGCTGACCGCGTTCGGCACACAACGATCGCAGTGAATCTCGACGGACGGGGGGTCTGATGGCCCGCAACAAGTTCCACCGCTCGCGGTATCGCCGGTACACCGGCGGTCCTGACCCGTTGGCGCCTCCGGTCGATCTCCGCGAGGCGCTCGACGAGATCGGCGCCGACGTGATGGCCGGGGTGTCGCCGCAGCGCGCCATGCGCGAGTACCTGCGGCGCGGCACGAAGGACATGCGCGGTCTCGACAAGCTGCGCGAGGAGATCAACCGCAAACGTCAGGAACTGCTCAAGAAGCGCAACCTCGACGGCACCTTCGCCGAGGTGAAGGAGTTGCTCGACAAAGCCGTTCTCGCCGAACGCAAGCAGCTCGCCCGCGACCTCGACGACGATGCCCGTTTCGCCGAGATGCAGATCGAGAACCTGTCCCCGTCGACCGCGCAGGCCGTGCAGGAGCTCGCGAACTACGAGTTCCGCAGCCCGGAGGCCAAGGCCGACTACGACAAGATCAAGGACCTGCTCGGCCGCGAGATGCTCGATCAGCGTTTCGAGGGCATGAAGCAGGCCCTCGAGGGCGCGACCGACGAGGACCGTCAGGCCATCACCGAGATGCTCGCCGACCTCAACGAGCTTCTCGCCGCGCACAATCGGGGTGAGGACACCACCGAGAAGTTCGACGACTTCATGGGCAAGCACGGCCAGCATTTCCCGGACAACCCGCAGTCGACCGAAGAGCTCATCGACTCGCTGGCCAAGCGTGCGGCGGCCGCACAGGCGTTCTACAACTCACTCTCGCCGGAGCAGCGGGCCGAACTCGACCAGCTCTCGCAGCAGGCGTTCGGTTCCCCGGACCTGATGAATCAGCTCGGACAGATGGACTCCCAGTTGCGGGAGGCCCGTCCCGACCTCGGTTGGGGTGAGTCCCAGCAGTTCGAGGGTCAAGAGGGCATGGGGATGGGTGAGGGCGTCGGCGCCCTCCAGGACCTCGCCGAGTTGGAATCGTTGTCCGAGCAGCTGTCGCAGCAGTACAACGGCTCTCAGATGGAGGACATCGACCTCGAGGCGTTGGCCCGGCAGCTCGGCAACGAGGCCGCCGTCGATGCGCGCACGCTCGCCGAACTGGAGAAGGCACTCAGCGAACAAGGGCTGTTCCATCGCGATTCCGACGGCGCACTGCGGCTGTCGCCCAAGGCGATGCGTCAGCTCGGCCAGTCCATCTTCCGTGACATCGCCGATCAGTTGTCCGGGCGCGGCGGCGACCGACAGACCCGCCGCAACGGCGCCACCGGTGAGGCCACCGGATCGACGCGCGAGTGGGAGTTCGGCGACACCGAGCCGTGGGACGTCACCGCCACCGTCGGCAACGCGGTGCGACGCACGATCACCGAGAGCCCCGACAAGGCCACCGTCACCGGTGATCTCGCGCGCAACGGCGTGCGGATCGACGTCCGCGACGTCGAGGTCTCCGAGACCGAGGCGCGGACGCAGGCCGCGGTGGTCCTGCTCGTCGACACCTCCTTCTCGATGGAGATGGAGGGTCGCTGGACGCCGATGAAGCGCACGGCCGTCGCGCTGAATCATCTGATCAGCACGCGATTCCGCAGCGACGAGCTCAAGCTTATCGCCTTCGGGCGGCACGCCCGCAGCATCGACATCGCCGAGTTGACCGGCCTCGAGCCGCGCATGGAGCAGGGCACCAACCTGCACCACGCGCTGCTGCTGGCGGGCAAGCACCTCCGCAAACACCCCAACGCGCAGCCGGTCGTCCTCATCGTCACCGACGGTGAGCCGACCGCGCACCTCGAGCCCGACGGGGAGGCGTTCTTTTACTACCCGCCGCACCCGGCCACGCTGGCGATGACGGTGCGGGAACTCGACAACGTCGCTCGAATGGGAGCCCAGGTCACCATCTTCCGGCTCGGCGACGACCCGAGCCTGGAGCGGTTCGTCGACCAGATCGCACGCCGGATCGGCGGGCGGGTCGTGGCGCCAGACCTCGACGGGCTCGGTGCGGCGGTGGTTGGCGACTACCTCAGCTCGCGACGGGGTCGTCGGCGGTAGTGGCCGGCGGGAAGATCCGGGTCGGCACGTCCGGGTGGGTCTACCCGCCGTGGCGTGGCACGTTCTATCCGCCGAAGCTGCCGCAGCGTCGCGAACTCGAGCACCTGTCGTCGACGTTGAACTCGGTCGAGATCAACGGGTCGTTCTACGCGTTGCAGAAGCCGGACTCGTTCCGGAAGTGGTTCGGCCAGACCCCGGATGACTTCGAGTTCTCGGTCAAGGGACCGCGTTTCATCACGCACATGAAGAAGCTGGTCGACGTCGAGACGCCGTTGGCGAACTTCTTCGCCTCGGGCATCCTCGCGCTGGAACACAAGTTGGGTCCCGTGCTGTGGCAACTCCCACCGACCATGCCGTTCGATCGCGATGTGCTGCAACGGTTCCTCGCGCAGCTGCCGACGACCACCGCCGACGCGGCTCGGATGGCGGCCCACCACGACGCGCGTCTCGACGGTCGGTCGCTGACCACCACCGACACCGACCGCCCGGTGCGACACGCTCTGGAGGTGCGTCACCCGAGCTTCGTCGACTCCGACGTCGCCGACGTTCTGCGGGATGCGGGTGTCGCTCTGGTGCATGCCGATTCGGCCGGGAAATTCCCGGTCATCGACGAGGTCACCGCCGACTTCACCTACGCCCGCCTCCACGGTGACGCCGAACTGTACGTCAGCGGCTACACCGACGACGCCCTCGACACCTGGGCGAAGCGCTTCGGTACCCGTGCGCGAACCGGTGACGTCTACGTCTATTTCGACAACGACGCGAAGGTCCGCGCGCCGGTCGACGCGCGCGGGCTGCTCGACCGTCTGACCTGACGTCGGGGCGTCACTTCTTCGTGAACGAGATCCGCTTGCGTTCGACCTCGACACCGCCCATGAGCGCCAGACCGACGACCTTGATGGTGGGTGCACCGGGACGCCCACGGCCGGCGGCCTTGTGAGAGAAGCCGCCCATGAGGCCCAGACCACTGATCTCGACGGTGGCGTCCTCCGGGACCAGCACCTCGATGCCGCCCATGATCGCGAACGCCCGCACGGTCAGTGTCGGTTCCGTGAACTCGACTCTGCGCAGATCGATTTCCGCGCCTCCCATCAGCGCGAACACCTGGAGTTCCGAACCCACGGGGACGTTGCCGACGAGATCGGTTCCGCTCATCACCGCGATCTTGGTGGTGACGGGCGACGTCGACGCCCCCGAAGTCATCGAATAGGCGGCCGCGTCGAGATCGATGACATCCGGCGACGGACCACCCGCGCGGGCGATGTCGGACACCGGAAGATCGTCGGTGAGGGCGTCGAGTTCGCCGAACGTCGACGCGGCCACCGCACTCGACGCCCTGGTCTCGTACTCGGTGGGGGAGAGGTGTCCCTGGGTCATCGCGGCGGCGAGGATGTCGTGCACCAGCGACCGATCGGCGTCGGAGGCGCGCAACCGGGCACGCCCGTTGTCGGGCGTGGGGGACAGCGAATCGGTCATGTGACCGACGGTAACGAATTTCCGCCGCCGGCGACACGACAAATGTCATGAACCGCTCGGGTCCGACGGAAATCGTCCGACTGCAGCGCCGCCTCCGGCACAGTGCCCGAGGTGAGTCTGTGGACGGACGATTTCAGTCGCGTCAGGCCAGGAGCAGCGCGATGAGCGCGATCGCCGGAATCGACGCGACGGTGGTCACCAGCGCGGTGTCACGGGCGAGCACCACACCGCGCTGGTACCGCGACGCGTAGACCAGCACGTTCTGCGCGGTGGGGAGCGCAGCGATGACGACCTGCGCGAACAGGCTGTGCCCCCGCTCGTCGAACACGAAGTAGGCGAGCGCGAATACGAGCAGCGGCTGCACCACCATCTTCAGCACCGACGCCAGCGCGACGTCACGGCGCGGACTCTCGCCCTTGCGCAGCACGGTCACCCCGGTCAGGGACAGTCCGAACGCGAGCAACGCACCCGGGACCGAGGCATCACCGAGCATGGAGATCGGTTCGAGCACCGCGTGCGGGAGCGTCACGCCGGTCACCGACAGGATCAGCCCGGCCACGCCGCCGAGCACGATCGGGTTGGTCAACGGTGCGACGACGGTGTCGCGCAGGGTGATCCGGCCCGTGCCTCCGCGCAGCGCGGTGAGGTCGAGGGCGGTCAGCGCGAGCGGCGAGTAGATCATGATCTGGAACAGCAGCAGCGGCGCGACGAACGACGCGTCGTCGAGGACGAAGATCGCGATCGGGATGCCGAGGTTGGCGCTGTTGACGTACGACGACGACAGCGCGCCGATCGTCGCCTCCGGGATCTCCCGGTGCAGGACGGTGCGCGCGAGCACGAAGTAGATCAACCCCACCACCAGCGCGCTGCCGCCGGCGATGACGAGTGTCGGGGAGAAGATCACCGACAGGTCGGTGGTGGCCAGCGAGTTGAACAGCAGCGCCGGGGTGAGGACGAAGAAGACCAGCCGGGAGAGCACCTGTTGGGCGTCGGGTCCGAGGACGCCGGTGCGGCCCAACGCATACCCCACCGCGATCACGATGAAGATGACGGTGAATCCCTGGACGACTCCGGACACCCGTGGAGTCTAGAGGTCGGTCGCGGGGCGGCCTGACCAGTGCGGGGCGTCCGCCGAGGACGCCGTGACGGCGGTAACAGTAGGGTGCAAAGGAGAGACCGAACACTCGCTCGGCGAAAGGACTGGAATGGACTTCGACGACACCCCGGAGGAGGCATCGTGGCGGTCCACGGTGCGTTCGATCATCGCCGACAACCGTGAGGCGCTCGGCCGTCGAGGTGCCGGCCGCGGCTACGACGACCCGGCGGCACGGGACCGTCAGGCGTTGCTCTACGACAACGGTCTGGTCGGGGTCACGTGGTCGAAGGAGGCAGGCGGGCAGGGTGGCACGCCGATGCAGCAGGCCATCGTCGACCAGGAACTGTCCCGTGCCGAGGTGCCGGGTCTGGTCAACCTGATCGGCATCGGCATGTGCGGGCCGACGGTCATCGCCCACGGCTCCGAGTCGCAGAAGGAGCGCTACCTCAAACGTCTGCTGCGCGCGGACGACCTGTGGTGTCAGCTGTTCAGCGAGCCGGGGTCGGGCAGCGACCTCGCCGCGTTGCGCACCAAGGCCGTTCGCACCGACGACGGCACGTGGCGGATCAGCGGCCAGAAGGTCTGGACCACCCTCGCCCACGTTTCCGACTACGGCATCCTGCTCACCCGCACCGACCCCGACGTCGCCAAGCACCGCGGTCTGACGATGTTCGTGGTCGACATGAAGGCGCCCGGCGTCAGCGTCCGCTCGCTGCGACAGATGAGCGGCGGGTCGGACTTCAACGAGGTCTTCTTCGACGACGTCGAGATCAGCGACGACGAGCGCCTCGGCGACGTCGGCAACGGCTGGGGCGTCGCGCTGACCACCCTGATGGCCGAGCGCATGTCGCTCGGCGGCGGTGGCACCGACATCGGCGTGGGCGTGGGAGCGGTGGCCGACCACGTCGCCGCACGCATCGCGGACCTGCCCGACGACCGTGCGGCGGTCACCCGTCAGCAGTTCGGACGGGCCTACGCCGAGTCGCTGGCCATCCGCTACACCGGGTACCGACAGCTCTCGGCGATCAGCCGCGGCGAGATGCCCGGCCCGGAGGCGTCGGCGGGCAAGCTGGCCGGCACCCGCGTCGCCCGTGATCTCGCCGACCTGTCGGTACGCCTGCTCGACGACGACGCGGTGTTCGCCCGCGACTCCGGTGGCGACAGCACCTGGCAGGACTCGCAGGCGTCCCTGCCCGGACTGGCGATCGCCGGCGGCACCAACGAGGTGCTGCGCAACGTCATCGGCGAACGGGTCCTGGGCCTGCCCGCCGAACCGCGCGCCGACAAGAACGTCCCGTTCCGGGAGACCATCGCGGTCGCCACGGGCGGCTCGGAATCCGCAGCCAAGGGGGCCACGGTATGAACTTCGACCTCGACGATCAGCAGCGCGACCTGGCCTCGGCGGCAGGCGATTTCCTCGCCTCGTCCACCTCGTTGGCGGATGTGCGTGCCGCGTTGGACGCCGCCGCCACCGACATTGCCGTCCGGCCGGGGCGAGATCAGTTGCTCAGCAGTGGATTCGCGACGATCACCCTTCCCGAGGAGGTCGACGGCGGCGGCGGGACGGTCCTCGACCTCGCCGTGGTCGCCGAGCAGGCCGGTCGCGTTCTCGCCGGCCCGTCGCTGATCACCTACGCGCGTGCCGCGGTGTTGCTCGCCGGCGACACCGACCGTCTGCGGGCGCTGGCCGCCGGTGAGATGAAGGTCGCGGTCGTCGACGGTGACGGCCCGGTGCTCGACGCGCTCGGCGCCGAGCAGTTCCTGGCCCTGCGCGACGGACGCATCGTGATCGGGGGCGGCACAGTCGATCTGCCCGATCCCATCGACCCCACGCGCGGGCTCGGACGGGTCACCCTCGGCGACGTCGAGGTCGTCGACGGCAGCGGTGACGGTGCGGACGCACAGGCCCGCTGGGACCGCGCGCTGCAGATCGGTCGCGTCATCCTCGCGGCCGAGAGTCTCGGTGCCGCAGCCCGATCGGTCGAGATCGGGGTCGCCTACGCCAAGGAGCGTCAGGCGTTCGGCAGGGCGATCGGGTCGTATCAGGCGGTCAAGCACGCTCTCGTCGACGCCTACGTCGCGGTCGAGGAGCTGCGGTCGTTGGTGTGGTGGAGTGCCTGGGCGGCCGACAACGCCCCCGACGAGTTGCCGATGGCGTCGGCGTCGGCCAAGGGGGTCGCGGCGATGGCGTCACAGCTGGCCGCCGAGACGCTGATCCAGGTACACGGCGGAATCGGGTTCACCTGGGAGCACGACGCGCATCTGTACTGGCGTCGCGCGAAGGTCGACCGGTTCCTGCTCGGCGACGACGTCGCCGCGTTCGACGAGGTGGCGCGGCTGGCGATGGCGGGTGCGGCCTCGTAGGCGCAGGTCTCACGAACCCGCGCGCAGCAGGCCTTCCTGTGCGATCTCGGCCGCGAGCACGCCGTCGGCGGTGAACACCCGCCCACGGGCCAGGCCGCGGCCGTCACCCGCCCACGGGGAGTCGAGGTCGAGCAGGAACCACGAGTCGACGGCCACCGGCTGGTGGAACCAGACGGCGTGGTCGAGGCTGGTGGGCCATAGGTCGCCGGCCGACAGCGCCAGTGCGTGCGGACGGGTGGTCGGATCGAGGACCGTCATGTCGCTGGCGTAGACCAGCAGAGCTGTCTGTACGAGTGCGTCGTCGGGCGCCGATCCCTTGGCGCGCAACCACATCCGTGAACGATCGGTCTTCTCGCCGCGTTCGCGGGCGATGCGGGAGTGCGTCTCGGCGGCGCGGAACTCGAAGGGCCCCATACGCGTGACGGACAACCGTGGATCGTCGAGGTCCCCGAGGGTGACGGCGTCGTCGAGCAGGTCGTCGGCGGGCGGCACCGCCGGCATCGCGGCCTGGTGGGAGACACCGGGACCGGGCACGGCGAAGGAACACAGCATCTCGGCGATGCACCGATCACCTTGACGCACCTCGACCTTGCGGTGGCTGAACGATCGACCGTCCCGGATCCGCTCGACGACGATGGTCTGAGCGATCGACGGATCACCCGCACGCAGGAAGTACGCGTGCAGGGAGTTGATCGAACGATCGGAGGCGACCGACCGCCCGGCGGCCACGACCGCCTGGGCGAGCACGAGGCCGCCGAACACGTGCTTGCTCGCGACCGCCAACTTCGAGTGGCGTGCGGTGAAGCGATCGTGTCCGGCGTCGGCCAGGTCGAGCAGACCGACGAGTTCGGTCAGCTCGGTGTGCGCGGAGACGCGAATTACCGTCCGGAGGTGGTGAAGGGCAGCAGTGCCATCTCACGCGCGTTGCGGATGGCGGTGGCGACCTGACGCTGCTGCTGCGGGTTCAGGCCGGTGACGCGACGGCTGCGGATCTTGCCGCGGTCCGACAGGAACGTACGCAGCAGGGCGACGTCCTTGTAGTCGATGTGCGAGATCTTGCGCTCGCGCAGGATGTTGCGCTTGGCGGCGACCTTGGTCGGCTTCTCGGAGCGGCGCCGGGTGGGCTTGGAGGCCATCATCAGTCCTTCGTGGTAATCGTGTGCAACGTTGCGTTGAGCCGCCGTTCACACGGGGCGCAAACCAACATTGTGCGGCATGGGTGGGCTCGAACCCAAAACCAGCTCGTTTCACCAGCTGGATTTGGTGATCCCGGGTAGTTCGCCGTTGTGTGCCATCTCGCGGAAGCGGATGCGGGAGATGCCTGCCTTGCCCACGTAACCGCGTGGCCGGCCGTCGACCGCATCGCGGTTGCGCAGCCTCGTGGGGCTCGCGTCGCGGGGGAGTCGTTGTAGTGCGAGCTGGGCCGCGGCGCGTTCGTCGTCGCCCGACGAGGGCCTGCGAACGATCTCCTTCAGTTCCGCGCGCCGCTGCGCGTACCGCTCGACGACTACCCGCCGGTGCTCGTTGCGATTGATCTTGGACTTCTTCGCCACGGTTCAGCGCTCCTCGCGGAAATCGACGTGCTTGCGGATCTTCGGGTCGTATTTCTTCATCACCAGACGGTCGGGGTCGTTGCGACGGTTCTTGCGGGTGACGTACGTGTACCCCGTTCCCGCCGTGGACTTGAGCTTGACGATCGGTCGGACATCGGTGCTCTTCGACGCCATCAGACTTTCTCCCCTCGCGCCTTGATGCGGGCGACCACGGCGTCGATGCCGTCGCGGTCGATGGTCTTGATGCCCTTGGTCGACAGGGTCAGCGTGACCGTGCGTCCCTCGCTGGGCACCCAGTAGCGACGCCGCTGGATGTTGGGGTTCCAGCGTCGATTGGTGCGCACGTGCGAGTGCGACACCTGTTTGCCGAAGCCGGGTTTGCGCCCGGTCACCTGGCAGTGGGCCGACATGTGCCCTCCTCCTAGTTGGAAACGATTGTCGATAGTGGGTTACGCTAACACGCAAACGACAATCGTTTTCAACTGAGAGGACGTCTCTGTGAGTTCGCGTCGCACCCCCGTGGTCGTCGTCACCGGCTTCGATGCCGTCGCCGTCGACCGGGTGGCCCGCTCGGCGCAGACGCCGGGCACGGTCGTCGTGCACCACGACCTGGTCGAACTGTCTCTGGGCATCATCACGCGCACCGTCCGCAGCATCGACGCCGACGGCGTGGTCGGGGCACGGATCACGCGCATCGATCTCGACCACGGCTGTGTCTCGTGTGCACTGCGGGAGGATCTGCTGCCTCTCCTGCGTGCGTTGCATCGCCGCGAGGGGGTCGAGCGGATCGTCCTGCAGCTCGATCCGCTCATCGAGCCCGAACCGCTGTGCTGGGCTATCGACGAGGTCGTCGTCGCCGACGTGCCGGGTGCGATCGACGGCCCCGCCGCACGGGACGTGCGGATCGAGGCCGTGGTGGGCTGCGTCGACGCCGGGACCTGGCTCACCGACGCGACCGGGGACATGACGTTGTCGGAGATGGGTCTCGTGCGGGACGAGACGGACGAGCGGACCGTGGCGCAACTCGCGGTCGGGCACGTCGGGCACGCCGATGCCCTCGTCGTCCACGGTGTCGCCGAGGACGGCTGGCAGGAGGCGTTGCTCATGGCGGTCCTCGCCCGTCTCGCCCCGAGGGCGCCGGTGCTGCTCGCGTTGCCCGAGCGGCCGATCACCCAGACGGTCGTGGGCACCCTGCTCGCCGCCGTCCCCGACACCGCGCGGCGGGGCGCCATGACCGGCGCCCACGATCCGCTGCTCCCGGGCCAGCCGCCGCTCGACGCCGACTGCGGTGTGCGCCTGGTCGAGTTCCACTCCGACCGACCGATGCACCCCGGCCGGCTCCACGAGGCCATCGACTGCCTGCTGGAGGGTGTCGTCTGCTCGCGCGGACGGCTGTGGCTCGCGACCCAGCCCGACGAGGCCCTGTGGATCGAGAGCGCGGGCGGCGGACTGCGCGTCGCCACCGGCGGACCGTGGCTGGCGGCGATGTCGGACGACGAGGTCGACGCGTGCGAGCCCGAACGGGTGTCGATGGCGGCGCTGCGCTGGCATCCCGAATTCGGTGATCGCGACACCAGCATCGTCGTGCTCAGCCTGCGTGCCGATGCGTCGTTCATCCAGGACAAGCTGCGCGGGGCGTGCCTCACCGACGTCGAGATGGCGGCCGGACCGGCCGGGTGGGCGATGTTCGACGACCCGTTCGGCAGCTTCCACCGCGATCCGTGCGTCGACGGCGATGTCGGTGCCGACGAGGCCGACGCCGGCGCGTCGTCGATCCACCCTGACCTGCAATGACCATCAACCGGAGAGGCCCACGACCATGAAGCCAGGCATGCACCCCGACTACCATCACGTCCTGTTCCAGGACTCGTCCACGGGTAAGACCTTCCTCACCCGCTCGACCGTCACCTCCGACGTGCTTTTGGAGTGGGAGGACGGGAACCGGTACCCTCTTGTGGTTGTCGATGTCACGTCCGACTCGCACCCGTTCTGGACAGGTGCGACCCGCGTGATGGACACGGCAGGACGAGTGGAGAAGTTCGAGCGCCGGTATGGGCGCCGAGCACGTCCATCACAGGCTTAAGCAATGGATAGAAGGGCTCAATCATGGCTGTACCGAAGCGCAGGATGTCGCGGTCCAACACCCGCAGTCGTCGTTCGCAGTGGAAGGCCGACAACCCGGCCTTGCAAGAGGTGAAGGTCGGTGGCGTCAGCCAGCGCATCCCTCGTCGTCTCGTCAAGGCCGTCAAGCTCGGCCTGGTCGATCTCGACCGCCGCTAGGCACCCACTTTCGCCGAATCCGCGGCAGGTATCCCCAGACGCGGCACCTACAGGTGCCGCGAATCGGGAGACCTGCCGCGTTTTCGCGTTCTCTAGAGAAGACCGGCGCGACGTAGACCGTGCGAGAGCAACGCGTGCAGCGCCCGCGGATGTGTGAGCTCGAACCACGTCCACCGCACCACGATCACCCCGAGGTCGCGCAGTCGGTCCTCGCGCCTCTTCTCGCGCCACACCGCGTCGGCGATGCTCTCGCCCGGACGCAGATCGCGCTCGTACTTGCCCCGCCCGTCGAACTCACCCACCAGCCAGCCCTCCCAGTCGAAGTCGGACCGCGCCACGAACAACCCGGACTCGGTCCGGAACTCGTGCTGGAGACGCGGGGACGGGACATCGGCGAACCCGTGCATGAGAACCCGGCTGAACGACTCCCCGACGCTCTCCGAGTCGCCGTCGGCGATGAGCAGGGCACGTCGCGCGGTGTCGATGCCCGAGCGTCCCGACCCTCGTCGCACCGTCTCGGTCAGCTCGGAGACGGTGACACCGAGCGCCAACGCTCCGTCCATCGCGCACACCGCCTGGGTGAACGTGCCGCTCCGTGCGACGTCGACGGCGGTCCTCGCAAGAGAAGTGACCGGCAGCCCTCGGATCTCGACGACGTCCTGACCCGTGAGCGGCGTGGCGTGGATGACGGCCGTGCGACGTTGGCCGCCCGCTTTTCGGTCCACCGTGAAGTGGACAGACTCCTCCCGACCCAGCAGGGGCAGTCCGTGCAGCGCCGCCGCGGACTGGTGGCTGACGACACGCTCGGACCCACCCGACATCGCCGCACCGATCACGCGTCGCCGGTACGCGGCGGCGATGGGGTCGTCGTCATCACCATCGGGGTCGTCGGAGGCCGCGTGATAGACGCCGCGCCACGCACGCGTGAGGTCGCCGCTGCACACCGCGGCCGCCAGTTCTGAGTCGGTCCCCAGCCCCGACTCGACCACATTCCGACGGGTCAGGAACCCGCCTGTACTGCTCATGAGTTCGTCCATGGCCCATGGTGGTCATCGGCAACCGACTCGATCGGGCGTCCGCACGGGGATCGGTGGGTGTTCTGTGGACGGCCGCCGAACGGTGGAATTGCCCCTCTCGAGGCCTATCCGCGGCAGCTCCTCGCAGGTGCGGCACCTGCAGGTGCCGCGTCTGCAGATAAGTGCCGCGGATCGTCGAAAAAGCGGCGCGCCCGGCATGTCTTAGTCGGCTCTCAGACGTTCGCGTCACACTGGACCGCATGCGCATCCTGGTTGTGGACGACGACCGTGCGGTACGAGAGTCGCTCCGACGGTCCCTGTCGTTCAACGGTTACACCGTCGAGACGGCCGGGGACGGCGTGGAGGCCCTCGAACAGATCGTCTCCTCGCGCCCCGACGCCGTCGTCCTCGACGTGATGATGCCGCGCCTGGACGGCCTCGAGGTGTGCCGCCGACTCCGCAGCACCGGCGACGACCTGCCGATCCTCGTCCTCACCGCCCGCGACAGCGTCTCCGAGCGGGTCTCCGGCCTCGACGCCGGCGCCGACGACTATCTGCCCAAACCGTTCGCCCTCGAGGAGCTCCTCGCCCGACTGCGCGCGCTCATGCGCCGCGCCACCGACGTCGCCGCCGACTCCGAGACGATGACCTTCGCCGACCTGACGATGGACCCCGTCACCCGCGACGTCAGCCGCGGCGAACGTCCCATCAGCCTGACCCGCACCGAGTTCGCGCTGCTGGAGATGCTGATGGCCAACCCGCGCCGCGTCCTCACGCGCAGTCGCATCCTCGAGGAGGTCTGGGGCTACGACTTCCCGACGTCGGGCAACGCCCTGGAGGTCTACGTCGGCTATCTGCGACGCAAGACCGAGGCCGAGGGGGAGATCCGGCTGATCCACACCGTCCGCGGCATCGGGTACGTCCTGCGCGAAACGCCGCCGTGACCGCACCGGGCCCGACGCCCAAGGACATACCCGGGGCGAACGATCCGGGACAGCACGATCTGGGGCAGAACGAACCGGGTCAGGGGGATCCCACCCAGGCACCGCCGGGCTGGACCCCGGTGTCGCACGACCCCTTCGCCGACCCCCCACCGACCCCGTCCACCGACACCAAGTCGCACGGCACGATGCGCGACGCCTCGCTGCTGACGCGGTCGATCTCGTTACGACTGCGCGTCACCCTCCTCGCGGCGACCGTGGTGGGCATCGCGGTGGCGGTGATGGCGGTCAGCGCCTACGCCGTGGTCTACCGCGCCATGTACGCCGACGTCGACGCCCAGCTCGAGAACCGCGCCGAGGGCATGACCCAGCTCGCGCGCTACGGCGTCCTCGACGACGCGCCGGAGAACCTCGTCGCCGGGACCGTCTTCTCCACCGACATCTCCGTCGCACTGGTGATGCCCAGCGGGCGCGCCTTCCAGATCGGTGACGTGCCCTACGGCGCCGCCGAGCGGTCGGTGGTGATGGCCGGGGACGCCGCCACGACGTCCCCGTCGAGCCTGCGCACCGTGAACAACCAGCGCGTCCTGGCGCGAAAGCTGGTGGACGGCAACACCTTGATCATGGCCCAGAGCCTCGACCCCACCGACAAGGTCCTCGGCCGACTCGCCTGGGTGCTCGCGATCGTCGGCGGCTGCGGGGTGATCCTGGCCGCCGTCGCGGGCACGACGGTCGCGCGGGCCGGCCTACGCCCGGTCGCCCGACTCACCCAGGCGTCCGAACGCATCGCCCGCACCGACGACCTCAACCCGATCCCGGTGACCGGCAACGACGAACTCGCGCGGTTGACTCAGAGCTTCAACCTGATGCTGCGAGCGCTCGCCGAGTCGCGGGACCGACAATCGCGGCTCGTGGCCGACGCCGGACACGAGCTCCGCACGCCCCTGACGTCGATGCGCACCAACCTCGAGCTGCTCATCGCGACCAGCGCACCCGGGGCACCGCCCATCCCGGAGTCCGACATGGCCGATCTGCGACACGACGTGATGGCGCAGATCGAGGAGCTCACGACCCTGGTCGGCGACCTCGTCGACCTCGCACGCGACGACGCCCCACAGGTGGTGCACGAGGAGGTCGACCTGTCGGAGGTGGTGGACCGTTCGCTCGAGCGCGTCCGACGCCGTCGCAGCGACGTCGAGTTCTCGGTGCAAATGGCCCCGTGGTTCGTCTTCGGCGAGTCCAACGGCCTCTCGCGTGCGGTGCTCAACGTCCTCGACAACGCCGCCAAATGGAGCCCGCCGGGCCGACCGGTGGCGGTCCGACTCCGTCAGATATCCACCGAGCGAGCCGAACTCACCGTCAGCGACGCCGGCCCGGGTATCCCGTTCGAGGACCGCGCCCTGGTCTTCGACCGCTTCTACCGCTCGACCGCAGCCCGGTCGATGCCCGGTTCCGGTCTCGGCCTGGCGATCGTGCGGCAGGTCGTGGTGAAACACGGCGGACTCGTCTCCGCGGGCGAGTCGGATCTCGGCGGCGCGTTGATCCGCATCGAGCTCCCCGGTCGGCCCACCCCGATGGACCCGCAACCGCCCGTCATCGACGCCTGAGCAGCGACAACGCCGTTTCACGTCGGCAAAAACCGGACATCGACCGCGCCGGCGCCGTGTATCTCGGATGCTCATGGAAAAACGCGGGCTGGTCTCAGTCCCCTCTCAGGGCGATAGAGCACGGTTAATCTCATTGATCACCTCCATGCGTGACCGCGAGGTCACCGCCACGTCGAAGGGCACTTCTCCATGACCGACAGCCAATACGGGCCGGGTTCTGAGCACGAGCGTGGGTCGGGATCCGAGCACGGCGAGTCGACCGGCGAGACCGGTGCGACAGCGTCGTCCGCCGGGGCTCACGGCCAACCGTCCGGTGATCAGTCGGGCGATCAGTCGTCGACCACCAACCCCTACAGCGCGAACCCGTACGGGTACGACGCGCAGTCGGGGTCGCAGTACGGCTCGAACCAGGGCGGCGCGGGCCAGTACGGCTCGTCCCAGTACGGATCGGGTCAGTACGGGACGGGCCAGTACGGCTCGGGTCAGTACGGATCGGGTCAGTACGGGACCGGACAGTTCGGCTCGCAGCAGGGCGGCGCGCACGAGTCCGCCGACACCAGCCAGTTCCCGCCGGGCAGTCACGGACAGGGCGGCTACGGACAGTCCGCCTACGGGCAGACCTCGCCGTACGGCCAGTACGGCCAGTCGTCGCCGACCGGGCAGACGTCGTCGTTCGGCCAGTCGCCCTACGGCGCGGGCCCCGCGTACTTCCCCGGCGGCTCGTCGGGCGGTCCCGGGTCGACGCATACCGCGAAGCGCTCCGGCGGATCCAAGGCGGGGCTCGCCGTCGCCGTGATCGCGGCGTGCGCGCTCGCGGGCGGCATCGGTGGGGTCGTCGGCGCCAGCGTCGACAACGACAGCAACTCCTCCTCGCTCACCGGCTCCACCATCGCCGGCGACCGCGACACCGCCCAGCCCGTCGCGGCCCCGGCCGGTTCGACGCAGGCCGTGGCGGCCAAGGTCCTGCCGTCGGTGGTCTCCATCGACGTGCGGGTGGGCAACCGCGAGGGCGAGGGCTCCGGCGTGGTGCTCAGCGCGGACGGCGTCATCCTCACCAACAACCACGTCGTCACCGCCGAGTCCGGCGGCACGGGCCAGCTCACCGTCAACTACAGCGACGGCAGCACCTCGGGCGCACGGGTCCTCGGCACCGACCCCATCTCCGACATCGCCGTGATCAAGGCCGACAAGACCGGTCTCACCCCGATCACCGTCGGCACGTCCGGCAACCTCGCGGTGGGCCAGAACGTCATCGCGGTCGGCTCGCCCCTGGGTCTCGCGGGCACCGTCACCACCGGCATCATCTCCTCGCTGAACCGCCCGGTGTCGACGGCAGGCGAGGACAACAGCACCGCCTCGGTGATCGACGCGATCCAGACCGACGCGGCGATCAACCCGGGTAACTCCGGTGGCGCGCTCGTCAACGCCAACGGCGCCCTGATCGGCATCAACACCGCCATCGCGAGCCTGTCCAGCGGATCGGGCGGAGAGGGCGGCCAGAGCGGCAGCATCGGCCTCGGTTTCGCGATCCCGATCGACCAGGCGATGCGCGTGGCCAAGGAGCTGCAGCAGACGGGCAAGGCCACGCAGGCCGGACTCGGTGTCTCGGTGCGCTCGGCCGGAACCGCGGCCAGCACGCCCGGCGCGCAGATCTCCGACGTCACCGCGGGCGGCGCGGCGGCACGCGCGGGCATCCCCGCAGGCGCGCTGATCACCAAGGTCAACGACCGCGTCATCAGCTCGGGCGACGCACTCGTCGCCGCGATCCGATCGAACGCGCCCGGCGACACCGTCTCGATCACCTACTCGGCCAACGGTTCGACCCGAACCGTCCAGGTCACTCTCGACACTCTCAACACCGGGGGAAATTGATGTCCACCACCGACGACCGCACCGGAATCCTGCGGATCCTGCCCCCGATCACCACCGATAGTGTGATCGCCGACGGCGAACAGCAGTTCGCCCACGACACTGGCGTCACCCAGCACGACCTCGTCGCCGCGGAGATCGCGGCCGAGCGTCTGGCCGCGGGCACCGGAGAGGGACAGAAGATGTCGGTCAGTCTCGAATCGCAGGATCTCGGCCGTGCGCTGGTGGTGGTGGTCGACGACCGCGCCGCCCACGGCGAGGACCAGACCCTGATCGGACCGCTGGTGGGGGAGTTGCTCACCGAGGCGGGGTTCCACGTCGACGCCACGGTCGCGGTCTCTGCCGACGAGGTGGAGATCCGCAACGCGCTCAACACGGCGGTCATCGGCGGTGTCGACCTGGTCGTCTCGGTCGGCGGTGTCGGGGTCCGGCCCCGCGACGTCACCCCGGAGGCGACCGCCGGACTGCTCGACCGCAACCTGCGCGGGATCGAGGAGGCCGTCCGTAGTTCGGGTCTCGCCGCCGGTGCGGCCGACGCCGGCCTCTCGCGCGGTGTCGCCGGCATGTCCGGTCAGACCCTGGTGGTCAATCTCGCCAGCTCACGCGCCGCGGTGCGCGACGGCATGGCCACCGTGACCCCGCTGGCCAAGGCCGTCATCGAGTCGATCAGCGAGTTCTGACTCGAGCCGACGCGCTCCACGCCACCGACGAACCCGGATCCCCGCCCAGCGGAGGTCCGGGTTCTTCTGTTTTCCGCCGACCCGCGGCGGGTGGACAATGGGGCGATGACCGATCGCACGAATTGGGACGAGCGCCGCCGTCTGGCGGAGATCTTCGGCGACGACATGCCCGCCGTGACGTCAGATGAGGCTAGCCTCACCAACAGTGACAAGGATCACCGGTCTGGTGGCTCCAGGTCGGACGAGTGGCTTCTCAGCAATCGGCCTCCGCATCACGAATAGCCCCACGTCACAGCGGTCACAACGGACATATGCCCCAGGCGGTCCTGAACCCACATAGTGCGCTCCGATGAATGCGCGATTTGCGATCAACGTACTGGGCTTTTGCGACACGACGCGTCTATGTGTTGTTCAGGCGGTTGCGTACCGCTAACGTTCGCCGTGATGACGCACCACACACCGACGGTGGTGCGGAGTCCTGCAGAACACTCCCGGGTGGGGGAACCAGAGCAGTGGCCGGGAATTAACTTCGCGGTAACAGCGCGCAATGTGCTCGTCAATCACCCAGGTCAGTATTTCGCAGAACCGTCAGGTCACTCCGGGCTAACATTCCGATGTCGTCTGGATAACGCACTTCCGTGAGAGGGAACGAATGAGCAAGATGAGCAACTCCGGCCTTCGCCGCCTGGCCGGCGCGGCCGCCATCGCCGCGGCAGCCGCGGTCGGTATGGCCTCCTTGGGCGCAGGCACCGCCGCCGCGGGCCCTCTTCCGAATGGTTCCAAGGTCACCTTCGGCGTCGACGGCGAGAAGGTCACCCTCAAGCGCGCCGGTGAGAGCGCGTACCCCGTTCCCTCGCAGGCCAACAACGGCCTCGGCCGTGCGGCCGAGGTCAGCGGCACCATCGTCGCCACTGCCCCCAAGGGTGCGGACGCCACACTGGTCAGCGGCTACATCGTCGGTTGCCAGGTCAACATCGGCGCATTGTCGCTCGGTCTGACCGGAACGCTCGACGCGGCCCCGGAAGCAATCCTGAGCGGTAGCTTCTCCCTCCCGGTCAAGCCCGGCCAGGCCGTGTTCGTCCCGATCTCCGACGCCAAGACCATCAAGGGTGGCCAGGCGATCATTCAGTACAAGCGTCAGCAGATCGACGTGCAGCAGTGCGGCGGCTACGCCACCGCGCGTGCCTACTCGCAGGTCACCGTCAAGGGTGATTACTACATCAAGTCGACCCTGTACGGCGCTCCGTTCAGCCTGAACTGACGCTGCAGATAAAACCTTCCAATCTCTCGAAACTTTATCTGCCGCAAGCAGACTGAATTCCGTAAGGGGAATCATGAAGAACAACAAGATGCGCTCCGTGGCAGCAGCCGCGGCCATCGCCAGCGTCTCGGCCGTGGCCCTGGCCAGCCTGGGCGCCGGTAACGCGGCCGCGGGCAAGCTGCCCGGTGGCTTCACCACCCAGACTCTCGCCGACGGCACCAAGGTGACCGTGCAGCTCAAGGACGAGTTCGTCACCCGCGCCCGCTCGGGTGCGGCCAACGCCACCACCCGCAACGTGTGGACCTCCGGCAAGGTGCTCGTCACCGTCGGCGGCTCGGGCGCGACCGGTGGCTCCGTCAACGCGGGTTACATCGTCGGCTGCCAGGTCGATCTCAGCGACGGTGGCAGTGCAGGTAGTGGCGGAAGCTTCGGTTACGAGCCCGGAACCGCTGCGGACCCGGCTGACAACGCGATCGCCAACAGCGACACTAACGTCGCCCCGACCGGGTCGATCTCCATCGCGCCGGGTGCCGCGAAGTTCGTGCCGGTCCTCGACAGCGGCGTCGGCAAGTACAACGGCGGCGACACGGCCGACAGCACGTTCTCGTTCGCCGGCAAGCGCGGCGGCATCGCCTACAGCCAGGAGACCTTCCAGGTCAACGGTTGCGCGGGCTACGCCTCGGCCAAGGCCTCGGTCACGGTGAAGGTCTCGACCGACGCGGTCGACGGCTACGTCACCCTGTACGGCAAGCCGTTCAGCCTCGGCTGATCGTCTGATCTGAGTTCTCCAGTTGGGGAGCGACCTTCGGGTCGCTCCCCAACTGCGTGTCCGGAGCATTTCTCCTCCTACTGCCGATATCCGACACGGTGGGTCGCATGAACACCTGGGGTTGCGCGGACCCGGCGATTGGGACCCCTCACCGACGGGAACGGCCGCCGACGTGCGCAGTCACCGAATTGTCCGTAACCCACTGGTACGGAACGTTTTTCTCACCGTAATTTAGCGTCGATAACGTAATCTCCATGCAGACGAAAATGGTGGCGTGGTTGCGTGACCGAGTGCACAATGGTGGCGTTGCCCGGCGGGGGCGCGCGGCGACAGAGAAATCGGACGGGGTGAGGCACATGAGCGTGGACAGCGCTTTCGGGCAGAGCGGCAAGCGGATGATCGACGACGATCTCATCGGCTTCGAGCTCGGATGGTTCCAGCACGGCGGCGGTCCCGCCGAGAAGATCCGCGAGCAGTTCGGCCTCGGCGACGTCGAGTTCTTCACCCGGCTCCGGTCGCGCCTCGACGAGTCGGCCGACGGCTCGATGTCGGTACAGGTCGTCGAGCAGATGAAGGCCGTGTGCCGCAAGCGTCTGTGGTTGGCCCGCGCGAGCTGAACATTCCCGACCGCCCCATCTCGACACGATGCGGGCACCCGGTGTTTGACCGCGGGTAACGCGTCGCGCCTACCGTCTCAACCAGCGTCATCGGGGCGTGGTGATGGATGGGCAATCATGGATTTCAGACATCTGGTTTCGTTCATAACTCTGGCCGAGGAACTGCATTTCGGGCGGGCCGCGGCGCGGCTGCACCTGTCGCAGCCGTCGCTGAGTGCGCAGTTGCAGAAGCTCGAGAAGTCTCTCGACGTGAGCCTGGTGGTCCGCAACTCGCACGAGGTGCGCTTGACCGCCTCGGGTGTCGAGTTCGCGAAGCAGGCGCGCATGGTCATCGCGCAGATGGACAAGGCGGTCGATGTCACCAAGTCGACCGCGGCCGGACAGTCCGGTGCGCTGAACGTCTCCTACAACTTCCCGGCCAGCCGGCACGTGCTGCCGTCGGCGCTGACCAAGATGAACGAGCGGCACCCGAAAGTCGTTGTGTCTCTGTGCGAGAAGCGCACCGGACCGCAGCTCGACGGACTGACCAACGGCTCGGTGGACGTGGCGCTGGTCTACGGCCGACCGCACTCCGACGGTTTCCGCTCGCGCAAGATCCTCTCCAAGGTCCCCATCGTGGCGGTGGTCGGTCGGTCGCACCCGTGGGCCGGACGGACCAGTGTCCGCTGCGCCGAGCTCGCAAACGAGCGCTGCGTGCTCTTCGCCCGTGATCAGTGCCCGGCGATGTACGACGCGATCGTCTCGGCGGCGGCCGACGCGCAGGCGACCCTGAGCATCGTGCAGACCTCCGACGACCCCAGCGGCACCGCGCACATGGTGGCGATCAAGCCGTACGTGGCGTTCGCGTCGCTCTCGCGGGCGGCGGCGGTGGGCATGGGGACGGTCGGCGCGTCGTCAGTGGCGGTCAAGCTCGTCGACCCGATCCCGACCATCGACCTCTACATGGTGTGGAGTGCCTCGACGGTCAACTCCGCGGTGGACGCCTTCGTCGAGTGTGTCGACGACGTGTGCGCCGAAGCCGAGTCCAACCGTGCAGCCGAGACGAAGCGGGCGGCCGAGTCCAAGCGCGGGTCCGAGACCGGGTCGGCCCCCGGCGCGTCGACTCCCGGTGCGCCGCGGTCGAAGCGACCGCCGCACGATCCGTCCGCGCTCACCACACGCCAGCGGGTCGTCGCCGAGGTGCGTACACCGGCGTCCTAGGGGCTCGCCCGCGACGGTCATAGGCAGAGCCATTCGGCCGTTCGGCTTTTGCCCGGGTACGACGCCGCGGTCACGGGGCGCGGCAACCATGGCAGCCATGAAGAAGTCGCACGGTGGTACCGGACGTGTCCTGGCCGATGACGAGTCGCTGTACGCGCAGGTGCGCGTCAGCTTCGGGAACTGTTCCCTGCGTTCGATCCTCGTCGACGCGACCGGGTCGGTGTCCCTGTCGGGGGCGCAGGCCGACGATCGTGTCCGGCAGATCGCGGGTGACCTGGCGGCACGGGGGATCGGACGTGGCGACCGCGTCGCGATCCTGGCGGTGACCAGCCTGGACTGGGTGCTCGTCGATCTGGCCGTCCTCGCGCTCGGCGCGGTCGTCGTGCCGGTGTACCCCACCTCCTCGGAGCACCAGCTGAACCACGTCGTCACCGACTCCGGAGCACGGCTGGGCGTGGCCGCCGACGACACCGACCGCGCGCGGTTGACCACGGCGGGAATCGAGGCGCTCACGTTCGCCGAGCTCGCCCCGGACCACGACGCCGTACCGATGAGCGTCGAGGACCACCTGGGCGCGGTCCGTGCGCACGACACCGCGATGATCGTCTACACCAGCGGGACCACCGGGGATGCGAAGGGCTGCATCATCACCCACGGCAACATGTACGCCGCCGCGGCCAACACCGTCGACCGGGCCGGTGCCATGTTCACCGAGAACGACGCCGCGACGGCGCTGGCGCTGCCCCTGTCGCACGTGTTCGGTCAGACGATGCTGTTCGCGTCGTTGCTCGCCGCCACCCGGACACACCTGCTGCCCGGCGTCCCCGACCTCGTCCCCGCGCTGCCGGGCATCGCACCGACGTTCCTCGCCCTGGTGCCGTATGCGCTGGAGAAGATCCGCAAGGCCCACCGTCTGCACCTGCCCGCCGGCGAGGAGACCGCGGCACTGCTGCGCGGACACGACGTCATCGGCGAACGCGACCACGCCGTGGATCAACCGACCTCGTCGATGCTCGGTGGTCGGTTGCGGTCGGTGATCTGCGGCGGCGCCACCCTCGACGCCACCACGGTCGCCTTCTACGCCGGGTTCGGCGTCACGATCTGCAACTGCTACGGCATGACCGAGACGGCCACCGCGGCCTCGGTCAACGCACCGGAGACCAACCGTGTCGGCACCGTCGGTCGGCCCATCCCGGGCACCACGATCGCGGTGGCCGACGACGGCGAGGTGTTGGTGTCCGGGCCCAACGTCAGCCCCGGTTACTGGGGTGCCGCGGCCGACCGCACCGCCGTCGACGCCGATGGCTGGTTGCACACCGGCGACATCGGTGACATCGACCCGCACGGCTACCTGATGATCACCGGACGCAAGAAGGAGATCCTGGTGACCAGCGGCGGCAAGAACGTCGCCCCCACCCCACTCGAGGACCGGATCCGACTGCACCCGTTGGTCAGCAACGCGATCGTCGTGGGGGAGGGGATGCCGTTCGTCGCGGCCCTGGTGACCCTCGACGCTGCGGCGTACGCCCGATGGCGCTCCGAGCGTGGCGCGACCGGACCGGGCGGCGACGCTGACCTCGCCGACCCGGCCCTGCGCGATGCGGTGGCCGAGGCCATCGCCGACGCCAACAGCCTCGTGTCGCGGGCGGAGTCGGTGCGGGAGTTCCGCATCGTGCCCGGCGATCTCACCGTCGCCAACGGTCTGCTCACCTCGTCGCTGAAACTGCGTCGGGCCGCCATCGTCGACCACTTCGACGCGCACGTGAGCGACATGTACGGGTCCGTCCCCAGCCGTGTCGGCGCCGTGGCGGGTGGATGAACTTCCGGTGATTGTGTTCTGCCGGAACCACTCCCGTGCTCGATAGCCTCTGCCGATGAACCCATGACTACTTCGACACCGAGCGGCACCGCGGCCGCCGAACCCGAAGACTGGTCATGAGAGCGGCGAACGGCCCCTCGTCCGCCGCAGGATCACCGCCCACCATCCCTCGTCAGACCAAGGAGATCACCATGTACGACGTCATCGTTGTCGGAGCCCGCGTGTCCGGAAGCTCCGCCGCAATGCTGCTCGCGCGCAGCGGACTCCGTGTCCTCGCGGTCGACACCGCCCGCTTCCCCAGCGACACCGTGTCCACCCACTACCTGCACCAGGCCGGCCTGTCGCGGCTGCAGGACTGGGGTCTGCTCGACACGGTCATCGCCTCGGGGTGCCCGCCGATCCGCCACCTCAACTTCTCCTACACCGACATCGCCCTGCAGGGCTTCGCCGATCCGATCGACGGCATCGACGCGGTGTACTGCCCGCGGCGCACCGTCCTCGACTCGATCCTGGTGCACGCCGCGCGTGAGTCCGGCGCCGAGATCATCGAGGGCTACACCGTCCGCGGCCTCATCACCGAGGACGACGGCCGTGTGGTCGGCATCCGCGGAACCAGCGCCGAGGGTGGCGACAGCGAGTTCCGCGCGCGCTTCGTCATCGGGGCCGACGGCGCCAACTCCACCGTCGCCAAGCACGTCGGCGCGCAGAAGTACGAGGAGTCGCCCGGCGGCTGCTTCGTCTATTACTCCTACTACTCCGGCCTCGACTGGGGCATGCAGCACCGCACCGGCTTCGGCGAGCAGCAGTTCGCGTCCTGGCCCACCAACGACGACCTGTCGCTGGTCGCGGTCATGCGCAAGCGCGACCGTCTCAAGGACTTCCGTCGCGACGCCGACGGCGGCATCCAGCAGATCATCAGCGCCGTCGATCCCGCCTACGGCGAGGAGTTCCGTGACATGGGCACCCGCGTCGAGCGCCTGCGCCCGATGAGCTACCCGGACAACTTCCGCCGCGAGTCCTTCGGCAACGGTTGGGCCCTGGTCGGCGACGCCGCCTACCACAAGGACCCGTTCACCGGCTGGGGCATCACCGACGCCCTGAAGTACGCAGAACTGTTGTCGCAGCGCCTGATCGAGGGCCTCGGCGGAGCGCGTCCGTTGGACGAGGCGCTGGCCGCCTACCAGGCCGAGCGGGACGCGCAGAGCGCCGGGACGTTCGAGCTGACAAAGTCGATCTCCGAGCTCTCGCTCACCCCGTACTACGACTCGGTGTTCCGCGCCGCCAGCAAGAGCCCCGAGTACACCCGGAAGTTCTTCGGCCTCATCGCCGGCGGCTACCCGGGCGAGGAGTTCTTCGCGCCGGAGAACCTGGCCGAGCTGTACGCGACCGTGGGCCTGCCCGCCGACGACCGCCACCTGGTCCCGGCATGAGAGGCGTCGATCTCTGCGCCATCGGCGACAGCTTCGTCGAGGGTCGCGGCGACACCGGCACCGACGGCGCATTCCGCGGCTGGGTCCCGCGTCTGGCCGGCCAGCTCGGCCTGCGGTCGACGCGGGTGCGCAACCTCGGCGAGCACGGTGCGACCACCGCGATGGTGTGCGCCGACCAGCTCGCCCGCGCCGTCGCCGGACGACCGCCGCTCGTGGGCGTGATCGTCGGGGTCAACGACCTCGTCAGCGACTACCACCCGAGAAGGTTCGCCGAGAACCTGTCGACGATCCACTCCACCCTCAACGCCACCGGTGCGACGGTCTTCACCGCGTCGTACCCCGACATCCCCGGCCGACTCCCGGTGCCGCCCGCGTTCACCGAGCTGCTCCGCGACCGGTTCGCCCGCGCCAACGAGGTGCTCGCCGACGTCTGTCGGGACACCGGGACCCTGCTGCTCGACATCGCCGTCGAGTCGCGCTGGGACTCCGACGCCGTGTGGTCCGAGGACGGGCTGCACCCCAACGCATCCGGTCACAGCCTGTTCGCGCAGACGGTGGCCGAGCGGATCGCGCACACCCGCGACACCGACCTCGCCGCCTAGGCCGACACCACCCCTGAAGTTCGCCCACCCCCTCCGGCGCCCGCATCCGCGGGCGCCGGGACTCGAACGCGGAGAGCCCACGTGACCATCGCCCCCTCGCCCGATGAGCAGACCGGGTACATCAACCGACGTCTCGCCGACACCCCCATCGCGATCGTCGGCATGTCGGCGCTGCTGCCCGGCGCACCCACGATGGGTGACTACTGGCAGAACATCGTCGACGGAACCGATTGCACGACCGAGGTTCCCGCGTCGCGGTGGAGTCTGGACGACTACTACGACGCCGACCGGTCGACCCCGGACAAGACGTACTCGCGGCGAGGCGCGTTCGTCCCGGACGTGGAGTTCGATCCCATCGAGTTCGGGATGCCGCCGAATCAGCTCGAGGTCACCAGCACCATGCAGACGCTGAGCCTCGGGGTCGTACGGGATCTGCTCGCCGACGCCGGCGCGACGACCCCCGACGGGACCGCGTCCTGGTACGACCCGTCGAAGACCGGTGTGGTGGTGGGGACCACGGGACCGGTGCCGCTGATGCACCCGCTGGCCGCGCGCCTGTCGACGCCGGTCCTCAAGGAGGCGGTCCGCAGCACAGGACTCTCGGAGGACGACGCCGACGCGATCGCCGAGAAGTACGTCGCGGCGTTCGCGCCGTGGGAGGAGAACTCGTTCCCGGGGCTGCTGGCCAACGTGGTCGCGGGTCGGATCGCCAACCGTTTCGGCCTCGGCGGCATCAACTGCACGGTCGACGCCGCCTGTGCCGCATCGCTGGCCGCCATCCGGACCGCGATCGCCGAACTGGTCGACGGCCGCGCCGACACCATGATCACCGGTGGTGTGGACACCGAGAACTCCATCTTCATCTACCTCTGCTTCTCCAAGGTCGGGGCGCTCTCGCCGACCGGACAGATCAGCCCCTTCGCCGACAACGCCGACGGCACGCTGCTCGGCGAGGGCATCGCGATGCTGGCGCTGCGTCGTCTCGACGACGCCCGGCGCGACGGCAACCGGGTGTACGCGGTGATCAAGGGACTGGGGTCGTCGAGTGACGGTCGGTCGAAGAGCATCTACGCCCCGCACGCCGACGGCCAACAGGTCGCGCTGCGCCGCGCATACGCCGACGCACGGGTCGACGCGTCGTCGATCGAGCTGTTCGAGGCGCACGCCACCGGAACCGCGGTGGGGGACCGTACCGAACTGACCGCGCTGGGTGCGGTGCTGCGAGCGGACTCCGACGAGAACGCCTTCGCCGCCCTGGGCAGTGTCAAGTCGCAGATCGGTCACACCAAGGGGGCCGCGGGCACCGCGAGCCTGATGAAACTGGCGCTGGGCCTGCACCACAAGGTGCTGCCGGGCACGATCAACGTCGACCGACCCAATGCCGTCATCACGCCCGACTCGCCGTACTACGTCAACAGCGTCACCCGCCCGTGGATCCTGGACCCGCACCGCCCGGTCCGTCGGGCCGCGGTGTCGGCGATGGGATTCGGCGGCACCAACTTCCACCTCGTGCTCGAGGAGGCCGACGGTGACCGCACCGGGCTGCGCGCCCTGCACCGCAGCGCGACGGTCGGGCTGTGGCACGCCGCCGACGTGGACTCGCTGATCGAGTCGCTGAACACCGAGGCCGGACTCGACGGCGGCGAGATCCCGGCCGGCGACGTGCGGATCGGGTTCGTCTGGGTCGACGACGAGCAGCGGGACCGTCTGCGCGAGCTCGCCGTCGAGCAGTTGCGCCGCAACCCCGACGCGTCGGCGTGGTCGCATCCGGAGGGCATCCACTACCGCAGCTCGGCCAAGGCCGATCTGGTTGTCGGCGCACTGTTCGCCGGCCAGGGAAGCCAGTACGTCGCCATGGGTTCGGCCGCCGCGCTGGCCATCCCGCCGGTCGCGACCGCCTTCGACGACGCGAACGCCGCGTTCGCCGGTGCGCCGCGACGACTGGGGTCGGTGGTGTTCCCGCCGCCGTCGTTCGACGACGAGACCGCCGACGCCGACGAGGACCGCCTGCGGCAGACCGAGTACGCGCAGCCGGCGATCGGCGCGCTCTCGGTCGGTCTGTACCGGTACCTCGACGAGCTGGGCCTGCGGGCAACGGCATTCGCCGGGCACAGCTTCGGTGAGCTGACCGCGCTGTGGGCCGCCGGGTCGCTCGACACCGACGACTTCTTCACCCTCGCCCGGGCCCGTGGTGCCGCGATGGCGCCCCGCGGTGACGGCGACGCCGGAACGATGCTCGCCGTGCGCGCCTCCCGTCCCGAGGTGGACGCCGCGGTCGCAGCCGTGGCCGATCTCTACGTCTGCAACCACAATGCACCCGATCAGGTCGTCGTCGGAGGAGGTACCGCCGCCGTCGAGTCGTTCGAGGCCATCGCCGCCGACCGCGGCTGGAACACCCGACGCCTGCCCGTCTCGGCGGCCTTCCACACGCCCTACGTCGCCCACGCCAGCGACGCCTTCGGCGCAGCGGTGCGGTCGGTGTCGGTGGGGGAACCCGCGCGTCCGGTGTTCGGCAACGACCCGAGCCGTCGGTATGGTGCGGACTCCTCGGCCAACGGCGACATCCTCGTCGACCAGCTGATGCAGCCGGTGGAGTTCGTGTCGGTGCTCGAGGGCATGCGTGACGCCGGGTGCACGGTGTTCGTCGAGTTCGGCCCGAAGCAGGTCCTCACCTCGCTGGTGCGCCGCACGCTGGGTGATGACGTGGTCGCGATACCGACCGACCTGGGCCCGATGGGTGACGGTGACCTCGGCATCAAGCGGGCCGCGGTGCAGCTGGCCGTGCTCGGTGTCCCGCTCCACGACATCAACCGTCATCAGACCGCGCCGACGACCCCGCGCGCCGCCGGGAAGATGTCGGTGACGATCTCGGCCCCGGAGTATGTCCCAGCCGCCCGCGCGAAGGCCTACGCCGACACCCTCGACAACGGCTATCAGGTCCACGCCCCCCACGCCCCAGTTGGGCACGTAAGCCCGCCAGTTGGGCACGTAGACCCGCCAGTTGGGCACGTAGACCCGCCAGTTGGGCACGTAAGTCCGCCAGTTGGGCCCGTAAGTCCGCCAGTTGGGCCCGTAAGTCCGCCAGTTGGGCACGTACCGCCCGTTCCCGTCCCCGTCCCGACCCCGCCCCCTGCTCCCGCCCCCGACCACCAGGAGACCCCCATGAGCACGCCCCATCCGTCACCGAGTTCGGAGTTCTCTGACTCCGGGCAGCTCGGTCACGCCCTCACCCAGCATCTCGACACCCACCGCGAGTTCCTCGGAACGCAGCTGTCGATCGCCCGTGGCCTGGCCGCCGCGCTCGCCGGTGACCGTCTCGACGACACCACCGTCCGCGCCATCGAGGCCGTCAGCAACCAGTCGGTCGCGTTGAGCGACAGCCACACCCAGGCCGCACACGTGCTCGCCGGTCTCGCCGAGCTCGAGGCGGGACTGCCGATCAGCACCGCGCCGCGTCCCGTCGCGAGCCGTCAGTTCACGACGCACACCGCTGCACCGCAGGCGAGTGTCGCCCCGGCCGCTGCCCCGGCGCCCGCCGCGCCGGCCATCGCCGAGCGCCCGGCACCGGTTCAGGCCGCGCCCGCCCCGGTGCCGACGCCTGCTCCCGCCCCGACACCTGCGCCCGCGCCTGCTCCTGCGCCGGAACCGGCCGTCGAGTCCGCCCCGTCCGGCGACAGCGCCGTGCTGCGCGACGCCCTGCGCGAGGTCATCGCCGACAAGACCGGCTACCCGGTCGACATGATCGACACGACAATGGATCTCGAGTCCGACCTCGGTGTCGACTCCATCAAGCGCGTCCAGGTTCTCGGTGCGGTGCAGGAACGCTTCCCGCACCTGCCCAGTCTCGGGCCGGAACGACTCGGGGAGTTGAGGACCATCGACGACATCGTCGCGGTGATCGCCGTGGGGAGTGATGTCGACCCAAAAGCGCCGGCCGCGGAGCCGCGGCACTCTGATCTGACCTTCTCCTCCACCGATTCGACGGCAGCGACGACCGTCACGCCGACCGCGCGCACCGCGGTCGGTGTGGTGGCCCTGCCCGGTGTCGACGTCGACGCGTCCGCCTTCCGGCCGCGGTCGTCGGCGCTGATCGTCACCCTCGGCGCGTCCTTCGATGCGCCGGTCTCGGTCGCCCTGGCCCGGCAGCTCGCCGAGTCGAGCTGGGCCACCGACACTCTCGCCACGGTGGGCGGCACGGATCTCGACACCCACCTGAGCGGCGACCGGGCCCCCGACCTCGCGGTCCTCGTACTCGACCCGGCCACGGCCGCCTCGGCACGCGGCGCCCGCGCACTGCTCACCGACGCCATCCTCGCAGTCCGCTCGCTCATCCCGACACTGACCGCGAAAAGTGACGGCCGCACCGCGTTGATCACCGTCACCGCGGTCGACGGCTGCTGCGGCTTCGGTGACACCCGCACCGACCCCGTCGCATCCATGACCGCCGGCGTCGGGGGCCTGGTGAAAACCCTGGCCGCCGAACACCCGACGCTGTTCACCCGCGCGATCGACCTCGCTCCCGACCTCGACCCGCAGCAGGCGGCGCAGGCGCTGGTCACCGAGATCCACGACGCCGCCACCGACACCCTCGAGGTCGGCGTCGACGCCACCGGGGAGCGCGTGACGGTCGTACCCAGCCGCCACGGCGATCCCACGGTCGTGCTGCCCGATGTGGCCGCCCGCGCCGTCGACCGACGCGACCTGACCGTCACCGCCGACGATCTGCTCGTGGTCTCCGGCGGTGCGCGCGGGGTGACCGCCCTGTGCGTCATCGAACTGGCGCGGCACTGCGACGCCCGCTTCCTGCTGCTCGGACGATCCGAACGCTCCACCGAACCCGACTGGGCGAGGGGAGTGGCCGACGACGCCCTGCAGCGGGCAGCCATCGCGGCGCTCGCACCGACGGGCGCCAATCCCCGCGCCATCGGCCGGGCCTGTGGCGCGGTGCGCGCCGAACGCGAGATCGCCTCCACCCTGGCCGCATTGGACGGACGCGCCGTGTACGTGTCGGTCGACGTGACCGACGCCGACGCGGTCCGGACAGCGCTGGCGCCACGACGCTCGGAGATCACCGGGATCGTGCACGGCGCCGGTGTCCTGGCCGACGCCCCGATCGTGCGCAAGACCCGCGACGAGATCGACCGGGTGCTGACCACCAAGATCGACGGATTGACGGCGCTGCTCGGTGCGGTCGACGACCACCGCCTACGACACCTCGTGCTGTTCACGTCGATCGCCGGGTTGTTCGGTAACACCGGCCAGAGCGACTACGCGACCGCCAACGAGGCACTGGCCCGGTTCGCGGCCGCGTTCAAGCGGCGCGACCCGTCCCGACATGTCACCGCGATCGACTGGGGTGCATGGGATGCGGGCATGGTCGACGACGCGTTGCGTGCGCATTTCGCCGCGGTCGGTGTCTCGCTGCTCGAACCCGAGACCGGCGCAACCGCGTTCGTCGAGCAGTTCACCACCGACCGCATCGACGACGTGGCCGTCCTGATCGGGACCAACAGCCCGCTCTTCGCCGGAGGCGGAACAACGAGCACGAGCGCCGGGGCCGTCGGCGCCGGCGAGGCAATCACCGCCCGGCGCTCCCTGGGCGAGGTCGCCGCCGACCCGATCATCGCCGCACACACCATCGGCACCCGCACCGTGCTGCCGGCCACGTTCGCGATCGCCGCAACGATCAACGTCGTCGAGCGCGCCACGCCGGGCCGCACGGTCGTCGGCGTCCACGACATGCGGGTGCTCTCCGGGGTCACCCTCGCCTCGGGTGACGGCGAGTCGGTCACCGACCACCTCGACATCACCGTCACCCCGACCGACGACCCCGACCGGATGTCGGTGCGCGTCACCAGCGACCGCGCCGGACGGGCCGTTCCGCACTACACCGCCACCATCCTCTCCTCGGATGCGGCGGTCGATCCGCCGGAGCTGCCGCGGGATTGGCCACTCGACGGTGTCGATGCCGGGCATCTCTACCGGGAGGGGCGCCAGTTCCACGGGCCCGCCCTGCACGGTATGACCACCGTGCTCGAGGAGTCGGCCCACCGCCTGGTGGTCCGGTGCGGACTGCCCGACAGCGTCGTCGCCGGTGGTGCCTACCGCGGCTGCCTGCACGACCCGGTGCTCGCCGACCTCATCCTGCAGGTGCCGCCGGTGCTCGCGCTGGCGTCCCTCGGGTCGGCGTGCCTACCGATGGGGGTCGGCGCGGTGGAGCTGTACCGGCCCCTTCCCGCGAACGGCGCCTTCACCGTCGTCGCGGACAACCTCCGACCCGGCGCCATGTCGGCCACCGTCGACGCCCGTGCGGTCGCCGACGACGGCACGGTCCTACAGAGCTGGCGCGACATCGCCGTCGTCGCCGCACCCGACCTGTCGGCGATGTTTGCCGACTCGGTCCGCCGGTGGAGTGATCGACCGGACTCGAACCATTCCTCGACGGCATCGCTGTCAACAGCGGGCGGGAGCACACGATGAACGACCAGATCACCTTCGACGGAGCGGATTTCGATCCACTCGGCGCGACCGCGGCACTCGTCGCCGCGCCCGTCGAACCCAGCCAGGAGCCCGACCGCGCCCCGAATTTCCACCGCGCCTCGGAATCCGTGACAGCACCGGCCCCCTCGCCGGATCTGACGCCGGTGGCTGCCATCCGGGCGAGTGTCGTCGCGGCACATCGGGCGACGATCGCCGCGACCGACTCGGTCGCGCACGCCATGATCAATCGCATCCTCGGCCAGATCGACACCGGCGCGACCGATCACGCCCCGCCCGAGGCCCCGGTCACGTCCGGTGCCCTGACCAGCCGACTCGAGCTGACCGCGGTGCGGTGTTTCTCGCCGCTGGCGCGTACCGACCGCACCGAGCTGACCGGCCCCGACATCGACCGGCTCACCCGCGGCAGCATCGACGACGTCTTCGGGGCGGCCTACCGCCAGCGCATCGGCGCGGCGTCGCGAGATGTCAACGCATCGTTGCGCATCGGCGCGTCCGGACACGTCGACTCGATCAGCGACCTGCACTACGCGCCCACCGGTTCCGACTTCGGTGGATGTGTCGCCGAGATCAGCGGCGACCCGGTGGCCGCCGCCCGCACCACCGCCGAGATCCTCGGTGCCTACGTCGGTCTCCACCTGTGTCTGGCCGACGCCACGGTGCGCTCGAGCGTCGACTCCGCGCCCTCGGCCGTGGGCGCACACCGACTGTCCGTCCGGGTGATCGAGGCCGATTTGGTGCCCGTACCGCATCTACGGGCCCGGGTCACCCCCATCGGCCCCGCCGGCCCGGGCAGCCCGTTCGATTTGACCGCGCACTTCGTCCCGACCGACGCCGCCACGGTCGGTCCCGCCCGCGGTGGCGCACTGACCGCACCGACCGGTCGGGTCGGTGCGCTCGGGACGCCCGCGTTGCTGACCGAGTTCCACATGGCGCATCTCGCCCGCGGCGATCAGGGCACCGCCTTCGGCCCGGAGTTCGCGCGCTACACCGGCAATCGGGCGACCCGGCTGCCGACCGGTGGCCTGCTCCTGGTGGACCGGGTCACCGAATTCGCCGGTCGACGCGGCGAGTGGGACTCCGGTGCCCGGTACCGCACCGAATACGACGTCCCCGCCGACGCTTGGTACCTCGCGGACACAGCGAACGCGTCGGTCCCGCACTTCGTCTACATGGAGACGTCGCTGCAGGCGGCGCTGCTGATGGGGTACTACCTCGGGCCGACCCTGGCCTCGGACGAGACGCTACGTCTGCGCAACCTCGGCGGGACCGCGACAGTCGCCCGACGCATCGACCTGCGCGGGAAGACGATCGACCAGCACTCCACCCTCACCTCGACCACGATCATGCCGGGATCCTCGTTGCAGAGCTTCGAGTACTCGCTGCGGGCCGACGGAGTCGAGTTCTACTCCGGCTCCACGATGTTCGGGTACTTCAGCGACTCCGCCCTGGACAATCAGACCGGCCTCGACGCCGGCCGCGACCGGCCGAGTTGGTTGGCGCGGGAGAACGCGCGGTCGCGGTGCCGCAGCATCGACGTCGCCGGACGTCGGGCCGCCGGTGGGCCGCTCTGCTCGACCGACGCGCTGGCGCTTGTCGATCGTGTCGAGGTCGTCGACGGCGGTGGCGAGTTCGGGCAGGGCTACCTGCACATGGACCGACCGATCGACCCCGGCGACTGGTTCTTCGACTGCCACTTCTATCTCGATCCGGTCATCCCGGGCTCGCTCGGCGTCGAATCGGTGATCCAGTGCCTGCAGGAGTGGCTGATCGACGCCGGCGATCACCGCGGCTTCGCCGAACCCGAGTTCCACATCCCCGAGGGGGTGCCGTTCTCCTGGAAGTACCGCGGCCAGTTCGTCCCCACCGACGGACACTGCGAACTCGAGGTGCACATCAAGACGGTCACCCGCGACGCCGACTCGGTGGTCGTCGTCGCCGACGCGTCGCTGTGGAAGCCCGGACTGCGGATCTACGAACTCACCGACATCGCGGTGGAACTGCGGGACGGAGCAGCACGATGACCCTCGCCTCGCCCACCCGGACCGCCCCGGACGCCGCCATCGGCGCGGCGCTGGCCGACCTCGCGTCACCGGTGTGGGTGGTGCGCGGCGAGTCCGGCGTCACGGTCACCGGTGACCCCGCCGTCGCGCACCGCTCCACCGTGATCGCCGCGGTCGGACCGCTGGCGCCGGAGTCGCTCGGCGAGCGCGGGTTCGCCGCGTTCCACGGCGTCCGGGCCGCCTACATGGCCGGGGCCATGGCCAACGGGATCGCCTCGGTCGACCTCGTGGCCGCGATGGCCCGGGCGGGATATCTCGCCAGCTACGGCGCGGCCGGGGTGGTGCCCGCGACCGTCGACTCCGCACTCGCCGGTCTGCGCAGGACGCTGGGCGACATCCCGTTCGCCTGCAACGTGATCCACAGCCCCAGTGAGCCGGCGTTGGAACGCGGCATCGTCGACGCGTGTCTGCGCCACGGCGTGCGCTGTGTCGAGGCATCGGCGTTCATGTCGGTGACGGCGGAGTTGGTGCGTTACCGCGCACGCGGTCTACGCACCGGATCCGACGGCGACGTCGTCGTCGGCCACCGCGTGATCGCGAAGGTGTCGCGGACCGAGGTCGCCGAGGCGTTCCTGCGTCCCGCACCGTCGGCTCTGGTCGAGACGTTGCGTGTCGCGGGGGAGATCACCGACGAGCAGGCCCGACTGGTGCAGCGGGTGCCGATGGCCGACGACATCACCGTCGAGGCCGATTCCGGCGGACACACCGACCGCCGCCCGCTGGTCGTGGCGCTGCCCGAGATCATCGCGGTGCGTGACCGTCTCGCGGTGTCCGACCCACTCTCGGGGCGGGTGCGGATCGGTGCGGCGGGTGGCATCGGGACGCCGGCGGCCGCGGCCGCCGCCTTCGCGCTCGGTGCGGCCTACATCGTCACCGGGTCGATCAACCAGGCAACCGTCGAGGCGGGCCAGTCGACGGCGACCAAGGAACTGCTCGCGACGGCGTCGGCCTCGGACTGTGCGATGGCGCCGTCGTCGGACATGTTCGAGCTGGGTGTCACCGTGCAGGTGCTGCGGCGCGGCACGATGTTCGCCTCCCGCGCGCAGAGTCTGTTCGAGACCTACCGGCGGTATGACTCGATCGACGACATCCCCGCACCGCTGCGGGCGTCGTTGGAGAAGAGCGTCTTCCGCCGCGATCTGGACTCGGTGTGGGACGAGTGCGTGCGGTTCTTCACCGAGCGGGACCCGGCGCAGATCACCGCGGCGGCCGACGATCCGCGTCGCAAGATGGCGCTGATCTTCCGGTGGTACCTCGGGTTGTCGTCGGCGTGGAGCATCGCCGGTGAGACGAGTCGCGCGACGGACTACCAGGTGTGGTGCGGGCCGGCGATGGGCGCGTTCAACGCCTGGGTCGCCGGCACGCACCTGGAATCGCCAGGGCGCCGCGGTGTGGTGGAGGTGGCCGAGCAGATCCTCACCGGCGCCGCCCACGCGACCCGGATCTCGTCACTGCGAGCGGCCGGGTTGCGGCTGCCCGCGATGTACGCGGAGTACCGACCGCACGTGTGAACTCCAGGGTCCGGGCGACGGTTCGCGTTCACCGCGCCCGGGTATGTTGGTGTCCTCAGACCCTTGTCGTCATCGACGCTCCGTCGCGTGCCGGTCTGCGAGACCCGGGAGTTGTTATGCAGTGGTGGACCTGGTTGATCATCGTCGTGGTGGTGATCGCTGTCGTCGTGGGGGCGGTTCTCGCCATCCAGGCCCGGCGTCGGTCGGGCGGGGTCATCATCAGCGATTCGCTCGGTGACACCACACCACGGGACAAGTCCGCATGAGCGTCCTGATGCGCGCCGGTGAGGTGGCCAAGCGTCCCGTCGTGACGATGCAGGGCGAGGACGTCGCGCAGATCAAGGACATCGTCTACGCCCCCGGTGGCGGCGAGGTCGCGGGCTTCACGCTCGCCGGTCGCGGGATCTTCTCCGGCCCGCGCAAAGAGGTTCTGGCGTGGAAGTCGGTTGCCGCACTGGGTCCGGACGCCGTGATGATCCTGCGCGAGGACGTCCTGGTCTCGCCGGACGAGGCGTTCGCCGGGGTCTCCGGCTCGGGTTCGGGCTCCGGACACGGAAACGTCCTCGGATCGCGGGTGCTCACCGACTCGGGCACCGATCTCGGCAAGGTCATCGACGTCATCATCGAGGTCAGTGGCGCCAACGGCGGTCAGTGCGACGTCGTCGGATACGAGATCGAGGCGTCGGAGGCGTTGAAGACCAACAGCACCAAGGTCCTCATCCCGCTGCCCGACACCCTCGCCGCATCGGCCGAGCACCTGATGGTGCCCGCCGGAGCGGTCGACTTCGTTCGTGACGACCTGGCCGGATTCGGCGCCGCCGTCGACGACTTCCGCGCACACCTGAAGGGCTCCCACTGATGCTGTTCTCAGATGCCAAGGGCCGCAAGGTCGTCAGCACCACCACCGCCGAGACCATCGCGAAGGTGGCCGGCTTCGTCGTCGATCCCGCGTCGCGGTCGGTCGTGGCCGTCGAGGTCAAGAAGACCAAGGACGGCGACGTGGTCCTGTGGGAAGACGTCAAGGGATTCGGCGACGACGCGGTCACCGTCGAGTCCGACGAGAAGATCACCGCGGCCGTCGGTGACGTCGCCGTGCTCGCCGACAAACACCACCAGGTCCTCGGCAAGAAGGTGCTCAGCACCGCCGGTGCGGAACTCGGGTCGGTCAAGGACGTCGAGTTCGACGAGACGTCCGGCACGATCACCGGCATAGTGCTCGAGTCGGAGACCGCACCGGGCAACCGATTGATCGGTGTCGGGTCCTACGCCGTCGTCATCGACTGGAGCAACTGACCGGTACGAGCTGGCCACCGCCACGTCACCGGCCGTAGGTAGCGGTCGCGATCGGGGTGGATGCGCGCACGCCATCAGCGTCCAGCGGTGCGGTCCAGATCCCATCGGAGCCGGTGGCGGACGTGGCAGCCGCGGACGTCAGGTCACTGATGTCGGCGGTGTACACCACCGGTGAGTTGCAGCTCAGCGTCACGGTGACGGTCGATGACGGGACCACGATCGCGGTCGGCGCCTCGGTGACGGTCGGTTCGGCGGTTGTCGTCTCGACCGGCGCCTCGGTGGATGTCTCCGTGGTGGTGGTGGGCACCTCGGGCGGCGTTGTGGTCTCCACCGTCGTCGTCTCGGCCACGGGCTCCGGGATGGTGCAGCTGACCGGCACACCGTCGGCGGTGGTGAAGGTCAACGCGACCACCGAGCTGCCCGAACCGGTGAAGCTCGTCGGCGACGGGGGTGCGGCCGCCGGAGTCGACGGGATGGTTTCCGGCACAGGCAGTCCGGGACTCGGCGCGGCGGGCGGTGCAGCGGCGGCGCTCGACGGTGCCGACGCCGAGGCCGTGGTGGGCACGGGAGCCGCGAGGTTCGGATCGGCGACGGGGGGCGCGGCCTGGTTCGAGCCGGCCTCCTGCGTCCGGACCTGCGACGGTGCCGGGGCGGGGGCCTCCAGCGAAGCGGACTCGGCGAGTGCCGCAGTCCCCGAGCCGACCCCGTTGGCCGACTGCACCGCGGCGTCCTCGGAGCGGAACGGCACGTTCAGTGACGCGGCGGTGGGCAGGGGAGCGGCCAGAGGCGGCATGCCGGTCAGGTTGAGCAGGCCGCCGACGGTACGCATCAGCGTGCTCGCGGTATCGGTGTTGACCAGGCTCAATGCGGCCGGGGTGGGGGCGACGCCCGCAGGAGCCGCGACGTTGGTGGTGTTGTTGTTGGTCGTGTTGTAGCTGACGTAGACCACGGTGGTGGGTTGGTAGCCCTTCCAGCGGTTACCGGTCACGTTGTAGCGCGACAACGGCGCGCTCGCCGACGGGGCGAGCGGGTTGCCGCAGGAGCAGCGCACACGGGGTACTCCGGCGTCGTCGACGAGGACGGCGGTTCCCGCCTGCAGGATGGCCTGGAACGGGGTGGCCTCGCCGCCGGCGTAGCTGTGGTTGGTCACCCATGTGTCGGAGGTCAGGACGACCGGGGTGAGAGTGTCGAGGTAGTAGGGGATCTCCGAGCGGCTGATCCCGAACACACCGGACCACGCGCGTGCCTTGTCGGGGTTCTGCGACAGGAAGTTGGCCAGCTTGGCCACGTCGCAGGTCGAGTTCTCCGTGCCGCCGTAGAGGCCGGTGGTGTTGCCGGCGACAGCGCGCACCCCACGACCGGTGTACGTGCCGGTGGTGGAGGCGAGCCGGACGTCGTTGCGCAGCGGTTTGTTGGTGAGACTGACCGAAGGGCTGAACGGGTCGTCGCCCGTTGAGTTCTCGGCCACGAGAGACAGATCGGCGGATCGGCCGGAGTCGTGGGTGGTGAGGACGATGACGGTCGCCACCGCCACGATGATCGCGAGCACCGCCGCCATCACACCCAGGATGATCGTTCGGCGGCGGCGGACCGCGCCGGCCGTTGCCGACTCGTCAGGCCGACCGGCCGCGACAGGACCAGTGTTCATCGACATCGTGAAACCCCTCCAGATTGAATTGCTGGAGGCAACTCAACCATCTCGATTGCGTTGCGAGTACTGAGGTTAGGTGAGCTAGCGAACGGTACGGTAGTCGCCGCGGGTGTCCGTCGAACAGATCAATGAATCTGTAAGTCGCTCCACAGCAACGTCTCTGAAGGTGAATCCAAAGAGACCCGTCGCGTCCGGATCGATGGCCGACGGCGGCGATCCACTCGGAGTTCGTATGTTCGACTGACGGTGGCCGGCCCGCCACACGGTCCGACTACCGCGCAGTCAGCAAATTTTGCGTTCTCGCTTGCGAATTCGCGATGTCGACGATCGGGCGACCGAGCGACGGGTCCCGGGGTGTCAGCCGAGTCGGATGTGACGCGCGGTGGTCAGTCCCTGGTTGATCGCGTTGCGGATGGGTCCGTCGGTGTTCGGTTCGAGCGTCAGCCCGGCGATCTCGCCGATCCGGTCGGCCGTCTGCGGGATGCTCAGTGCCTCGGTGTCGATGTGCGTGGCGAACTCGTCGCGCTGCAACTCCTCGAGT
The DNA here is from genome assembly GCF_014635305.1 of Williamsia phyllosphaerae. Taxonomy (NCBI): domain Bacteria; kingdom Bacillati; phylum Actinomycetota; class Actinomycetes; order Mycobacteriales; family Nocardiaceae; genus Williamsia; species Williamsia phyllosphaerae. Next base: position 442,184 of record NZ_BMCS01000002.1, on the reverse strand, counting down.
GACGAGTCGACTCTCGACACCGCGAACGGATCCGCCTTCAGTCCGAGACCACGACGACCGATGCGACCGCGGACCGTCTCCGGCTCGGCCATGAGCGTGACGTGGCAGACCTCGCGGCCGCGGTCACGGAGTCGGCCGATGATCTGGTCGAAGTAGTACGAGTTGACCAGAGTCATCGGCGCGATGACCGGGCCGTCGTGCTCGGCCAGGGTCAGGTCGAGGACCTCGTAGACGCCCTGCCGCCAGGCGCGTAGCTCCTGGAAGTCGCCGCGCAACGATCGCGGCATCATGCGATGCAGGCCGAAGCCCACCTGCTCGGGGTCGCAGATGATGCTGCCCGGGGCGCGGCGATGTATCTCGAACGCGGTCTGCGTCTTCCCGACCCCGAACGGTCCGTTGATCCACAACAGCATCAGACCAGCCTAGTGGCGACGTCAGACGTGTGCGGTTCGCGGAACGTTTCGCCGTGTTCACCCGGTGGGCGCCACACGATGGGCCCGCGGTGCGATGAGCCGCAGCGAGGGCAGCACCATCAGCGTCGCGGTTCCCGTCAGCACCGCGGCGACCCACACAGGTGCCAGCTCGTCGTGACCCGCCAGCGCCAGCGCCCCGATTGCCGGTCCCGCGGCGGCGCCGAGGTTCAGGGCCGCGGTCGCGTAAGAGCCGCCCATCGTGGGCGCTGCTGACGCCGCGTAGAGAACCCGTGCGATGAGCGTGCCTCCCACGGCGAAGGCGAGAACCCCCTGGACGATGATCAGGCTGAGCAGCAGCACGGGGCGTGCCGCGCACAGTGCGAGGATCAGCCACCCTGCGAACAGAACGGGCGACGCGATGCCGAGAACCAGACGAGGGTGTGCATCCGAAAGACGACCGGCCACAACGATCCCGGCGAACGACCCGGTGCCGAACAGCATCAGGGCCACGGGCACCCACACCGGGTCCAGGCCGGCTGTCGCGGTAACCACGGGTGCGAGATAAGTGAATGCGGCGAACGTCCCACCGTTGACCAAGGCGCCGAGCAGCATCGCGATGAGCACGTGCGGCGTCCGGAGTTGAGCGAGCTCGGCCCTCAGTGAGGGTTCGTGGTCGGGCTCGCCGAGAGAGGTTCGTCCGGCGGGACGGATACCGGTGGCAATCCCGACCGCTGCCGGTAGACACAGGACGGCCACCGCCCAGAACGTGGCCCGCCACCCCAGGGCGGTGCCGAGCAGGGATCCTGCAGGAACGCCGGCGACGATCGCGATGGTTGTGCCCGACAACAGGATTGCGAGGGCTCGGCCCTTCCGGTCCGGGGCAACCAGTCGGGTGGCGGTGCGCAGTGCGACCGCCAGAAAACCGGCGTTCGCCATGGCGGCCACGAGGCGCGTCGCGAACAGCACGGCGAAGGAGGGGGTGAGCGCAGCGATCACGTGACACATCGTGAAGATCATGAGGCATCCGAGGAGCATGCTCCGGGCGGGCCACGGGCGAGCGAACGCAGCCATGACGGGTGCGCCGAGGATCATCCCGGCCGCGAACGCGGAGGTGAGGAGTCCCGCGGAACCGACGGATACGTCGAGACCGGCGGCGATCTCCGGCACCAGGCCGGCGAGCATGAATTCTGACGTGCCCATGGCGAAGACCGCGAGGGCGAGCAGGTAGAGAGCGAGAGGCATTGAGCTACTCCGAGGCAGGAACGGACAGAGGACGTCTCGTCACCGCGGTCGGCCTGGGAACACCCGAATGACTGCCCACGCACACGGGCTTGGGCAGGAGGCTGAGGACTCAGTGATTCAGGGGGCTGACGGTGTGACCGTGAGCCCCCGCTCTGTCCGATTCGGGGCTCGACATGGACGCCACGCTACTCGGACACCATGGAACCCAGACTCACCAGGTCGACCCCCGGCGAGGACATCGACGTTTCGTCTCGCAACGACTAGAAAGGTGGCGGCGGGTCGTCGTCGGCCGCTTGTCGTCGCTCGGTTGCGTCGGCCTCACGTCGAGCCCGGTTGCGTTCGCGTTCGGTGCGCCGGCGGGCGAGCTTGTCCTCCAGGCGTGTGCGTCGTCTGGTCGGTTCGTCCGTGTCGGTGTCGCGGGCGCCTGGTGGCGGCTCGTCCGGGGGGTGCTCGAACTCGATGTCGCTGAGCCCGGGGATGACGTCCTCGCCGGTGTGCGCCGGTCCGTCGTGCGTCAGCCCCTCCGGCGTGGTCACCGTGAACCGCATCCTGCCGTCGGCGCCGACGAACTGATCGGTGAGCCACGTGGTGAACGTCTTGATCAGGTGATGAAATCTGCACAGAGCAATGAGGCCGGCGGGCGAGGTCTGCCCACCGCGTTCGGGGTTGTCGTGGTCGTATTCGTCGGTGTGGTCGAGGTCGGTGTCGCACGCTGCTCGGTTGCAACCGGGCCACATGCAGTACTGGTCGCGGGCACGGACGTAGGTGCGCAGCGCGGTCGACGGCCGGTACGGGTCGGCGGGCTGCGTGCACGGTTGCGGCCGAACCGTCCCGTCTGCGTTGTGCCGATTGCCCAGCACGTGCATCCGAACACCGGGATCGGTGAGCAGATCGCGGACGTGGTCGGCGGAGATGACGCCGTATCCATCGAGGAAGCCGGGGTGATCGGCGGTGCCGTTCGCGGTCGCAGGATCGGTGTAGGCATGCAGCCGTGTGGATCTGGCTGCTGCCCGACGCTGCTGGCGGTTCGGTGCTGTGGGCGCGTTGCAGTGCCGACGGTCGGTAGGTGTCCGGGTTGGAGTCGGGCTCGGCTCCGGGACATCGGCGTGATCGTCTCGGGGGTCCTCGAACGTCGCCTCGCCGCCTGTGGGTCCGTCGAATCCGCCGCCCTCGTCCGGAACGGGTTCGGGATCAGAGTGGGTGGCAATCGTGACGCCGCAGTCGGCGTTGCCGCACAGGCATTCCCAGTTGGCGCCGCTCTGCAGCGTGAAGGCCGCGTCACTCCGGCGCTGCGCCTTCGTGCGACCGTCGTCGGCGCAGACCAGATCGGCCAAGTCGCACACGTTCTTGTATGCGAGGAGGGCGTTTTCGGCGGACATCGAGGCGCCGACCTCGGCCATGCCGTCCTCGCCGCGCTCGATCCAGCAGCCGCGGTCGTCGAGGGCGCGCCGACGACGTTCGCGCACGGCGTCGGGGTCGTGGCGGTAGACGATGCGGTCGACCATGTCGCGCATCCGGTTGTCGGACCAGGAGCCTCTGCGGCGTAGAGACTCCGCGATCGCGGCGTCGACGTCGGCTGCGTAGTCCTGTCCGTCTATCAGTTCAGTCCGCGACACGATCGTCCGGATGTGACGGGGTGAGACGAGCCCGAGTCTCATGCACTCGAGAACGTGGGGGAGCCGGTCGCGCAAAGCGATCGCGCGGTGCAACAGGCCCTCCCCGGACATCTGAGAGATGCTGAGCTGAGTGGCGATCCGGGTCGCGCAGCGCGTCAGTGCATCGAGCATGCGGACGTCGGTGACCATCTCGGGCTCGACGAGTTGGGTGTGCAGTTCAGCGGCATCTCGGTAGGTGACCCACTCGAGATAACCGAGTCCGGCGGCGGCGTAGCGCATCTCGCCGAGGACGTCGTTCACCGGTGCGCCGACACGGTCGGGCAGCAACCCCATGGCTGCGTCCCCGACCTGATTCCACCCCTCGAACATGTTTCCAATTGTATTGGAGAGGTCCGACAGGTGAATTCAGTTATCCACAGGCGCAATAGGTTTCGTCCCATCACTCCCATCGGTGAACAGATGTCACGCAGCCTGTGGACAACGAGCGGTCCACACGAGACTCACCCCTGCTACTCAGTCGTCAGTGATGGGCGTGACCTGATACGAGAGCATCCGCCACCGGCCACGCGTGTGGCGCCACACCACCAACATCGCCCAGTGGACCCCCTCCTTCTCGACGCGAGCCGCCACCGCGGGGGACGTTCCCGGATCAGTCGGGTCGAGATGACCGGCCAGGGTCTGCCGTGCCCAGGACAACGCGATGTCGCCGAAAGCCTTGACCCGGATGTCGAAGAACTCCATCTCGAGGTCGCGCGAATTCATGGTCGTCGCAATGTGCTCTTCGGCGGTGATCACGTTCCCGGGAAGCTCCGTGCCCAGGAATTCGTCGTCGTGCAGTTCGACCAGCTCACGTCGGTTGCGCGTCAAGATGGTGGTTCGCATCTTCCCGAAGGCCGCGATGATCTCCTGCTCGATCCGAGCGGGATCCGTTGCGCGCAAGTGGGGTTGCACGGACGGCGACCGAGGAGTCAGGATCTGCTCACGCAGTATGTCGCCGTGCCCTGCATGTCTGGCCGTCTCGGCGATCATCATGAGCAGTGTCCATCGCATGCTGACGGGCCCCTCGTGGGGTTCCACCAATACGGCATCCAGGCTGAACCCGGCGGCGGTGGTCCGCGACACCTGTATCGCTCGCTCGTATTCGGCGATGACGTCGTCGAGCGTCTCGGAATCGTCGACGGCGAACGTTCCCTCGTCGCGGCGGGAGTAGCCGTCGCACTCTGCTTCGGCGAAGTGACCCCAGAACCGCTGGAACCAGATCCGTTCTGCCGCAGCGGCATGTTTGATCAGCGAGATCGGCGTGGTCAGAGACGACACCAGGCGTCGACGCGCGTCTCCATCCGACAGCCCGCGTGCGGTGTCGATGAGAGCGCGCCGATTGACATCGAGTCGGTTCTCGATGATCTTGCGGTCGTCGTCATTCGGTGATGTGTGGGTCTGCATGCGGTCGGCTCCTCGGTCGACGAGTGATGACCCGAGCGGCTGATGCCGATCAGGGGAGTACGGGTGATGTGACAGCGCGAATCGCGTGTGGGCGCTCGGGGAGTGGCGTCGAGGGCCGGCGCGGATGAATCACGCGAGATTCGGGCTGTGAACGATCGGCGGCGGGAGATGCCGCGCGGTCGGGCCTTGGGCAGGTTTGGCCTTCCACAACGACGGTACAGTCGCCGGGTGACCACCACACCCACCGCACCCGTTGTCGCCGCCGGTCTCATCGGCGGATTCGCCACCGCCCGCTACAGCGGCATCCGTCCGTTGGGCGGCGTCGTACTCGCTGCGGCCGGAGCATGGTCGACGCGCGAGTGGTCTCGGTCGCAGGGCCCGGTCGTCGCCGGCGCGCTCCTGGCCGGGTATCTCGGAGCGTTCGGCGGATCGCATCCGCTGGCGAAGAAGATCGGCGCCTGGCCGTCGGTGTTGTCTGTGACCACGGCGGTCGCCGGCGTCACCTACGCGGTCGCGGATCGCTGACCCCGGAGCCGTGATGAGCACAGCGCCGTGACGAGCAGCTGATGTCCGGCGCCACGATCGTGATCGCCGTGATCGCGGTGGTGGCTGTCGCGGTGGCCGTCGTCGCCTTGCGCGTGCGCACCCGCCCCACCCTGACGACCCCGGCCGAGCGTGCGGTGCACGCCACCCTGCACACTGCATCGCTCGCGGCGCGCCCGCTGCGGCGGGGACTCGACACCGACTCGGCCGCCGAGGCCGCCCCGCACCTGCGTGCGCTGACGTCGGCTGACGCACTCGGGCTCGCCGACGCCGACGGAACCGTCCTCGCGTGGACCGGTCCCTATGAATGCCTGGCTCCGGCCTTCGCCGACGCCGCGACCCGCGCCGCCGACGAGGGGCGACGCATCCTCATCACGGGCGCCGACCTCGACGAACCCGGGGTGCGTGCCCTCATCGTCCAACCACTGGTCGACGAGTCGCGGTCGGTCGGGGTCATGGGCGTGGTCAGCCGCGCCCAACCCGGCCCCGGCATGCTGTCGGCCATCACCGAGGTCGCCCGATACGCGGGCAGCCAGATCGAACTCGCCGAACTCGACGCGTCACGCGCCCGACTCGACCGCGCCGAGGTCCGTGCACTGCGAGCTCAGATCAGCCCGCATTTCATCTACAACGCGCTCGGCACCGTCGCGTCGTTCGTCCGCACCGACCCCGAGCAGGCCCGCGAGCTGATCCTCGAGTTCGCCGACTTCACCCGGTACTCGTTCCGATCGGCCGGGGAGTACACCGTGCTGGCCGACGAACTGCGCAACATCGACCGCTACCTGACGCTCGAACGCGCCCGGTTCGGCAGCGCCCTGGAGGTGCGTCTGCAGGTGGCCCCCGAGGTGCTCAACGTGGTGCTCCCGTTCCTGGCGCTGCAGCCGCTCGTGGAAAACGCGGTACGTCATGGCATCTCCAGCAAACCGGCCGGAGGGACGGTGACGATCATCGCCGCCGACGAGGGCACCGACTGCGTCATCAGCGTCGAGGACGACGGCATCGGCATGGACCCCGAACTGTTGCGCTCGGGCGACCTCGACGCCATCACCTCCGGCGCGTCGGGACCGAGCGCGATCGAGAACGCCCACGTCGGCCTGGCCAACGTCGACGATCGCCTCCGCGCCGCGTTCGGCAACGACTACGGACTCGTCGTCGAGACCGCGCCCGGCGCAGGCACCAAGGTCAGCATGCGGGTCCCGAAATTCCGTCCCGGTATCGCCGTGTGAGCACCGACCGGACCAACCGGTGGCACGATGGGTCCACTGTGATCGACACCTCTGGGACCGAGACCCCCGTGACCGATACTTCTGGGACCGCCGCCGCACCGACCGCTGCCCTGACGGTGCTCGCGGTCGACGACGAGTGGCCGGCGCTCGACGAACTGTCCTACCTGCTGCGGGCGCAGGATCAGGTGGGCGAGGTGCTGACCGCCGCCGATGCCACGACCGCGCTCCGCCTGATCAACGACGCGCGACCGTCGGCCATCGACGCGGTGTTCCTCGACATCAACATGCCCGGACTCGACGGGCTCGAACTCGCCGGCGTGCTGGCCGCGTTCGCGGACCCACCCGCGGTGGTGTTCGTGACCGCCCACGACGACCGCGCGGTGCGCGCCTTCGACCTCGGCGCCGTCGACTACCTCCTCAAACCCCTACGTGCACAACGGCTCGCCGAGTCGGTGCGCCGCGTCGTCGACGCACGGGGGAGTCGGGACCCGGCCGACGTGTCGTCGGGCCCGTCGGCCGACGACACGGCCGACGAGATCATCGGCGTCGAGATGGGCGGGGCGACGACGCTGGTGCACCGCTCCTCGGTCGAATGGGTGGAGGCCGAGGGCGACTACGCCCGCCTGCACACCGCCGCCGGCTCGCACCTGGTCCGCATCCCGATCTCCACTCTCGAGACCCGCTGGGCGCACGCAGGATTCGTGCGCGTGCACCGGTCGTTCCTGGTGTCGTTGCCGCTGGTGACCGGCATCCGGACCGCGGGATCGGCCACGGTGGTGGTGCTGCGGTCCCAGCGTGACGGTGCGCCCGTCGAGCTCCCCGTCAGCCGACGACACACCCGCGAACTCAAGGACCGTCTGGTGCCGAGCCCCCGCCCGACCCGGGGCTCCCGATGAGCACGCCGTCGGACGGCCCGCCCCGACGCGAACGCGTCGTACTCGCCACCCGACGCGGCGCGCGCACGGTCCGCACCCGCGTCGAGGTGCAGGAGCAGACCGAGGTCGGGGACGCTTTGATCCGCGGCCTCATGCGTGCCCAGCTCGGACTCGCGCTGCGCCTGGCCGGCGTCACCCTCGGTGTCCTCTGCGCCATCCCGCTGCTGCTGGCCCTGTTCCCGGACGCCGGGGCGGTGACGATCCTCGGTATCCGTCTGTCGTGGATCCTGCTCGGGTTCGCGGTGTACCCACTGCTGCTCGCGGTGTGCTGGGTCTACAACCGCTCCGCGGATCGCAACGAGCAGGAGTTCGGCGACCTCGTCGACGACTGATGGTCCACGAACCCACGATGAGCAGACGATGATGAACGGGCTGACCGGTTCGTCGGTCCCGGTGCCGACGGTGATCGCGTTGGTCGCCGCGGCCGTCGCGACGGTGGCGATCGGCGCATACGGAGTGCGCCTCGCGCGAACCACCTCGGACTTCCTCGTCGCCTCGCGCAGCGTCGGCTCGAACTGGAACGCCGCGGCCATCTCCGGTGAGTACCTGTCGGCCGCGTCGTTTCTCGGTGTCGCAGGGCTCATCGCGAAGTACGGCGCCGACGCGCTCTGGTATCCGATCGGATTCACCGCCGGCTACGTCGGACTCCTGCTGTTCGTCGCAGCACCCCTGCGTCGTTCCGGGGCCTACACCGTCCCTGACTTCGCCGAGTTCCGCCTCGGGTCGACGCGACTACGCAAGCTCGCCACCGCTGTGGTGGTCCTCATCTGCATCCTCTACCTGGTCCCGCAGCTGCAGGGCGCCGGACTCACGCTCAACATCCTGCTGGGGATCCCGCCGTGGGTGGGCGCGGTGGTGGTCGGGCTCATCGTGATCGCCAACGTCATCGGCGGCGGGATGCGGTCGATCACGTTCGTGCAGGCGTTTCAGTACTGGTTGAAGCTGACGGCGATCGCCGTGCCCACCGTCGTCCTGGCGCTGCACTTCTACGGCGGCGACCACGATCTCGGGTCCAGCGCGCCGCCGACGGTCACCGAACAGACCACCGTCGACGTCACCACCGACGTCATCGTCCAGGTCGCCGAGCCGCTGCAGGTGACCGCGACCGGGACCATCGACGGCAAGGCGGTGTCGGGACCGATCCGACTCACCGCGGGTGATCACGAGCTGACGTCGGGGACGTCGGTGGTGCTCGCGGCGGGATCGTCGGTGCCGGTGGTGGCCGGAGCGCCCGCCACCCACGAGCAGTGGGCGACCCCGGGCTGGGGATTCGGCGGCGACCACCCGATGTACCAGGTCTACTCGCTGATCATCGGTATCTTTTTGGGCACCATGGGATTACCCCATGTGCTGGTGCGCTTCTACACCAACCCCGACGGGCGGGCCGCGCGCCGGACGTCGCTCGCCGTGGTCGGACTGCTCTCGGTGTTCTACCTCTTCCCGACGCTGCTCGGTGCCTTCGCCCGACTCTGGGTCCCGCAGCTGCTCATCACCGGCGGTTCCGACGCCGCGGTGCTGCTCCTGCCGGGGTCGGTGGTCTCCGGGATCGGCGGGCAGCTGCTCGCCGCTCTGGTCGCGGCCGGCGCGATCGCGGCGTTCCTGGCGACGTCGTCGGGACTGCTGGTCAGCGTGGCCGGCGTCGTGAGCACCGACGTGCTGCGAGGACGGGTGCGCGACTTCCGGCTCGCATCGTTGCTCGCCGGGGTGATCCCGGTGCTGCTGGCCGTCGGCGTCACGTCGGTCGACCTGTCGCGCAGCGTCGGTCTGGTCTTCGCGGTCGCCGCGTCCACGCTGTGCCCGCTGCTGGTGCTCGGCGTCTGGTGGCGCGGATTGACCGCTGTCGGCGCAGCCGCGGGACTGATCGTCGGTGGCGTCGTGGCCGGGGGAGCGTCCCTGACCACGGCGGTCGGCGGTTTCCCCGACGACCTCTGGGGTGGATGGCCGTCGGTGCTGGTCGGATACCCCGCCGCGATCAGCGTCCCGTTGGCCTTCGCGGTGATGATCGGCGTCTCACTGTGGACTTCTGACCGGATCCCGACCGACGTCGCGCGGGTCCTGACCCGACTGCACGCACCCGAACGACTCGGCGTGGGACGCGACCGCGAGGCCAATCTCTAGCCCGGACGTACCGATCCGCCGTGCCGCTCGTCGCACCACAGCGACCGTTCGTCGCACACTCTCGCAGCTCGGCGTGTGACTGGCGCGACCACGTCATTTTGTGACCTGGCTCTCACTACTGTCTGCAGGCAACTCGCAATCCCGATCACATCAGGAGTTGTCATGACCACATCGAGCCCGGAACGGTCTCCCGCGCGGAAGGCTCCGGACGAGCAGGCGTTCATCGACATGCAGGCGTCCCCGGAGTTCCAGGAACTCCGCAGTCGGCTGCGTCGCTTCGTCTTCCCGCTGACCGGGTTCTTCCTCGCCTGGTACGCCCTGTACGTCCTGCTCGCGACCTACGCGACGGACTTCATGGCCACCAAGGTCTTCGGCAACGTCAACCTCGGCATCATCCTCGGCCTCGGGCAGTTCGTGTCGACGTTCGTGATCACCGCGATCTACGTGCGCTTCGCCAACCGCGATCTCGACCCGCGCGCAGCCGCCATCCGCGACGAGCTGGAAGGCCCGCTCTCATGACCACTCTCGCCGCAGAATCCACCGCGGTCGGTAGCCCGATCCTCAACATCGCCATCTTCGTGGCGTTCGTCGTCATCACCATGACGATCGTGATCCGCGCCAGCCGCACCACGAAGAAGGCCTCCGACTTCTACACCGGTGGCGGTCAGTTCTCCGGTCCGCAGAACGGCTTCGCGATCGCCGGCGACTACCTGTCGGCCGCGTCGTTCCTCGGCATCGCCGGCGCCATCGCCGTCTACGGTTACGACGGGTTCCTCTACAGCGTCGGATTCCTCGTCGCATGGCTGGTTGCGCTGCTCCTCGTCGCGGAGCTGCTGCGCAACACCGGCCGCTTCACCATGGCCGACGTCCTGAGCTTCCGGTTGAAAGAACGCCCGGTCCGCATGGCGGCGGCACTCTCCACGCTGACGGTGTCGCTGTTCTACCTGCTGGCCCAGATGGCCGGTGCCGGTGGACTCGTCGCGCTGCTGCTCAACATCGACGGCAAGTTCGGTCAGGGCGTCGTGGTCGCCGTGGTCGGTGTCCTGATGATCGTCTACGTGCTCGTCGGCGGCATGAAGGGCACCACCTACGTCCAGATGGTCAAGGCGGTGCTGCTGATCCTCGGCGCCGGCATCATGTTCGTGCTCGTGCTGCTGGCGGTGAAGGGCAACTTCTCGACGCTGCTCGCCGACGCACAGGCCAACTCCAGCAAGGACATCCTCGCGCCGGGCGCGAAGTACGGCATCAGCGCGATGTCGCGGCTGGACTTCATCTCGCTCGGTATCGCCCTGGTCCTCGGCACCGCCGGACTCCCGCACGTGCTGATGCGCTTCTACACCGTGCCCACCGCCAAGGAGGCCCGTCGATCGGTCACCTGGGCCATCGGCCTCATCGGCGCGTTCTACCTGTTCACGCTGGTGCTGGGCTACGGCGCGGCCCGGATGGTCGGCCCGGAGAAGATCCTGGCCGCACCCGGCAAGGAGAACGCCGCGGCACCGCTGCTCGCGTTCGAGCTCGGCGGCACGATCTTCCTCGCGGTGATCTCGGCGGTCGCCTTTGCGACCATCCTCGCCGTCGTCGCCGGACTGGCCATCACCGCGTCGGCCTCGTTCGCCCACGACGTGTACGCCAGTGTCATCAAGCGCGGCAACGCATCCGAGGAGCAGCAGGTCCGCGTCTCGCGGATCACCGTGGTCGTCATCGGTGTCGTCTCGATCGTGCTGGGCATCCTCGCCATGGGGCAGAACATCGCGTTCCTGGTGGCGCTGGCCTTCGCCGTCGCCGCCTCGGCCAACCTTCCGACGCTGCTCTTCTCGCTGTTCTGGCGGAAGTTCAACACCACCGGTGCGCTGTTCAGCATCTACGGGGGTCTGATCGTCTGCATCGGGTTGATCGTGATCTCGCCCGCGGTCTCCGGCAAGCCGACCTCGATGTTCCCCGACGCCAACTTCGACATCTTCCCGATGTCGAACCCCGGCATCGTCTCCATCCCGGCAGGCTTCCTGCTCGCGGTCATCGGCACCTGGGTCGGACGTCGTAGGCAGGAGAGCGCGGCGAAGCAGGCCGAGATGGAGGTCCGCTCGCTCACCGGTGTCGGTGTGGAGAAGGCGGTCTCGCACTAGCCCCTCTCAACCCCCACCCCAACCGGGGTGGGGGTTGCCGGCGGGTGTCGCGGCGGCGAACTCTCCGCGCGGCTCGCGGTGATCGTAAATGCATGCAGGCTAATGCATTTGGCCGCAGAACGTAACGAACGTCTCTTTCCGACCATCTGGTGCGATTCGGACGTGTGGTGTTTAACTACCCTGGCTAACTAGTTGTCCAGGGAAGTGGAGCGCTGCATGGTCTCGATCGGAATCGTGGGTGGCGGCGCCGCGGCGGTGAGCCTGCTGCGGCAACTGCCGAACTCCGACCGGCTCGATGTCAGTGTCTACGCCGACCGGCCCCTCGGCCCGGGCCGTGCGTACTGCGAGAACGCCGATTCGGCGATCCTCAACCGCCAGGTGTTCGCCATGTCGGTGTCGGACTCGTGGCCCGACGAATTCCACGACTGGGTTCGGGCACACGCGCCGGAATGGCTGGACGAGGACGAACACAGCTTCGTGCCCCGCAGCCTCTACGGCCGCTACCTGACCGACTCCGCCGACACCGCCGCGTCGCACTTCGGCGAGCGACTCGGCTTTGTCTCCGGACGCGTCATCGACATCGCCCCGCGTGACCGAGGATGGCGTCTGACCGTGGATTCCGGCGACGGCGTCCGGGCGGAGGCAGTCCACGACGTGGTGGTGCTGGCGCTCGGATCGAGCCCGCCTGCCGACCCGTACAACCTGCACGGCGTCGCGTCCTACACACCGGATCCGTACCCCACCAGCGGTTGGATCGACGACGTGGCGGCCACACAGTCGGCCGCCGTGATCGGTACCGGACTCAGTGCCGTCGACGTCGCGCTCGCGGTGCGGGCGCGCGGCTGGCGCGGGCACCTCACGATGGTGTCGCGACACGGGATCCTGCCCGACGCCCGGGCGATCGTCTCGCCGCTGGACTTCGACCCCGACATCTCCGCCCTCATCATGCGGGTCACCCGCAAACGCGGCGGCCTCGAGTGGGAGGACGTCCTGCACATCGTCGACTATCTCGCCCTGGGCGAGGGAATCCGACGATCGGAGGTCCGGGCCGCGTTCCGTGAGATCTCGCAACCGGCCGCCGAGCGACTGGCCGAGATGGCGGTTGCCACCGGATCGGTCGATGTCGCGGTGCAACGCCTGGTCATCGGGATCGCCCAGCACTACGTCAACGAGATCTGGGCGGCGATGACCCGCCCGGCCCGGGCGACGTTCCTGTCCACGACGCACGCCGCGTTCGCGGCGCTGTCGAACCCGTTGCCCGCCAAGAGCGCGCGACGGCTCGGGCTGATGCTCAGCGATGGAGCGTTGAGCATCTCCGCAGGCGTCCGCGACGTGGATCCGGGACGGACCGGTTTCGGCATCCGCTTCGCCGACGGGACCCGGGAATCGGTGGAACACGCGGTCAACGCGACGCGGACCCCGGCCGGAGCGCCGTCGCCGGCCGCCGCGAGCCTGGTGTCGTCGCTGCTGTACCGCGGATTGGCGCAGCGCAATCCCTACGGCGGACTGCGCGTGGACGTCGGTACCAATGCGTTGCTCGACGCGTCGGGACAGGCGGTCCCCGGCATGTACGTGATCGGTGAGATCGCCTCGGGAGATCTCTACTACATCAGCAGCATGGGCAAGATCCGTCGCCGCGCGCGGTCGGTGGCACGCCACATCGCCGACGAATCGATGACGTCGAACCGGTCGGAGGCCACCTATGTCTGAATTGATGTCCCTGCCCCGTCGGCACGCGACGGTGATGTTGCTCGTCGCGGTAATGGTGCCGCAGCTGGGCCTGAGTCTGCTCAACCCGTCGATCCCGGACATGGCCGCCGACCTCGGTACGTCGGTGTCGGCGATCCAGTTGACGTTGTCGGGATACATGGCCGGATACGCGATCTCGATGTTCGCCGCCGGGGTGCTGGCCGACCGCTTCGACGCCCGGACCCTGCAGGTGTGGGGACTGGTGTTGTTCGCGATCGGCGGTGTGCTCGCCGCGACGGCACCGACCGTCGGTGTGCTCGCCGGCGCCCGGGTGGTCCAGGCCATCGGGGGCACCTCGGCGACCGTGCTCTGCCGACTGGTGATCCAGCGGCGCTATCCGGAGTCCGAGCGGATGCAGATCCTCACGTCGCTGTCGATCGTCATCGCGGCGACACCGGCGCTGTCCCCGTTCGTGGGAGCCTCGCTCATCGAGATCGCGACGTGGCGTTCGCTGTTCGGGGTGCTGGCCGCGGTGGGTCTGATCTTGGCGTTCGCGTTCTACCGGCTGGTGCCGTCGGCCCGTCCGACGACGCCGGTCGCGGTCCGACCGTCGTCGATCGCGGCCGGGATCGGTGCGGCGTTGCGGCGCAGCGGGTTCTACTGGCACGCGGCGGTGATCTCGCTGGCCTGGATGAGCTACTTCCTGTTCATCGAACAGTCGGCGTATCTGCTGCAGGGGATCCACCGGGTGTCGCGGATCGAGTACGGACTGCTGCTGATGATCCCGGCGATCGGCTACATCAGCGGCAGCGTCCTGATCCGCCGGATGAGCTCGCACGCCCGCGCCTATCTGCTCGGCACCTCGATCGGCGGGATCGGCGCGACCGTCGTCATCGCACTCGCCGTCTCCGGGGTCGACTCGGTCTTCGCGCTCGTCGTCCCGCTGGCCGTGACGTACGTCGGTGTCGGTGCGGCGATCCCGCACGCGCAGAGCGGGCTGATTTCGCTGAACCTGCCCGCACAGGGAGTCGGTGCCGGACTGTTCTTCTTCGTCCAGATGGCCAGTGGCGCGCTCTACAGTTCGATCATCGAGGCACTGCACCTGCGCACGATCGCCCCCATCGCGATCGCCATCGGTACCCCCGCGCTGGCGTTGATGGCCATCACCCTGACGCGACTGGGGCTGGATCGGCGACGCCGTCCCGCAGCTACCGTCTCGGACGAGGCGCAACCGCGCGAACCCCAGCCCGCCCGCTGACCCGCCAGTTGGGCACGTAGAACCATCAGTTGGGCACTTACCTGCCCAACCGATGGTCGTAGGTGCCCAACTGGCGGGTGTAGGTGCCCAACTGGCGGGTGTAGGTGCCCAACTGGGGTCAGTGCAGGCCGCTGCGGACGAACGCGTTGACGATGTGGCGCTGCAGCACCACGTAGAGCGCGAACACCGGTAGGCAGGCGAGTCCGGCGAGCGCCATCATCGGCCCCCACTGGTTGCCCTCGGTGCCCATGAAGCTGCGCAACCCCAACTGCAGCACGTCGTTGCTGCGCTGCAGGACGATCGCGGGCCAGAAGTAGTCGTTCCACGAGTTGATGAACAGCAGGATGGCCAGCGCGGCGAGGGCGGGTCGCATGTTCGGGACCACCACCGTCCACAGGATCGACCATGAGGAGCGTCCGTCCATCCGCGCGGCCTCGATCAGCTCGGTGGGGAAGCTCGACATGTGTTGGCGCAGCAGCAGGACCGCCAGGGCCGAACTCAGCGTCGGGACGACGACGCCGGCCAGTGAGTTGATCAGCCCGAGCTGGTTGAGCAGGACGTAGTTCGGCAGCATCGTGACCTGGTACGGGACCAACCAGGTCCCGACGAACGCGAGGTACAGCAGGGTCTTGAACCGGAAGTCGTAGACGGCGAACGCATACGACGCCAGCAGCGCGATGAGCAGCTGACCGCAGGTGGACGCGGCCGCGATCAGGAAGGTGTTGGCCATCAGACCCGGGATGTCGACCGCGTCGGCGGCGTCGGCGAAGTTCGCCAACGACAGCGGCCACGGGATGATGCTCAGCGAGTTGACGTCGTCCGGCCTGCGCAGCGAGGTCGCCACGAGCCAGTAGATGGGGAAGATGCAGGCCAGCGCGGTGAGGCCGAGGACGAGGTGTCCCGAGACCCGCCGCCACAGCTGCCTGGAGCGGCTCGCCCCCGGATCGGTGGACGGGGGTGGGACCGTCGGCGGGTCGACCGGACCGGTGTCCTCGACGCGGTCGAGGACGGAGTTACTTGTCATGGAAGGTGATCCGTTCCGAGATCCACACCAGCGCTCCGGCGATCACACCGAATCCGACGAACAGCAGCATGCCCGCGGCCGCGCTGCGACCGGCGTCGAAGGTGTGGAAACCGTAGTCCCAGAGCAGGTAGTAGATGTTGGTGGTGGCCCGCGCCGGGCCACCCTGGGTGAGGGTGTCGATGAGAGGGAAGGTCCACTGCGCACTGAGCAGCACGGTCATCAGGACGAGGAAGACCAACGTGGGTGACAGCAGCGGCAGCGTGATGCGCCAGGTGATCTGTCGACGGGTGGCCCCGTCGAGCTGCGCGGCCTCCTCGTAGTCGTTGTTGATGCCCGCCAGTCCCGCGGCGACCGCGAGGACCGCGAAGCCGATCAGATGCCATCCGGTGATGACGATGATCGCCACCTGTGCGGTGGACTCGTCGTAGATCCAGTTGCGATCCGACCCGAGAACCCGGTTGACGACGCCGGATCCGGGATCGAGCAGCCACCGCCACACCGCGGCGCCCGCCACCGGCGCGACCAGGAACGGTGCGAAGATCAGGCCCTGATAGATCCGCGAGCCACGCGAGGACAACCGTCGCATCGCCCCGCCGACGATGACCGGCAGCACCACGGTGAACGGCAGCAGACCGATGATCAGGACCACGGTCAGCCAGACCGCGTCGCCCAGGTCGGGCATCTCGAACAGCTTGCGATAGTTCGCCGTTCCCACCGACACGATGGGGGAGTCCGGCAGCAGGTTCCACGACACGGTGGACAGCTGCGCGGCCTGCACCAGCGGACGGTAGGTCCACACCACCAGCAGGATGAGCGCGGGCACGAGGTACAGGTAGGGCACCGACGACGATCGCAGACGCGCCAGGAGATTCCGGTCGCGACGAGCGGGCGTCACCGGGGACCCGAGGTCCTTCTTCTCGGTGACGGGAGTGATCGGGGCCTCGACGAACACCCCGGTCACCGCGCCAACGGTGTCAGTGCCCAGAGGCGTTCCATGGCCACCGACCGCGGCTCGCTGTACACCTCACGTGCACCGACCACGTCGACCGCCGTCGCGACCGCGGACCGGCCGAAGACGTCGATGCGGCTGAAGCCGAAACCCACCCCGGCACGGTGACGACCGGCCGGCGGCATCGGGTCGGTGCGGTAGGAGATGGGCGGTCCGATCCACACCGGGATACCGGCGATGGCCGAGGCGCCGGTGTGATGGGCGTGTCCGCACAGGATCATCCGCACGTCGGAACCGGCCAGCACCGACTCCAGCGAGTCGGGGTCGTTGAGGCGCAGGAAGTCCACCGTGGACACCGGCGAGTGGATGGGCGGGTGGTGCAGCACCAGGATCGTGCCGCGCGGGGTGCGGTGCCGCAGTTGATCGGCCAACCAGTCGAGTTGCTCGACCTCCAGGCTGCCGTCGTGGCGACCGGGGGAGGTGCTGTCGAGCACGATGATCCGCAGGTCGCCGACCATGTGCACGACGTCGTACGGGGTGCCCAACTCGTGCGGGCCGACGTCTCTCAGGCCCAGGCCCGTGCGGAACGACGCCCGGTCGTCATGGTTGCCGACGGCGTAGACGACGGATGCGCCCAGTCGGGCCGCCGTGGGCTCCACCATCGACCGCAGGCATTCGTACGCAGCCGGTTTCCCGGCGTCGGCGAGATCGCCCGACAACACGATCGCGTCGACGTTCTGATCGGAGGCGTCGAGATGGGCCAGCACGTCGCGCAGGTTGCGGGTCGTGTCCATCACGCCGTGCACCAGATCACCGGGGGTGCTGAGGTGGGTGTCGGTCAGCTGGATGATGGTGTGGTCGGGCGTGGTCATGAGGCGGGCAGAAGCGAACTCGCCTGCTTCTGAGCGGCCTGGAGGGTGGAGGCGGGGTCGGTGCCCTGGTACACGGCGGATTCGACGGCGGTCATCATGGAGTCCCTGATCTGCAGATAGTCGTTGCCGGGCATGGAGACCCACGGTTCCATGGCCGACAGCTGGGTGAGGTTCGGCTCGAGCAGCGTGTTCTTCGCCGCCCAGGCCTTGAGGCCGTTGGGGTCGTCGATCAGTCCGGTCCGCAGGGGCAGGTAGCCGATGCCCTCGGAGATCTTCGTGTACGCCTCGTTGCTGGTGAGGAATTGGATGAGCTCCCACGACGCACGCTGCTTGGCCGGGTCGCCCGACAGGATGAACAGCGACGCACCGGAGTTCGTTGGCACGACCGGCTTGCCGTCGAAACTCGGCATGGTGGTCGAGCGCAGGTCCCAGTTGCCGCTCTTGGCGCCCTTGACGAACTGGCCCTGCAGTGCGCTGGTCTCGAGGATCATGCCCATCTGACCGCGGGCGAACGCCTCGTACCCCTGCTGCTGGGTGAGCTTCGGTGAGGCACCGGAGCGGACCAGGTTCTGTGCCATCGACACCACCTGCACGGCCGGCTCGGACGCGAAGTCGAGGGACTTGCGATCCTGCGCGAGTACGCGACCGCCGTTGGACCGCACCATCGACTGGAAGCACCAGTCCTTGGCCGACTTGGTCAGGCAGTCGACGTACACGCCGCCCGCGCCGGTGCGCTGGTTGATCTGGGCGGCCGCGGCCTGCACCTGCGACCACGTCTTCGGCGGGTTGTTCGGGTCGAGTCCGGCGCGGGTCATCAGCGACGCGTTGAGGTAGAGCACCGGGGTGGAGAACACGAAGGGGACACCGTAGGTCTGTCCGTCCCAGTTGCCCAAAGTGCGTGCGGTCGGTGCGTACGGGTGGGTGGTCCCGTCGAAGTTCTTCTGGACGGCGTCCTTGCCGACCAGGGCGTCGAGCGACTTCGCCCGCAGCTGGTGGATGGTGAAGTCGAGGTCGGAGAACCCGAGCTGCGCGACGTCGGGGACGGTGCCCGCGGCGAGCTGGTTACGGATGCTCGAGATGGTGTCGGTGGCCGGGTTGGGGCTGTTGCCCTGCGGCTTCTGCGCGCGCACGGTGATGTTCGGGTGCTGATTCTCGAACTCGCCGATCAGTGAGTTGAAGGTGTCGGTCCAGGCCCCGGCCATGCCGTAGTTGTAGCTCTCCAGGACGATCGAGACCTTCTGTCCCGCGGCCAGTTCGGGGACCTGGGCGGTGGTCGAGGTGTCGGAATTGCTGGACAGACAGCCCGCCAGCGTGAGCGACGCGGCGAGCATCGTCGCGGCGAACTTCAGTGTTGCCTTCACGGCTGGTGCTCCTAAGCGTGGATGAGATCGGGGGACGGGCTGGTCTGCTGCCACCGGACGCTGCGTCCGGTGGAGGGGTGGAACAGGCGGATGTCGTCGGTGCCCGCGGTGAGGACCACCGCGTCGCCGACGGCGAGTGCGGCGGTCGGCCCGAGCCGCGCGGTGCGCACGCACATCCGGTCGGTGGACCCGGCCAGTGCGCAGTGCACCAACAGGTCTCCGCCGAGGTTCTCGATGAGATCGACGGTTGCCGTGATCCCGCCGTCGGGGTCCGCGGGCGCGTCGTCGAGCAGGCGCGGCGCGATGTCCATGCGCTCGGGTCGGACGCCGAGGGTCAGCGTGGTGGTGTCGAACGCCGTCGAGTCGTCGGTGATCCCGAGGCGCAGTCGGTCGTCGCCGATACGGGCCAGGAGTTCGCCGTCGACACGCTCGACGTCGACGGTCACGAGGTTCATCGGCGGTGCGCCGAGGAACGACGCGACGAACACCGAGGCGGGGTGGTCGTAGAGCTCGGTGGGGGTGCCCACCTGTTCGACGTGCCCGGCGTTGAGCAGTGCGATGCGGTCGGCCATCGTCATGGCCTCGACCTGGTCGTGGGTGACGTAGACGAACGTCTTGCGCACGCGCGCATGTAGTCCGATGAGTTCGGTCCGGGTGACCGCCCGGAGCCGGGCGTCGAGGTTCGACAACGGCTCGTCCATCAGGAACGCGCCGGGATCGCGGACCATCGCGCGGGCCAGGGCCACCCGTTGACGTTGGCCACCGGACAGTTCGGCGGGGCGCCGGTCGAGGAGCTCGGAGAGTCCGAGGATGTCGGCGACCCGTCGGACCTGCTCGGCCACCGCGGCCCGGGCCACCTTGGCCGAGCGCAGTGGGAAGCCGATGTTCTTCGCCGCGGAGAGATGCGGGTAGAGGGCGTAGCTCTGGAAGACCATGGCCAGGTTGCGATCTCGTGGTGACACCCCGGTGACATCGGTGCCGTCGATGGCCACGACGCCGTCGGAGGGCGCCTCGAGACCGGCGATGATGCGCAGCAGCGTCGACTTGCCGCACCCGCTCGGACCGAGCAGCACCATGAACTCGCCGTCGGGGATGTGCAGGTCGATGGAGTCGAGGGCCGGTGCCGCGGCACCGAACACCTTGGTGATGCCGTGCAGGCCGATCGCGCTCATGCCGGTTCCCCCGCGACGTTCGCGCCTGCGAGGTCGGGACGCAGGGTGCCTGCCGACATCCAGGCGGTGACCACCGGTGCGAGCAGCGCGGAGTCCTGCAGCCAGTCGACGTGCCCGCGGTGGGTGATGGGTGAGTCGCCCTCGATGTGCCAGCGACTCACCGACGCGCTGCGCAGCTTGCGCACCAGGAAGTCGACGTTCGACCGGGGACCGAGGTCGTCGTCGGCCAGCGAGATCGCGAGCACCGGGACGGGGAGCCGGTCGACGAGGGCGTCGTAGTCGAGTTCGGTGCCCGCCGGCCGATAGTGGCTGGTCAGCGAGTGGCGGGACCAGTCGACCATGACCCGTCCGGCCATCGGTCCGGGGATGAGCACGCCACCGGGCCACGAGCCGCGTACCCGGGATACCATGCCGATCCACTGGATCTGCGAGAGTGCCTCGAACCAGCGACGCGGTCCGAACGCGCGCCAGAACACGGTGCCCGTGCCGATGATGGTGACCGAGGCGATCGACGGTCGGGTGTCGGTGGCACCGAACTCGGCGGCCGCGCGCAGGATCGCGAGCTGCCCACCGACGCTGTGCCCGAACAGATGTACACGCTCGACGCCGAACTGCTCGCGGACCGCCGCGATGAGCGCGGGCAGGTCCTCCTCGAGCATCTCGCGGTAGCCGAAGTTCGGGCTGTCCTCCAGCGACGGCCGGGCCTCGCCCTGCGCGCGCAGGTCACACGTGGCGACCTGTGCGCCGGAGGCGGCCAGGGCACCGGCCAGCGCGCGGTAGTGCTTGGCCTTCATGGCCATCGCGGGCAGGATCAGCACCACCGGTGCGCCGGCGACCGGATTGCGCCACAGCCGCAGCGTGATGGTGACGCCGGGCGCGGTGGTGACGACCACCGATTCCCTCGTGTCCGGCTTGCTCGCGCGCTGTGTCGACGTCTCGGGGGCCGATTTCTCGGGGGCGCTCATGCGCCGGCCTGCGCGTCGATGTCGATGAGGTCCACGACGTAGTCGAAACCGAACTTGGCGACGACGACCCCGTCGGCGTTGTGCACCCAGGCCTTGGCGGTGAGCTCGTGGCGGCCGTCGCCGGTGGCGGCGAGGATCGGTGCGAGTTCCCGCTTGTCGACCGAGGCGATCGTGGTCAGCACACCGGTGGCGGGCTTGCGGTAGGTGGCGGTCGCCGAGCGCAACACGAGTCGCTCGACCCGCGCCAGCCGGGTTGCGGCCGCCCCGACGAACGCGGCGGCCCCGGCGATGTCGGCGGCGGTGTAGATCGCGCCGGCGTGCACGGTGCCCATGTGGTTCTGGCCGCTGCGCTCCCCGCCGATCTCGACGATCGCCTCGTCGGCGGTGACCGCGGTGATGACGGTCCCGACGTGCTTGCCGAACGGCACGATGTCGTCGGAACGCTGCCGTAGCAGGTCGTAATCGGGTGCGCGGAAGTCGATGTCGGTGCCCAGGGCGCGTGCGAACGCGCCCAGACGGGTGGTTGTCGATGCGGTCATGGGGTCCTCCCGGAGATGGTGGAACGTGATGGGTCGGCGAGGCGCCGGGGTCTCAGCGCAGGGATCGCAGGGTGCGGCGCGCGATCGACCAGCGCAGCACCTCGGTGGGTCCCTCGTAGATGCGGAAGGCGCGGCTCTCGACGAGGAACCGCGCGACAAGGGAGTCCTCGGCCACCCCGAGCCCGCCGTGCAGTTGCACCGAGCGGTCGAGGATCCGCCACACGGCCTCGGCGACGAACGCCTTCGCCACCGTCGCGGAGTGTCGGGCCTCCGACGCCGCGGGCCCCTGTTCGTCGATGAGCTCGGCGGCCCGACGGATCAGACCGCGGGAGGCGGCGATGTCGATCTCGCTGTCGGCGATGAGTCCCTGCGCCAGACCGTTGTCGGCGATGGGGCCACCGAACGAGTGGCGGGAGTTGATGTGTCGCCCGGCCATGTGGTGTGCACGCACGGCGAGTCCGAGCCAGTTGATGCAGAAGATCAGCCGCGACGGCGCGAGGCGGGCCTGGGCGTGAAGCATGGCCGTCCCCACCTCGCCGAGGACTGCGGAATCGTCGACGACGCAGTCGACGAAGGTGACCCGACAGTGTCCGCCGGTGACGCAGCGATCGAGGGTGCGCATGCGGCCGTCCACCCGGACGCCGGGGTTGTCGGAGTCGACGAGGAACATGGTCGGTCCGTTCGCGGTGTCCGCGAAGCAGATGAAGAACGCGGCGCCGTCGGCTCCGGTGGTGAAGTGTTTGGCGCCGTTGATGATCCACCCGGTCGGGGTCTTCTCGGCCGTCGTGGCCAGCATCGACGGATCCGATCCTGCGCCGGGCGCCGGTTCGGTCATCGCTATCGACGATCGGACCAGGCCCGAGGACAGCGGCGTCAGGTAACGCTCCCGCTGCTCGGGGTTCGCGGCGTGGCTCAGCAGATCGATGTTGCCGTCGTCGGGGGCCGAGCAGTTGACCGCGGTCGGGCCGAGCAGGCTCGCGCCGGCCGCATCCATGACCACGACGAGTTCACTGGCGGTGAGGCCCAGTCCGCCGTACTCCGGGGCCGACAGCGGTCCGAAGACCCCGGCACGCTTGGCCGCGGTCTGCAGTTGGATGCGCAGGTCGTCGGTGACCGGGCGTTCGTCGACGATGACCTCACGCTCGACGGGCAGTACTTCCTCGGTGATGAACTCGGTCATCCGGTCGGTGAGACCGGTGAGATCGACGGCTCCCATGGTGGAGGTCATTGCGTGCGTTCCCTTCGCTGCGCGGTACGCCTCGGGCGAACCTCAGTCTCGGGGAGTCGTACGGGCCGACCGGAGGTCGATAGGGAACGCTGATCGCCTGAATGACACCGCGGCCGGGCAGAGACGCCGATGGGGTGCACCGACTGAGTCGGTGCACCCCATCGGTGCTGTTCGGTGTCGTTCGGGTGGGCGGTTGCGGGCCTGACTACTGCTCGTGGCGGCCCGGTCCGTCGGGACGGTAACCCGGGGGCGGGTAGTCGCCCTGGCGGTACTCGCCGGGCCCACCCGGTGCGCCGTACTGCTGGCCGTAGGCGCCGCGGTTGTCGGGGCCGGGGTATCCGCCCTGGCCGGGTTGGCCGTACTGGGGCGGTCCGCCGGGCTGGTTCTGGCCCGGGTACGGCTGCTGCGGAGGCTGGTTCTGTGGGCCCGCGTTCTGCCCGCCCGGGTTCTGGCCACCCTGATTCGGCGGTCCCTGGTTGGGGGGTCGCTGCCCCTGGGGGGCCGGCCCCTGGCCGCTGAACTGTCCGGAGATGTTCGGGCTGCGATCCAGCGGGCTCTCACCCTGAGACTGTCCCGAGGCGGGGCTGCCGGGGAACGCCGTGGTCATCGACTCGTCGGCGGCCTTCTGCTTGGCCTCCTTCGGGTCCTTTCCGGCCAGCAGGTCACGGATCTCGGTGAGCAACTCGGCCTCGGTGAGCGCGGCGGCGTCGTCACCGGCCTTGGCGCGCAACGCCTTGAGCTTCTCGAACGGCATCACGATGACGAAGTAGACGACCGAGGCGATGATGAGGAAGTTCAACGCCGCGGTGATCAGGGTCCCGAAGTCCACGAAGGTGCTGGGGTTGCCGTCGCGGATCGTGAACCCGAGTCCCTGGGCCGCGCCGGTGCCGCCGAGCGAGTTGATCAGCGGCTGGATGATGCTGCCCGTGAACGCGGTGACGATGGCGCTGAACGCGGCGCCGACGACAACAGCGACAGCGAGGTCGATCACATTGCCGCGGAGCAGGAATTCCTTGAATCCTTTGAGCATGTGTCTGTCCTGTTCGATCGAGGCGCGGCAATGAGCGGCCGCGTCCGGTGAAGGAATCGTAACCAGACCCGGTGTGGCATGCGGGACTCTCGTCCTACTCGGCGCGCCCCGCGTCCCTGCCGCCACCTCGGAGCTGCACCGACATCGCCGCGGCCAACCAAATGCATTGTCAGATCAGTGAAAGACAACCGTCAGCGGGGCGGCCAGCGTGGCGCCCGCGACGGTGTGGGCCTCGCGCTCGCCCATGGCCAGCATGATGACCGGCGCCGCCGATCCCCGCGCGGTACGCGATTCCGGTGCCGCGACCACCGCGACGACCGCCCCGCGCACCAGTACTCGCCCGGACGCGGCCGACGACACCGGGGCGGCTCGCGAATCGCGCTCGTCGGTAACGACATCCACACCGGACGCCGACCTCTGCGGGTCGGGGGCCTCGGTGAGCACGTCGACGACGTCGCCCGAGCGCAGCAGGCGCACCACCGCGTCGTCGGCGAGACGGACCGGCACGAGTCGGGCGTTCGGGTCGTCCATCAGCTGGGTGGGTAGGCGCGGGGAGAGCAGTCGCCAGTCGGTGAGCACCTCGCCGCGATGCACGGGTCCGGTGACGGTCCGTCCCACCCCGTCACGGGTCATCCGCAGTGCGCCCTGCGGCACGACGCCCGGGCCGATGCGCAGTTCGGTCAGATCGGTCGCCGCCAACTCGGTACCGGGGGAGAGGTCGGTCGCGGCGATCATCACCGTGACCTGCTGCTCACCGCGATGAGCGACGACGGCGGCGACGATCGACGCAACCAGCAGCGCGACCGCGAGAGTGCGGCGGACGGCCAGCGCACGCGTCCATCCGGGCCGTGCGGCAGAGCGGAACCGATCGACGATCGTCGGCTGGAGACGGAACCGGTCGGCAGGCATGTCCCCACGCTAGAAACGGCCGCGGACCGACGCGAGAGATCAGTCGATCACCCTGTGGACGGACCGGAACTGTGGATCGCGGGACCATCGCGAGCCCGGGCGGTGACCCGGGCGAGGAGATCAGGACGCGGCGGCGGGAGTCGAGGACCCCGAGCCCGAGGAGCCGGATCCCGAGGATCCGGACGACTTGTGCGACGACTTCGAGGGCTTGTCCGACGAGGAGGACGACGACTCCTTGCTCGACGAACCCGAATCCGACGAGGACGACTTGGAGTCCGAGGACGACGACGAGTCGCTGCTCGCGCTCTCCGAGGCGGTCGAACCCGAGCGGCTGTCGGTGCGGTAGAAGCCGCTGCCCTTGAACACGATGCCCACCGAGTTGAAGAGTTTGCGCAGCTTGCCGCCGCATTTCGGGCACTCGGTGAGCGAGTCGTCGGTGAACGACTGGAAGATGTCGAACCGGTTGTCGCACTGTGTGCAGGCGTACGAGTATGTCGGCACCGGGCACCTCCGAGGGAGTGAGTGGCCGCGCGTCGACAGGTCGTCGCGCGGTGAGATCAGGGGACCGCATCGCGGACCGCCGTCGAGTCTACCGCCGGTTCTGGCACTCGCGACACGTGAGTGCCAGTGGGGGAGTCGAGGGGCGGTCACCCCAGCCGGGTGAACCCGTCGCCGGGGGTCAACGACCAGCCCACGGCGATGTCGTAGGAGTCGGCGGGGATCTCGTCGAGCACCTCGTCGTCGTAGACCACGGCGACCAGTTCGGCGCCGGTCGCGGCCAGGGATCGGTCGTAGTACCCCGCTCCGCGGCCAAGGCGCACACCGCGACGGTCGACGGCCAGCGCCGGGATCAGGGCGACCTCGGCGATCTCCAGGGCGGCGTTCGACAGCCGCCTGCCGGTGGGTTCGGACAGTCCGAACCGTCCGGTCCGCAACCCGTCCGTGCCGGTGTACCGCGCCCACTCCAACGCCGTCGGGGGTCCGTCGGGGGTGATGGGCAGCAGCACGTTCACACCCCGGTCGACCAGCGCGTCGAGCATCTGCGCCGTCGCCGGTTCGGTCCCGACACTGGCGTAGCAGCACACAGTCACGTCGGCCTCGAGCCGGAACGGGACATCGGCCGACATCCAGCCCGCGAGATCCGCCGCCGCCGCGGCGCGTTCGGTCTCGTCCATGGCGGTGCGGGCGGCGATCAGGCGGCGGCGCAGCGCGGCCTTCGCCTCGGCCACGGAATCCCCCGGTGTCTGGCTCACCGGATCGGTCCCTGTGTCGGCTCCATGGTCTCCACCCTTCGCGATCGGCGCCCACCCGATAGATTGCTCGTGCGGTCGACGTTGCCACAAGCCGTCGTCGATCGAACGCACGCACAGTCGGTGTCCAGGGTCGAGTCCTAGGGTGTGGAACATGACGGAAACGCAGACGGTCGGAAATCAGGGCGACGGGTCGCCGGGTGCCGAGTACGAATTCGTACCCAACACACCACCGATCCCCAAGACGGCGATCGTCCCCGCGGCCGGCCTCGGTACCCGCTTCCTGCCCGCCACGAAGACCGTGCCGAAGGAGTTGCTGCCGGTCGTCGACACCCCCGGCATCGAACTCGTCGCCGAGGAGGCGAAATCGGCGGGCGCCGAACGACTGCTGATCATCACCTCGCCCGGCAAGGACGGCGTCGTCGCGCACTTCGTCGAGGACCTCGTGCTGGAGAACACGCTGGAGAAACGAGGCAAGAACGCCATGCTCGCGAAGGTGCGCAACGCGCCGTCGCTGATGCACGTCTCGTCGGTCATCCAGGAGAAGCCCCTCGGACTCGGCCACGCGGTCGGCTGCGTGGAATCCCAGCTCGACGACGACGAGGACGCGATCGCGGTCCTGCTGCCCGACGACCTCGTGTTGCCCGGTGGGGTGCTCGAGGTGATGGCCCGTACCCGGCAGCGCCGCGGCGGCACCGTGCTCTGCGCCATCGAGGTGCCCACCGAGAAGATCTCCGCCTACGGCGTTTTCGACGTGGAGCCGCTGCCGGACGCGCACAACCCGAACGTCATGCGGCTCAAGGGGATGGTCGAGAAGCCCGACGCCGCCGATGCGCCGTCGAACTACGCCGCGGCCGGCCGCTACATCCTCGACCGCGCCATCTTCGACGCCCTGCGTCGGATCAAACCCGGTGCCGGCGGCGAACTGCAGCTCACCGACGCGATCGCCCTGCTCATCGAGGAGGGCCACCCGGTCCACGTGGTGGTCCACCGCGGTACCCGGCACGACCTGGGCAACCCGGGCGGTTACCTCAAGGCGTGCGTCGACTTCGCGCTCGACCGCGACGACTACGGCCCCGATCTGCGGGAGTTCCTCGAGGAGCGACTCAAGCAGGCCTGATCGCCGCGCGCACCGCGTTGCGTCACCGGTTCGGCTCGCCGACCGGCTAACGTCGGATTCTGCGCGAACTGACGTGCGGGAGCGATGGGCGGGAGGCGAGATGCGGTCGGTCGAGGACCAATTGACGCGGGTGACCGCGGCCGCGGTCGCACCACGTCCGGTGCGGGTGGCGATCTCCGAGGCGCAGGGGTTGCTCTGTGCCGAAGAGGTGACGACCGAGAACCCGTTGCCCGGGTTCGACCAGGCCGCCATCGACGGCTACGCGGTCCGCAGCGTCGACGTCGCCGAGGCAGGCATCGTCGCCTCCGACGATTCCGAGGCCCCCGGCGAACACGTCGTGGTGGTGCTGCCGGTGGTCGGTGAGGTGGAGGCCGGTTCGCGCACCCCGACCCGACTCCAGCCACGGCAGGCCGTGCGGGTCGAAACCGGCGCGCCCCTGCCGACTCTCGCCGACGCGGTCCTGCCGCTGCGGTGGACCGACGGCGGGGTGTCGAAGGTCAAGATCGGACACGCGGTGGAGACCGGCGACTACGTGCGTCGCGTGGGCGACGACGTGCAGCCCGGTGATGTCGCCGTGCGCGCCGGGACCATCATCGGTGCCGCCCAGGTGGGATTGCTTGCCGCGGTGGGTCGTACCCGCGTCCTCGTCCACCCGCGACCCCGGCTGTCGGTGATCTCGGTCGGTGGAGAACTCGTCGACATCGACCGGACCCCCGGTGCGGGACAGGTTTTCGACGTCAACAGCTACTCGTTGGCGGCCGCCGCGCGCGACGCCGGCGCCGACGTCAACCGTGTGGGCATCGCCGATCGTGAGGCCTCGCAACTGCGGGACGTGGTGGAGGGGCAGCTCATCCGCTCCGAGATCGTGGTGATCTGCGCGCCGCTCGGCGGGACCGCGTCGGAGAACATCCGCGACGCATTGGCGCCGCTGGGCGAGATCGATGTGGAACGGATCGCGATGCACCCCGCCTCCGTGCAGGGCTTCGGACAGCTCGGACGCGACGAGGTCCCGACCTTCCTGTTGCCGTCGAACCCGGTGAGCGCGCTCGTCGCGTTCGAGGTGATGGTCCGCCCGCTCATCCGCATCGCGCTGGGCAAACGCAAGCCGATGCGTCGCATCATCCGGGCGCGCACCGTCGGCCCGATCGCGTCGGTCCGCGGCCGTAAGGGCTACCTCCGTGGGCAGCTGATGCGCGACGAACAGACCGGTGAATACCTCGTGCAGGTCATCGGCACGTCCGAGAGCGGGTCGTCGCATCTGCTCGCCGGACTGGCCGAGGCCAACTGTCTGGTGATGGTCGAGCCCGACGTGGAGGAGCTCCGCATCGGCGAAGAGGTCGACGTGGCGTTCCTGGCGCAGCGTGGATAGCGCCACCGCGGTCGGACACGGGTAATAGTCTTCGATCGTGTTTGGACGATGGGTGCGCAGCGGCGCCGGGCATCCCGGCTGGCCCACGGTGTTGGGGCCGCTGCAGACGAGAGCGGGAACGGTGACGCTGCGTGGCGTCCGCCTCCGCGACGCCCGCGCGTGGAGTTCGCTGCGGATCGCCAACCAGAACACCCTCATGCCGTGGGAACCCACCGGTCAGGGCAACTGGGTCGACCGTCACCACATGACCTCGTGGCCCACGTTGCACTCGGTGCTCAAGCGTGAGGCCAAGAACGGGTCGATGCTGCCGCTGGTCATCGAGGTCGACGGCGAGTTCGTCGGGCAGCTGACCATCGGCAACATCCAGCGCGGCGCCCTGCGCAACGCCTGGATCGGCTACTGGATCGACAACTCGGTGACCAACCAGGGTGTCGCGACCGCGGCGGTCGCGCTCGGCGTGGACCACTGCTTCGGCGCGGTCGGGCTGCACCGACTCGAGGCGACGGTCCAACCCGGCAACGAGGCGTCGAAGGCCGTGCTGACCAAGGTCGGCTTCCGCAAGGAGGGCCTGCTCGAGCGCTACATGGACGTCGACCGTGGGTGGCGCGACCACATCCTGTTCGCACTCACCGCGGAGGAGATCGCCGGCAGCGCCGCCGAGGCCCTCGTGCGCAGTGGCCGGGCGTCGTATCCCGGCTGATCGACCCCGTCGCGAACAGGGGAGAACTTTCAATGTCGCTTCGGCGCGTCTGCGCTGGCCGGGGCGCCCCCACCCCTAGCCTGAGGGCAGTCATTTGTGACTCATGAGGCTCGGGTGATCACCAGGGTCGGTCGGAACGGAGAGGAGAGCCGCGGTCATGCCGAATTCCGTGTTGTGGGTGTGTCTGGTGGCGATCTGGCTGTTCGTGCTGGTGCCGATGGTGATCAAGGGACGGCCCGAGGTGCGCAAGCGCACCGAGGCCACCCTCGCGACCCGCGTCATCAACCGTGGCGGCCGCGCGATGTCGAAGGCGAGCAGCAAGGTCGCTCGCGGACGTCATCCGCACGATGCCGACTGGGTCGCGCCGGTGCGTGAGTACCGCAAGCCCGGTGAGCTGATCAACGAGCTCGACGACCACTCGGACGTGCTGGTCGCCGAGGCGCCGGAGGACATCGACGAGGCCGACGAGATCGTCGTGGACTCGGACGATCACGATCGCGATGCCGATGCCGATGAGTCCGACACCGTCGATTCCGCGGACGACGTCGAGCGCCTCGAGTCCGATGACGCCGATCTCGACGCCGACGCCGACGACGATCTGGACGACCTCGACGATCTCGATGCGGACGACGAGTTCGACGACGAGGATTCCGACTACGAGGTGGTCACCGAGCCGTTGACCGCCGAGGAGCCGGCCCGGCGCGGTCGCGGGGGATACGACCCCACCGCCGACACCCGCCGCAGCGAGGCCCGTTACCGCGGTCGTCAGCGACTCCTGCTCGTGTTCGCGGTTCTCGCGATCGCGTCGGTCGGTGTCGGTGTGCTGCTGGGCGGGATCGGTTGGGCCGCCACCGGTGTCGGCGTGTTCCTCCTCGTCGCCTACATGGCGTACCTGCGACGCACCGTGCGTATCGAGGAGCGAATCCGTCGCCAGCGAAGTGTCCGCGCCGCGCGTGCCGCGCGAATGACTCAGCAGCGCCGCCGCATCGAGGACGAGAGCCCGCTGGCCGACGAGATCCCCGAACACCTCATCCGGCCGGGTGCCGTGGTGCTCGAGATCGACGACGAGCATCCCGTGTTCGACCACCTCCCGCCGTTCCAGCGTCGTCGCGTCATGCGCGAGGAGCCCGAGTTCCGTAGGGCCGCAGGCGAGTAGCTCGTCCCATGACCACCTGGGATGACGTCAGTGCTCGTGCGCTGTCGCTCCCCGAGGTGTCTGTTGCCGACCATCACGGCATGGCGGCGCTGCGCTTTCGTAAGAACATCCTGGCCACGATGCCCGACGACGACACCCTGCGGGTCATGGTGTCGGACGAGCAGATCCGCGAGGCCGTGGCCGAATTCGACTGGTGCACCGAGGTGTACTGGGGTGCGAAGCTGTCGGCGGTTGCGGTGTCGCTGACCGCCGCGGACGCTGACGTCGTCGCGGAGATGATCACCGAGGCGTGGCGACGCCGTGCGCCGAAGACCATGGTCCGCGATTTCGACGCAGGCTGACACGCTTCCCGCGACGTGGTTCGACTTGCGCGACAGAGATCCCCGTCGCGGGAGTCGATCGATGTCGCGGGAACGGGAGAAAGGGCCCGATGGGTCCCGGTGGTGGAGCTAAGGGGAATCGAACCCCTGACCTTCTCGATGCGAACGAGACGCGCTACCAACTGCGCTATAGCCCCTGGTACTGCTCGACAACGGTACCAAAGGGTCACCCGGATCCCATATTCGGCCGTCCCCTCGTCGGGCGAGTCAGGCGACCAGCAGGGAAGCGGCGGTGGCCGCGACCACCTCGTCCGCGGTGACGCCGGGTGCGGTGTCGATGAGGACCAGCCCGTCGTCGGTGACGTCGATGACGGCGAGGTCGGTGATGATGCGTCCGACACAGCGCTCACCGGTCAGGGGGAGGGTGCACTCGGGGAGGATCTTCGAGGCGCCGTCGCGGGACTGGTGGTCCATCATCACGATCACCCGCCGAGCGCCGTGGACCAGGTCCATCGCACCGCCCATGCCCTTGACCATGTGTCCGGGGACCATCCAGTTGGCGAGGTCCCCGCGCGCGCTGACCTGCATGCCGCCCAGGACGGCGACATCGACCTGGCCGCCGCGGATCATCCCGAACGACGCCGCCGAATCGAAGTAGGACGCCCCGGGCAGGACCGTGATGGTCTCCTTGCCCGCGTTGATCAGCTCCGGGTCGAGTTCGTCGTCGGTGGGATAGGGCCCGACACCGAGGACGCCGTTCTCCGAGTGCAGGACGACGGTGACGTCGGCGGGAATGTGGTTGGGCACCAGGGTCGGCATACCGATCCCCAGGTTCACGTACTCGCCGTCGCGCAGTTCGAGAGCGACGCGGGCCGCCATTTCATCACGTGTCCAGGCCATCTCAGTTCTCCGTCCGCACCGTGCGCTTCTCGATCCCGACCTCGACCGGCCCGACCTCGACGACACGCTGCACCTGGATGCCCGGCGTGTGGATGTTCTCCGGGTCGAGCTCGCCCGGTTCGACGAGATGCTCGACCTGGGCGATGGTGATCCTGCCGGCGGCCGCGGCGTTGGGGTTGAAGTTCCGGGCGCTCCGGCGATAGACGAGGTTGCCGTGCCGGTCGCCCTTCCAGGCGTGCACAAACGCGTAATCGGCGACGATGCCACGCTCCATCACGTAGGTGACGCCGTCGAACTCCCGGGTCTCCTTGGGCTCGCTGGCCACCAGGACACCGCCGGCCCCGTCGTAGCGCAGCGGGAGTCCGCCGTCGGCGACCTGGGTTCCGACACCCGCGGGGGTGAAGAAGGCGGGGATCCCGGCGCCGCCCGCCCGCATCCGCTCGGCGAGGGTGCCCTGCGGCGTCAACTCCACCTCGAGCTCGCCCTGCAAATACTGCCGGGCGAATTCCTTGTTGGAGCCGACGTAGGAGCTGATCGTGCGCCGGATCCGGTGCTCGGCGAGCAACACCCCGAGCCCGAACCCGTCGGTGCCGCAGTTGTTGCTGATGGTCTCCAGCTCGCCGGCGCCCTGATCCCGCAGCGCGTCGATCAGTATCTCGGGCACCCCGACCAGGCCGAACCCGCCGACGGCGATGCTGGCGCCGTCGGGGATGTCGGCCACCGCGTCGGCCGCTGTGCGCACCACCTTGTCCATGCCGAGCACTGTATCCGACAGTGTTCGTATTGTGAACCAGTGTTCGTAATGCGAACATGGGCCTCGCGCCGTCTTCATCGCGGCGGGAGAGGAACCGCCCATGACGACCCCGGAGACATCGGGCGATCACGTGCAGTCGCTCGCGCGCGGACTGTCGGTGATCCGCGCGTTCGACGCCACCCACCCCCGTCGCACGCTGTCCGAGGTGGCGAAAGCCACCGACCTCACGCGCGCGACCGCCCGACGATTCCTGCTGACCCTCGAGCACCTCGGCTACGTCGCCGGCGACGGATCGCGCTTCTGGCTCACCCCCCGCGTCCTCGATCTCGGCTACAGCTACCTGTCGAGTCTGTCGCTGCCCGAAGTCGCCGGCCCGCACCTGGAGCACCTCTCGGCCACGGTCGGCGAGTCGAGCTCGGTGTCGGTCCTCGACGGGCACGACATCGTCTACGTCGCACGCGTGCCGGTCAGCCGGATCATGACGGTGTCGATCACCATCGGCACCCGATTCCCCGCCCACGCGACGTCGATGGGCCGGGTGCTGCTCGCTGGGCTCGGCGCCGACGCACTCGACGAGCAGCTGGCCCATGGAGCCCAGCCGCTGACCTCTCGCACCCTCGATGACGTCGATGCCCTTCGCGCGGAGGTGAACCGGGTCCGCGACCAGGGACACAGCCTGGTCGACCAGGAACTCGAGGACGGCCTCCGGTCGATCGCCGCGCCGATCCGCGACCGCACCGGCAGGGTCACCGCGGCGGTCAATCTGTCGACGACCGCGACCCGCCACACTCCGGAGGAGATGCGCCGCGACCTGCTGCCGGCACTTCTCGCCGCAGCCGACGCCATCTCCGCAGACCTCGCGCGCCTGGGCTGATGCCCCGGGGCCGATCGGACATAGGCGAATCGGGCATGCGCACAGTAGGCTCCGCGCCATGAGGCGTGCGGTCGTCAGCGTGTTCGCGGTCCTGGTCGTCATCGGGGCGATGCTGCTGCCCGCATTGTTCGGCAGCTTCGACGACAGCGAGTCCGATGCCGCCGCCGAGACCGCCGTCATCACCGACTACACCGCCGACTTCGAGGTCGACGACAACGGCACCATGACGGCCACCGAGACCCTGGACGTCGACTTCCCGCTGTCCAAACACGGGATCTTCCGGTTCTTCGACATCGCCGACCCGGCGGACTCCCACATCCGCTACGTGCCCAAGAACATCCGCGTGACCCGGGACGGATCGTCGGACGGTGTCTCGTTGAGCACCGAGCGCGGTGGTCGTTACGTGGTCGCCAAGATCGGCAAGGCAGACGTCTCGATCAGCGGGAACCACCGCTACGTCATCACCTATGAGGTCGACGGAGTGCTGTCGGACCCCATCAACGGGGCGCGCGGCTCGCAGTTCTACTGGAACCTCATCCCCGGCGGATGGCGGATGCCGATCACGAAGGCCACCCTGCGCGCGACCACGCCGACACCGCCGCAGGACACCCGGTGCGCGGTCGGGGCCGGGTCGGACGCCGGCTGTCAGGCGAGCGCGGCGGGCAACACCCTGACCGTCACCACCGGATCGCTCGAACCCAACACCCCGGTCACGGTGCAGACCGCATTGAGCACCGCGGCGCCCGGACAGAAGTCGCTCCCGTGGTCGATCCCGTTCGACCCCGTGTTCGGCCGGTCGGTACCCCTGGCCATCGTCTTCGCGCTCCTCGCCGTGGTCGCGGGCGTGGTGAGTTGGCTTCTGGCACGCAGTGTCCGAGAGCCGCCGCCCGCGTATCCACTGATGTACGGCCCGCCCGAGGGCATGGGCCCGGCGCAGGGTGCCTACGTGCTCACCGAGAAGATCAGCGACGACATGTACGCCGCGACGATGCTGGAACTCGGTGAGAAGGGCGTCGCCGACATCGACAACGTCGACGGCGCATGGACCATCACCGGCAAGGACGGCGACTTCGGTCGCCTCGACGCGGTGACCGCGCAGACCGCGACCACGCTCGGAGTCGCACCGGGACAGAGCTTCTCCGCCCAGCCGGGCGACGTCGACGGTGGCAAGGCCCTCAAGGCCGCGCGGGCCCGCTTCGACTCGTCGGTCACGTCGTGGTCGCAGGCGACCGGACTGATGCAGGTCAAGGGAATCGGGTCGATCGGCGCCCTGCTCGTCATCGGCGCCGCACTCGGCGCGGGCTACCTGTTCTTCTTCAGTCCGTTCCACATGTCGCTGATCGGACTGCCGTTGGCGATCTTCGCGGTGTTCGCGTTGCCGCTGGCGGCGCCCGAGGCGAAGACGTTCCGCACCAAGAAGGGACGCGAGGCGTGGTCGCACATCGGCGGGTTCCGACGTGTGCTCGGGACCGCCTCGAGTGAGGCGCGATTCGACTTCAGTGGCCGCAAAGAGCTCTACACGCAGTACATCCCGTGGGCTGTCGCGTTCGGGGTCGCCGAGGTGTGGGCGACGAAGTACCGGATCGAGGTGGGCGAGGATCCGCCGACCCCGTCGTATTTCGGGGCCGGCCACGGCTACGCTGCCGGCTACGGCCTGGCGTCGATGAGCAACTTCTCCGCGGACTTCAACTCCTCGGTGTCGTCGGCGATCTCGGCGTATCAGGCCACCCAGACGACCTCCTCGTCGTCCGGCGGTGGGGGTGGCTTCTCCGGCGGTGGCGGCGGGGGCGGCGGAGGAGGCGGCTCGTGGTGACAAGGCAAACCGATGGATGTGTCGTGAAAGGGAATACCGCATGCTGATCGCATTGATCGTGATCGTGGTGGTCATCGTCGCCCTCGTGGGCTTCGGCGTCGTCGGCTTCAACAAGCTGCGCAAGGCCGACATCGGCGCGCAGGAAGCACTCGGCGGCATCGACGTCCAGCTGACCCGACGGGCCGACCTGATCCCCAACCTGGTGAACACCGTGAAGGGCTACGCCGCACACGAATCCGGGGTGTTCGAGGCCGTCACCGCTGCGCGCTCACGCGTGGCGAAGGCCGCCGAGGGCGACGCGGTCCCGGAGAAGGCCGCCGCCGACGCCCAGTTGAGTGACGCCCTGGTCAACGTGATGGCGGTGGCGGAGGCGTACCCCGACCTCAAGGCCGACACGCAGTTCCTCGACCTGCAGCGGCAGCTGACCGACACCGAGAACCAGATCTCGTTCGCCCGCCAGTACTACAACGACGCCGTCACCACCCTCAACACCCTGGTGCAGACCATCCCGTGGATGTTCTTCTCCGGCTTCGCGAAGGTGTCGACCCGCGAGTTCTACAAGGCGCCCGAGGGGCAGCAGGCACCGCCGACCGTCACCTTCTGACGTCTGCCGCGACCTTCGTCGCCGATCAGAGCGGGATGACGCGGTGGCGACGCGGGGTGTCCGATGTCGTCTTGTCCCGCAGCAGCCGT
The DNA here is from genome assembly GCF_014635305.1 of Williamsia phyllosphaerae. Lineage (NCBI taxonomy): Bacteria > Bacillati > Actinomycetota > Actinomycetes > Mycobacteriales > Nocardiaceae > Williamsia > Williamsia phyllosphaerae. The sequence continues at coordinate 406,580 of NZ_BMCS01000002.1, read as the reverse complement.
AGCGCCTTGCGGATCTCGAGTCGGGTGTCCGAGGGCTGGATCACCGCATCGATGTAGCCCCGCTCGGCGGCGACCCACGGGGTCGCGACGGTGTCGTTGTAGAAGGTGATCAGCTCCTCGCGCACCCGTGGGCGGTCCTCGTCGCTCGCCGCGGCGAGCGCCTGCCGTCCGATGAGCCCGACCGCCGACTCGCCACCCATCACGGCGATGCGGGCGGTCGGCCAGGCCAGGTTGACGTCGGCGCCGAGCTGTTTGCAGCCCATCACCGCGTACCCGCCGCCGTAGGCCTTGCGCACGATGACGGTGACGATCGGCACCGAGGCCTCGGCCACCGCGTAGAAGAACCGGCCGCCGCGTTTGATCACGCCGATCTTCTCCTCGTCGACGCCGGGGAGCACCCCCGGGGTGTCGACGACGAAGACCAGCGGGATGTTGAAGGCATCGCACAGCCGGATGAAGTGGGCGGCCTTGTCCGACGCCTTGGCGTCGAGCGCACCCGCGGAGACCAGCGGCTGATTCGCGAGCACACCCACCGTGCGCCCGTCGACCCGGGAGAAGCCGGTGATGAGATTGTTGGCCACCGGCTCGCCGAACTCGTGGAACGTCCCGTCGTCGAAGATGCGAACCAGGATGTCGTGCATGTCGTATCCCGCCCGGTCCTGGTCGGGGATGATCCGGTCGAGTTCCAGGTCCGACGCCGTGATCTCGGGTTCGAGTCCGGGGTTGACCACCGGTGGACTCTCCCAACACGACGACGGGAAGAACCCGAGATACTCCCGGGCCCACGCGAAAGCCTCATCCTCGGTCGCCGCGACGTGATGGATGTTGCCGTATCGGGCCTGGTTGTAGGCACCGCCGAGTTCGTCGATGCTCACCTCCTCGCCGGTGACCTCGCGGATCACGTCCGGACCGGTGACGAACATGTAGGCCCGCTCGGTCGCGATCAACACGTCGGTGTTGATGGGTCCGTAGACCGCGCCCGCAGCGCACTTGCCCAACATCAGCGACACCTGCGGGACCAATCCCGACAGCCGGATCTGACGGCGGCTCATCCCCGCGTACCAGGCCAGGGAGGTGACGGCATCCTGCACGCGGGCGCCACCGGAGTCGTTGATCGCGACGAGGGGACAGCCGTTGTCGATCGCGGTCTCCATCGCGGCGGCGACCTTGCGACCGAACATCTCGCCGACCGAACCCCCGAACACCGTCTGGTCATGGGAGATGACGACCACCGGTCTGCCCTCGATGAGGCCGCGCCCGGTCACGACGCCGTCGCCGTAGAGCGCGTCGGTGACGTAGGGCTGACGGACCATCGCCCCGATCTCGACGAAGGTTCCCGGGTCGAGAAGGCTGTGGATGCGCTCGCGCGCGCTCGGGATCCCCTTCAGCCGCCGCTTGGCGATGCCCTTGTCGCCGGCCGGCTCGGCCGCCTCGGCCATCTTCTTGTGCAGCTCGGCGAGTTTGTCTGCGGTCGTGCCCACGGGTGGCTCACTTTCGACAATGGTCATCGAGGCCGACGGTAGGTGGCGGTTCGTACCGGGTCGGCCGCTGCGACCGAAGTCTGAACAATGGGCTGCCCGAGCTCGGGTTCGCTGTGACAACCTCCGCACCCCGGGTGGCGAGGGACGCTGCCGTGCGGTGTCGGGTTCGTTCTCCACCGACCAAGCGCTCGTTTGGGCTAGGTTGTTCTCCCATGGGATTCCTTCGCCCCGACCTGCCCGTGTGGGACATGGCCGCGTGGTCGGCGGGCAGCCGGAGCGAACGCATCCGCCCGGCCGCGGCACACCTCGCGCGTCGAGGGTTCGGTGTACCCGATGCCCTGTACGTCTTCTACGTCACCAAGATCGTCCTGTACGTGCTCGGCGGGATCGCTGTCGCGCTGGCGACCACCGGCGTCGACGGGTTCACCGCGACCGGTTCCTGGTGGTCGGAACCGATCGTCTTCCAGAAGATCGTCGTGTTCTCGCTGCTGTTCGAGGTCCTCGGACTCGGCTGTGGCTTCGGTCCGCTCAACAACCGCTACTTCCCGCCGATGGGATCGCCGCTGTACTGGCTGCGGCCGGGCACCATTCGACTGCCCCCGTGGCCGCGGATCCCGCTGACCGCGGGCACCGCGCGCACCCCGTTCGACGTGCTCCTCTACGCCGCGCTGCTCGGTGCCGCGGTGTGGGCGCTGGCCTCCGACGGCACCGGAGAGGTGCCCGCACTCGACACGACGGTCGGCGTATTGCCGGTCGCACCTGTCGCCGTCATGCTCGGGGTGCTGGCCGTGCTCGGACTCCGCGACAAGGTGATCTTCCTGGCCTGCCGTGGTGAGATCTACGCGACGTTGTCGGTGACGTTCCTCTTCGCCGCGGTCGACATGGTCGTGGCGGCGAAACTGATCTTCCTCGTCATCTGGGTCGCGGCGGCCACCTCGAAGGTCAACCCGCACCTGCCGTTCGTGATGTCGACGATGCTGTCGAACAGCCCCACGATCCGGCCGACCTCGATCAAGAAGCGGTTCTTCCGCAGTTACCCGGACGACCTGCGACCCTCCCGTCTGGCGGCGACGATCGCCCACGTCGCCACCGCGGTGGAGATGGCGGTGCCGCTGGTCCTGTTCTTCTCCGGCGGCGGAATCGTCACCACCGTCGCCGCCACCGTGATGATCGTGTTCCACCTCGGCATCCTGTCGTCGATTCCGATGGGGGCACCGCTGGAATGGAACGTCTTCATGATCATCGGGGTCGGGATCCTGTTCGTCGGCCACGCCGAGACCGGTCTCGGCGACGTCTCGCAACCGATCCCGGTGTTCGGACTGTTCGCGGTCGTCGTGGCCGTCGTCGTCGCAGGCAACCTGTTCCCGCACAAGATCTCGTTCCTGCCGGGGATGCGCTACTACGCGGGCAACTGGGACACCACCATGTGGTGCATGACGCCAACCGCGTCGGCGAAACTGACCGATCGGGTCAAGACGATCGCGATCATGCCGCAGGCGCAGCTGGAGAAGATGTTCGGTCCCGAGCAGGCGGTCATCCAGCAACACCTCGGATACGCGTTCCGCGCCATGAACACCCACGGCCGCGCCCTGTTCACCCTCGTCCACCGCGCCCTCGCCGACCGGGACGAATCCGACTACGTCATCGTCGACGGCGAACGGATCTGCAGCACCGCCATCGGCTGGAACTTCGGCGACGGACACATGCATAACGAGACGCTCATCGCCGCGTTGCAGGAACGCTGTCAATTCGACCCCGGCGAGGTCCGCGTCATCCTGCTCGACGCGCAGCCGATCCACCGACGCACGCAGCAGTACCGATTGGTCGACCCCGCGACCGGCGAATTCGAACGCGGCTCGATCCGGGTCACGGACATGGTGAACGCCCAGCCGTGGGCCGACGACCTGCCGGTGCAGGTGGAGTCGGGAACCGCCCCGACACGGTGAGGGCCGGTCGCGGGACGCGATGAGGCGGCTCTACGCGACACTGACACGATGACCCCCACGACCCCGACCCCGACGCCACTCGTGGTCGTCGTCGGATCGGTGAACCTCGACGTCGTCACCGAACTCGATCACCTGCCGCGCGCGGGACAGACCCTCATCGCGCGCTCGGTGCGGCGCAATGTCGGTGGCAAGGGTGCCAATCAGGCTGTCGCGGCCCAGATCACCTGCGGTGCGGTGTCGTTCTGCGGGCGGGTCGGTGACGACGAGGACGGGCGCGCACTCGTCGCCGAACTCGACCGACGGGGCGTCGCCACCGATCTGGTGGCGGCGGTCGCCGATGCGCCGAGCGGTGCGGCCTACATCGCCGTCGCCGACGGGCAGAACACGATCGTGGTCGCGGCCGGGGCGAATGGTGTCTGGGGCGCGCTCTCCGACGACGAGCGTGCGGCGATCGAGACCGCGCCGGTCGTGGTGTGCCAGCTCGAGATCCCCGACGAGGTGATCGTCGCGGCCTCGCAGCAGTGCGCCGGTCGGTTCGTCCTGAATGCGGCTCCCGCGCGTCCGGTGCCGGAGTCTGTGTTGGGTCGCTGCGACCCGGTGATCGTCAACGACAACGAACTGGCCGACCTCACCGGGCTCGCCGTCGACGGTCCGGACTCCGCGATCGCCGCCGCCCGGGAACTGCGATCGCGGGGAGCGAACAGTGTCGTCGCGACGCTCGGCGCCGCCGGGGCGGTCTGGGTGGACTCCGACGGCGACGGGCGACAACGCTCACCGCGGGTCGAGGTGGTGGACTCCACCGGCGCCGGTGATCAGTTCGTCGGCGCACTGGCCGCTCGCCTGGCGACGGGGGACGAGCTCGCCGACGCGGTCCGGTGGGCCACGGCAGCGGCATCGATCTCCGTGCAGGCGACCGGGACCCTGGAGTCGTATCCGGAAGCGGGCGAGATCCGCGCCGCAGTCGAGGGGCTTCCGAAGCCATCGGAGGGGTGACGTGGATGGCCGAGCGAGCCATTTACGATCATTAGACCTGGTTAACGGTGTTTCCGATCCCGCGAAACGCCGACCCCGGAGTTGTGTTCGTGACCGCGACCAGACACGATGGAGCCATGTTGACTGTGATCGTGATCACCATCTGTGCAGGGTGGTGCCTGGTCTCGATCGCTGCTGCGCTGTTGATCGGTCGCGCCGTGGAGCGTCGCGACGCCGACCTCGGCAGCGGGGACGGTATCGGCGTCCGCTCGCCGCACCCCGAGGCGCCGGTCACGGAGATGCCGACGGCCACGTCGCTCATCCACGCCCAGCCCTGAACCTCCCAACGCGCCCGCGCGAGTCGTCGTATGCCCAGACGTAGCGCCGGGCTGCTCGTCTTCCGTCGGTCGTCGGCGACGGTGGAGGTGGTGCTGGCCCACCCGGGTGGACCGTTCTGGGCCAAGAAGGACGCCGGGGCGTGGTCGATCCCCAAGGGGGAGTACGAGTCCGACGAACCGGCGCTGGACGCGGCCCGGCGGGAGTTCACCGAGGAACTCGGGATGCCGGTGCCGGACGGTACGGTCATCGACCTGGGGGAGATCACCCAGAAGGGCGGCAAGATCGTCACCGCGTTCGCGGTCGAGGCCGATCTCGACGTGTCCGACGCGGTGAGCAACACCTTCGAGATGGTGTGGCCCCCGCGCTCCGGTGTCACCGCGTCGTTCCCCGAGGTCGACCGCGTCGAGTGGTTCGCCATCGACGTGGCCCGGGAGAAGATCCTCGCCGCGCAGCAGCCGTTCCTGGATCGTCTTCCCGACCAGGGCTGAGCGCACTCAGTCGAGGCGGTGTCGGATCAGTCGGGAGCTGTTGGCCACCACCGCGACCGACGAGGCGTTGTGCAGCACCGCGGCGAGCACCGGGGAGAGTGCGCCGCCGGCTCCGACAGCGAGTCCGATGGCGTTCACCGCGATCGACATCCCGTAGTTCTGGCCGATGAGATCGACGGTGCGCGCGCCGAGCTCACGGACATCGACCAGGCGTCGCAGGTCGTCTCCGGCCAGGGCGATGTCGGCGGCCTCGACGGCCACGTCGGTGCCACCGAGGCCCATCGCGATGCCGATGTCGGCGGCCGCCAGCGCCGGAGCGTCGTTGATGCCGTCGCCGACCACCGCGACGACGTGTCCGGCGTCCTGCAGGTCGCGAACCGCGGCCAATTTGTCCTCGGGGAGCGCTTCGGCGCGCCACTCGTCGATGCCGAGTTCGGCGGCGACCGCGGCCGCGGTGGTCGGGTGGTCGCCGGTCAGCATGACGATGCGCGTGATGCCCACCGACCGCAGTTCGGCGATCACCTCGGACGCCTCGGCCCGCACCTCGTCGCGCAGGCTGATCAACCCCACCAGCTCACCGTCGACCGCCAGCAGCAGTGGGGTCTCCGCGCGTGAGCGCAGCTTGTCGACCCACGCCTCGGCGTCCGCGCTGACCGCGACCTGTTCGCCGGTGAGCAGTGACGGGCTGCCGAGCAGCAGAGTGCGTCCGTCGGCCCGGGTACGCATGCCGAGTCCGACGAGCACCTCGCACTCCTCGTGCGGGGGGATGGCGATGTGGCGTTCCTCGGTGGACCGGATGACCGCCTCGGCCAACGGATGTCGGGAGTGGATCTCCGAGCTCGCCGCGTAGGCGAGGACCTGCTCGGGCTGCCAGTCGTCGTGGAACGACACGACGTTGGTGACGATGGGACGGCCCTGGGTGAGGGTCCCGGTCTTGTCGAAGACGACGGCGTCGAACCGGCCGGCGCGCTCGAGGTGTGAGCCGCCCTTGATCAGGATGCCGCGTCGGGCGCCGTTGCCGATGGCCGCGCTGATCGCGGTCGGGGTCGCCAGACCGACCGCACACGGGCAGGCGATGAGAAGCATCGTCATCGCACGCCGGACGTCGCGGGTCAGCAGAAGGGTGATGGCCGAGACCGCGAACGACGCGGGCACGAACCGTCGCGAGAAGTTCTCGCCGACGGTCTGGATCGGGGCGCGGTCGTGCTGCGCCTCCTCGACCCGGGTGATGATCCGGCCGATGGTCGTGTTGTCGCCGACCGCATCCGCACGCAGGACCAACCGACCGTTCATCACGACCGACCCGGCGTAGATGGTGGCGCCGACGCCTGCGGTCACCGGCAGGCTCTCGCCGGTGATGGCGGACTGGTCGACGAGGGCCTCGCCCTCGACGACGGTTCCGTCGATGGGTACCGCGACACGGTCGTGGACGATGACCTCGTTGCCGACGGCCAGGGTCTCGATGCCGACCTGGATCTCGGTGCCGTCGGCGAGGCGGACCCAGGCGGTGTCCTGGTTGCCGCGCAACAGGTCCGAGATGGCGCGCCGGGTGCGGCGCAGCGTGAGGTCCTGCAGGAACTCGCCGATGTTGAGCAGCCACAGGACGGTCAGCGCCACGACGTTCTCGCGTAGCAGCAGACTGGCGACCGTGGCCGCCGAGACCAGTGCGTCGGTGCCGGCCGACTTTCCGCCGAGCAGCGAGCGGAACGCGCCGCGCAGGAACGGGTAGCCGGTGAACACGGTGACGCCGGTCGCGAACAGCCGGCTCGTCGGACCGAGCATCGGCGCACGGCGCAGTCCGTAGCGGCGGATTCCGAGAAGGCCCAGCGCGAGGGCGCCGACGCCCATGCGGACGATGTCGGTGTTGGAGATCTCCGCGGAGTACGGCGGGCGAACGGGCAGCAGGTCAGCCGAGACGGACGACGATGCCTCGATCGCGGAGATCATCGCGTCGCGGTCCAGGGACCCGGTGCGGTACCAGATCACGACCGAACCGGTGCGTGGATAGGCGTGCACGACACGGACGCCCGGCACGCCGATGACGGCCTCCTCGATGGCGACCGCACGGATCGACGATCCGCGTAGCCACCCCACCCGCAGCCGGAGACGGCCGGCCGCGTCGGAGACCGGGGTGATGTCGATCAATGCTCGTGGGTGTGTCCGGCGTCGGCGGTGCCCGGAGGGGTGGTCTCCTCGCCGACGCGTTCGCGTGCCTCGGCGACCACGTCGGCCACGGCCAGGCGTGCCGACTCCGCGGACTCCTCGGCCTTGCGGGTGCCCCGCAGGCCCCAGGATGTGACGACCACGGCGGCGTCGCGGACCGGCGCCTTCGCGACGGCCTTGCGCGCGAGGTCGTAGGCGACGGCGCCCACCGCGCCGGTCACCACTGTCGTTGTCGCCTTGGCGATCAAGCCGTGCACGAGCATCTTCTTGCTGTCCTCACGTCGTCGAATCGACACCAACTTACTCGACCGACGACGTCCGGTACATGTCGGAGCGCGAGGTTACGGTATGCGCATGAGTTGATGAGTCAGGCGAAGTAGCGTGAGCGGCGCGGGCGACGAATGTGACCAACGGGAGGAAGATTCGATGATCGGCGACACCCATACCTCTGGCGACACCGGGACCGGACGGCGCATCGTCGTGTTCGCCCCGAACGACGGGAGTTCCTCCTACGCAGGCACTCTGCGTCAGGTGGCGGGCATGACGAGCGTGGCCTCGACAACCGATTTCGCAGGACAGGCCCTCGACATCGAGCAGACCCGCTCGGCTCAGGCGACCATCTTCGCCGAGCTGGGGGTCGCGGTCGTCGACGCCGACGCCGATCAGATCGTCGCGCTCGACGCCATGTGCTCGCTCGACGGCGCGATCCGATCGATCGAACCCGAACGCGTGCAGCGCATCCGCTCCGCCGAGTCGGGCGGGGCGTCGCCGGACTATCTGCGCGGCTATCGCGGCGGCGTCACCGATCTGTCCGAACGTCTCGGTGGGGCAGTGGTTTCGGCCGCGGCCACCGGCCCGATCGTCGACACCGATCAGTTCACCTGGGGACTCATCGCGACCGGGGTGTCCACCTCCGCGGCCACCGGCGCCGGGGTCAAGGTCGCGGTGCTCGACACGGGTATGGACCTCACCCACCCCGACTTCGTCGGTCGCTCGATCACGGCGCAGAGCTTCGTCTCGGGTGAGCAGCCCCAGGACGGCCACGGCCACGGAACGCACTGCGTCGGAACGTCGTGCGGTCCGCTCGCGCCGCCGACCGGTCGGCGGTACGGCATCGCGCACGGAGCGGAGATCTACGTCGGCAAGGTGCTCGGGAACGACGGCGGCGGTCCGGACGCGGGGATTCTCGCGGGTCTGAACTGGGCGCTGGCCAACGGTGTGCACATCGTGTCGATGTCGTTGGGCGCCGACGTTCGGGCGGTGTCGCAGGCGTACGAGACCGTCGGCCGACGCGCACTCGACGCGGGCACCCTGATCATCGCGGCGGCGGGTAACAACGCCAACCGGCCGTCGGATCCCGGTTTCGTCGGGGTCCCGGCCAACAGTCCGTCGATCGCCGCGGTCGGCGCGATCGACGGCGCATCGGCCATCGCCCCGTTCTCGGCGCGCAGCACGCGCGTCGACGGCGGCAACGTCGACATCGCGGCGCCGGGTGTCGATGTCTACTCGTCGTGGCCGGTCTTCGCCGAGAGTCCGTCGCGGTACAACACGATCAGCGGGACCTCCATGGCGACACCGCATGTGGCGGGCATCGCCGCGCTGTGGTGTGAGACCACCGGCCGGCGGGGTCGCGACCTGTGGACCACGCTGACCCGGGAGGCCCGTCGCCTCGACATCCCCGCCGCCGATGTCGGCGCGGGTCTGGTGCAGGCGCCCCGCTGACTCGCCGCCGTCGAGCGTGCCGAAACGCCCCGTCGAGCCTAAGCACGCTCGAGGGGTGTTTTCGGCCCGCTCGGCGGAGGTCGCGACCGGGCGTAGAGTGCGGCTCATGCCCGAGATCACCATTACCGTCGACGACGCGCACCTCGCGGCCATCGACGAGGTCGTGGCCGCGGTCCGCGCGAGTGGCGTCGAGGTGACCGGGGTGCACGCCGCGATCGGCCTCATCTCGGCCACCGTGCCCGCGGATCGGCGTACGGCGTTGTCGGAGATCACAGGTGTCGGCGCTATCGAAGAGGCACCGGTGTTCCGCGCGGCACCTCCGGACTCGCCGATCCAGTGACCGCCGGGGTGGCGACCGCCGCAGTTGCCGCCGAGGACATGCGGCTCCGCACCGCGCCCCACGCGCATCCGACGATCACCACGCCACCGATGACCAACGGTGCCGTGATCGCCTCTCCGATGAGCAGGGCCGACCAGATGAGGGTCAGCACCGGCTGGATCAGCTGGGTCTGACTGACCGTCGTCATCGGACCGATCGCCAGTCCGCGGTACCAGGCGAAGAATCCCAGGAACATGCTGACCACGCCCAGGTAGGCGAACGCCGACCACTGCGCCGCGCTCGCGTGCGGCGGTGCGAGGACCGCGACGACGACGGTGGCGACCGACATGACCGGGAACGCGACGACCAGCGCCCAGCTCACCGTCTGCCAGGCGCCGAGTTCCCGGGCCAGCAGCCCGCCCTCGGAGTAGCCGAGCGCACCGAGCAGCACGGCCCCGACCAGATAGAGGTCACCGATGCTCGGGCTGCCCAGCGAGCCGTGCGCGATGAACGAGTAGCCGATGACCGCGCACGCTCCGGCCACGCTGAACAGCCAGAACCGGCGCCCGGGCCGCTCGCCGGTGCGCATCACCACGGTGGCCGCGGTGATCGCGGGCAGCAGTCCGATGATGACCGCCGAGTGGGCTGCGGTGGTGGTGGTCAGGGCCAACGAGGTGAGAACAGGGAAACCGACGACGATGCCGATCGCCACGACGACGAGTCGGGTGACCTGGGACCGACTCGGGAACCGCACACGGCACACGGCGAGCGCGATCATCGCGAGGACGCCGGCGACCACCGCTCGGGCGGTGCCGACGAACAGCGGATCAAGTGCGCCGACCGCCACGCGCGTGAACGGGACCGTGAACGAGAAGGCCAGCACGCCGAGGAAGCCGAACCAGACACCGGACCGTGTGGAAAGCGGTGTCGCGGACCGGACGAAAGCGCTATCGTTGCTACTCATGTCGAACGATAGCAGTACGCGAATCGCGGGTCACCTCCGTTCCCTGGTGGCCGATTCGTCCCCGGGGAGCCGGTTGCCCTCGACGCGCATCCTGGCCGAACGCTTCACCGCGGGCCCGGTGACGGTGCAACGCGCCATCGCCACCCTGGTGGCCGACGGACTCGTCGAGACCCGGCCCGGTGCAGGCAACTTCGTCGTGCACCGCCCGCGCACTCGTCGCACCGCCGACGTCGACTGGCAGACCACGAGCCTCGGCCCGGAGCGCAGTGGCGCATCGCCGGTGGGCTCGTCGCTGCGCGGCGTCGACCGCGAGACCATCGCGCTGCACGGCGGCTACCCGCACATGTCACTGATGCCCATGCGCGAGGTGCGCTCGGCGTTGGCCAAGGCGATTCGCGAGGACCGCAGCTTCGAAAGGCCGCCGATCGCCGGGGTCAGCGAGCTGCGGGCGTGGTTCGTCCGAGAACTGACCGGCGTCGCAGACGACGCGTGGCGCGACTCCGACGCGGTGATCACCTCCGGCGGTCAGAGTGCGCTGTCCACGGTGTTCCGCGCCCTCGCCGGCCCGGGCGAACCGATCGTCATGGAGTCGCCGACCTACTGGGGTGCGATCACCGCTGCCCGGCAGGCCGGTCTGGTCATCGTGCCGGTGGCCCGCACGACCGGCGCACCGAGGCCGGAAGATCTCGACGACGCCCTGCGGTCCTCGGGTGCGCGACTGTTCTACGCCCAACCGAACTTCGCCAATCCCACCGGTGCACTGTGGAACCCGGCGGATCGTCGAGAGATCCTCGACGTGATCCGTTCGCGGCGCGCGTTCCTCGTCGAGGACGACTGGGCACACGACTTCGCCATCGACGAGACCCCGGTCCCGCTCGCGACGGCCGACGGTGACGGTCACGTGGTCTACATCCGATCGTTGACCAAGAGCGCGTCGTTGACGTTGCGGGTGGCCGCGGTGGTCGCGCGTGGACCGGCGCGCAACCGGATCGCCAACGCGTTGGCGGTCAACGACCTCTACGTCTCGCCGCTGCTGCAGCAGGCGGCGCTCGATGTCGTGACCCGACCGTCATGGCGCACCCACTGCACCCGACTGCGGCGCGAACTCACCGAACGCCGGGACCTGTTGGTGCGCAGCGTCGCCGAGCATGCACCCGACCTCGAGTTGACCCACGTTCCGCGTGGCGGGTTGAACTTGTGGCTGAGACTGCCCGAGGACGCCGACGCCGAGACCTACGCCGCCCGCGCACTGACCCGCGGGGTGTCGATCTCGCCGGGTGCGGAGTGGTTCCCGGCCGATGTGTCCGGGCCGCACATCCGGCTCAACTACGGGAGTTCGGATCCGAGCAGGTTCGCCGAGGCGGCCGGGGTGATGCAGTCGTTGCTGGGGTGAGCCACCGCCGGTCCGCGTCGGCTACCCGACTCCGATCCGAGCCCCTGGGAGTCCGAGGCGCTCGCCAGGCGGCGGTCGAGCGGGGAGTCCCACTCGGTGGTGCTGCGGACGTCGAGTGCGGCGAGTCGTTCGACCAGCGGCGGGTGCTGCGCCTCCGGGCAGTTGTCGATCAGGGTCGTCAGCAACCCCCGTAGTCGGCGCTGCACCTGCATGGATCCACCGCTGAACTGTCGGATCTCGTCGGTCGCGATGGAGACGTGGTCGGCCCAGGAACGTCGGTATCCGGTGATCCGCGAGAACGTGACGTCGGCGGTGCCGGCGCGCAGTCGCGGTGCCAGTACGAGGAGCAGGTCCTCGAGGTGGTTCAGTGCCTGGACCGCGAGACCGGGGTTGTTCACCGACGTCGACAACGCCTTGGATGCGACGTCGACGATGGACTGTAGTGCGGCGACCGGGCTCACCGATGGTTGGTGGGTGTCGCCGAAGATCAGTGTGCCCTGCAGTTGATGTGCCGGATGTTGGTGCGGCGCCAGCCCGGTCGGGGTGCCGCGGACCTCGAACACCGGGCTGTCGTGGGGGACGAAGTCGCCGATCGCGGGCAGGATCGCCACCGACACCTCCCAGCGGGTCGCCAGTCGCTGGATCCGTGCGAGATCGATGGCCAGCAGGACGCGACCGTGTGCGGGGACCTGCCGCAACCGCACCACGATCACCGACGCCGGGTCGACGTCGGCGTCGGCGGGCGGCTGGGACATGGTCGGGTTCCCGGCCGACTCCTCGAGTGTCTCGGTGTCGGTGGGCACCTCGGGGTAGCGCCGCAGGATCGCGCGATGACCCTCGGCGGCGATCCACCGCAGCAGGCGTTCGGAGTTGAGGACATTGCCCACCTTCGAGACCAGCATCACGAACATGACTGCACTGATCAGCGTCAGGACCATCGCGATGGCCGTCGACACCACAGGCGCCTCGACTTTCGTGGTGCCTGGCTGCCCGCCGATCGCGATCTCCAGTGCTATGCCGAGCGCGAAGACGAACGTGGCCAGGAAGACACCGATCGACGCACGCATGGTGCGATCCTGCTGCAGCATCGGGATGACGCGCACCGAGATCTGGGTCGCCCCGAACTGCATGGCCAGGGTGATGGCGGTGAACACCAGCGCGGTGAGGGTGATCATCGCGCCCGCGATGACGCTGAGCAGGGTGGCCAGGGCGCCACCGTCGATGCCGTCGACGGTGAACTGGTCGTCGGCGGTGTCGAGCGCCACCGACGCGATGACCGCGAGACCGACCAGGATCAGGGGTAGGCGCCAGATCGGCACCGGCCGCAGCCGCCGCCGCGTGCGCTGCCACGCGATCGCGGTGGCGAGTCGGTGGGGTGGCCGTGCGGTGGTGCCGTCGAGGGCGGAGTCATCGAGGGCGGCGGGGACCGGCGGTGGCGTGCCGACGCTCGCGGGGGTGGTCACCTCGGGCAACCCGAAACGTCCGGAGATGGACTCCTGCACAATGATCTTCGCCCGCACCATCGGCTCGCGGAAACGTTCCTCCCGGGCCAGCGATCGACTCCGTTTGCCCGGGTTGCGGGCGTATCGCCACCGCGCCCACGGAGCGGCGGGCCGACTCAGACGGATCGCGCCGACGATCAGCAACGGGACGATGAACAGTCCGACGAGCCCGGTCCACAGCTTCCCCTTGAGCACGGTGATCACCGCGAGGCCCAGCTCGACGGCCAACCAGATCGTCGTCGCGACGACCGCGGCGATCGAGTGGTCCTCGCGGAGTTCGCCGACGTCGCCGTCGAAACCGATGGGGCGGATGCCGAACAGGAACAGCACGACGATCGCGATCGCGACGAACACCGCGTCGATCGACGCGCGCCCCTCCTCGGCCCAGTAGACGTCGCGCAGGTGCAGCACGAGTGCGAACTCGTCGAGTACGAGCGCCGTCCCGACACCGAACACCGCGGCGAGGACGCAGTTCGCCACCGGGGTCTGCTCGTCGGAGAGCACCACGAGTCCGAATCCGGAGAGCAGCATGAACACCAGACCGAAGATGACGTGGTGGATGTGCATCCCGCCCGGGGTGACGTTGCCCGGCCACCACGACACCTGGGCCCGGATCATCCGCACGCTGAACCGGATGAAGAGAAACGTCAGGACGAAGGCGACGAGCAGGAAGAAGATGGGCAGTCGGCCTGTGTCGACGAATCTCTCGGTGAACCAGTGCGACATCGCGAGTCTCCTGTGTACGTGGGAGAACGGTATAACGCAGCGCCGATGTCCATGACAGGAATCGGCGGTCGGGAGGCGGGTGGGGTGCGGCTCAGCGGTCGAGCAGTGCGCTGCCGGTCCCGCCGAGCGAGATCAGGAAGAGGGCGAGCAGAAACCAGCTCGCGCCCTGCCAGATCTGCCAGCGGCCCTTGGCCTGCCAGGTGCGATAGGTCCACCAGAGCGCGCCGGCCGCGCCTGCGAGGACCAGGAGCGGGAACACGATGATGATCGCGAGCGGCACCGGATCGTAGAGAAGGCCACCCACGCCGAGGAACAGCGCAGCGACCACGATGACGGTGATCGCGTAGGTCGCCGCCTGGCGAAACGTGGGGTCGGGCTCCTGAGTGCTGATGTCTCCAGCATCCATGGGGTCATGGGCCTCGTCAAACGACGTCGCCGCGCTCCTGGGGACTACACCGTCGCGTCGGCGGACAACCCCGTGCTGCGGTGGCCCAGAACCGCGACGTTGATCATCAGGGCGACCATGGCGACCGCGACGAGGGCGAACACCGCGCCCGACCCGTTGGCGTCGAGGAACGGCAGCAGGATGAACGGCAGGACGCCGGTGGCCAGTTTCGACAGCGAATACGCCGCGCCCGCAGCCGTTCCGCGGATCGCGGTGGGGTAGGAGTCGGCGAGATACACGTGATACGCGTTGGAGAACAGGTTCGACGCCATCGTGTAGAGCACACCGGACACGACGATCGCCCACGCGGCGTCGGCGAACCCGAACCAGAGTCCGAACGCGGCCATCAGCCCGGCCGAGGAGATCACCAGCCACTTGCGCTCGATGCGTTCGACGATCGGGATGGCCAGAACGGATCCGAGTGGGTAGCCGATGTAGGTCGCCGCGACGAAACCCAGCGACGTGACGAGATCGAACCCCTTGTCCAGCAGGATGATGGGCGCGAGGGTGCCGAACCCGTAGTACCCGAAGACCTCGAGGACCGACAGGATCCAGAGCATGGTCGTGCGTCGGGTCAGCGGCGCACGGAACAGTGCGGTCGGCGGGACCTTCTTCATCGGTGTGACCGTCAGGTGCGGATCGGGCTCGGCCAGCACGTGGCCGGCGTCGATGGCCTGCTGCTCGAAACGACGGCAGATCTCGTCGGCCTCGTCGTGGCGGCCTTGCGTCTCCAACCAGCGCGGTGACTCCGGCAGGCCCCGACGGACCAGCCACACCGCGAACGAGCCGAGCCCGCCGAAGACGAACAGCCAGCGCCATCCGTCGACTCCGAACGGTTCCAGGGGCACGAGCCACCTCGCCAGCAGGCCGACGGTGGGGACTCCGAGGAACGCGACCGTGTAGGCCCAGGAGATGAACTTGCCCCGCATGTTCTTGGGCAGCAGGTCCGAGAGGTACGAGTCGGCGAGTGCGAACTCGGCTCCGATGCCAATCCCGGCGATGAACCGGGTGACGACCAGGAACGTCGCGTTGGGGCTGAATGCGCCGAGCAGCGAGAACAGCGAGTACACCGCGAGGTTGATCATGAACGCGCGGCGCCGGCCCACCCGGTCGGCGTATCGGCCCATCACCGCGGCACCGAGGAACTGGCCCAGGAAGGCTGATCCGAGGAGCAGGTTCAGCTCGGTCCGGCTCAGGTCGAGGTCGGTTCGCAGCACCGACGAGATGGTCGCGGCCAGGAAGTTCTCGTAGAGGTCGAAGAACAGGCCGAGGCCGATGACGCCGGTGGCCACCCAGTGCGCGCGCACGATCGGCAGGCGGTCGAGACGCGCGGCGACACTCACCGCGGGGGTCTGGAGATCAGTCACTTCGACAGACTAATAACCGATACTCACGTGCGGGCAGCGGGTCGAGCACCTCATGGCGCCCGGAGTCTCTTCACATGTAGCTGACCGGGCGCCGGGGCCAGGCGACGTCTGCGGTGGGCCGCGGTATCCGTTCGATCAGTCGAAGCGCCAGTCGGTGCTCGATGCTCGACAACGGGATCTCGACGTGTGATGTGTTCTCGACCCACGGGTCATCGTCACCGTGTTGGTCGAGGAGTTCGCGGATGTGGTGTCGGTGGTTGGCGTGGAGTTCCTCGGGTGGGTCGGTGTTGCGGCGCCAGCCGTATCGGCCGCGGTCGGGGCCGGTGGTGATTTTTTCGGTGGTCCATTGGTCGGGGTTGGGGCCGACGGCCCGGTTGTGGGGGCCGCATGCGGGTGCGAGGTGGTTGGCGTCGGTGGTGCCGCCGTCGGCCCAGTCTTTTTCTGCGTGGTGGATTTCGCAGTGCGCGTAGGGGGTCGGGCAGTCCGCTGCCCCGCAGCCGCCGTATTTCGCGAATAACAGGAATCGTTGGGCTTGGGATGCGAGGCGGTGGGCGCGGCCGAGGAACAGTGGTTCGGCGGTGTGGTCGTCGAACACCGCGAGATGCATCTGCGCTTTCGCCGCCAGCGTCAGCACGTCGGTGAAGGGGAGGTCGGTGCCGGTCGCGGTGTTCGCGACGCCGGCGCGGTCGCGGAGTTCGTTCTCGGTGATCGAGATGATGATGTGCGGTGGCAGTCCGCGATGCGACGCACCGAGCAGGCCGCCGTCGGCCGCGCACTGCAGCAGCGCTTTCAATGCGTCGTGGTTGCGTTGGGCCGCTGAGCGGGTGTCGCGGCCGGCGGCGTCGCGCAGATGGTCGGGGTCGATGCCGGCGGTGTCGCCGCGCGGAGACTGATCGTCGTCGGGGTTGTTCATCCCGGGTGCCGCCCACGCCGCGAGCACCACCTCGAACAGTGCCCGGGTGGTCGGGTCGAGGGTCCCGGACAGTGTCGACATCAGCTGCGCGTCCTGAGAACCCAATGACAGCTTCCGGTTGCGGGCGCGGTCACGGTCGTCGGTCAGGGTGCCATCGGGGTCGAGGTAGGCCAGGATCCGGACCCCGAGCTGGGTGATCTCCCGCGGCGTCAACCGACGCGCTTCGGTGGCCAACGCGGATTCGGCTTTCGCTGTCTCGTCGGGGTCGACTGCGGCGGGAACCTTGGCCAGTACGTCGAGGATCGCATCGACGTGCTCGGCACCCAGGTGTCCGTCGGCCAGGCCTACTGCGGTGTTCGGGGCGCGGGGTGGGAGTTTCTCGCCGGTCATCGCATGCATGGCTTCGAGGTGTTGGACTGCGCGTAACCGTCTGCGGGGGCGGGTGATCCGTAACCGGGTCGACATGTAGTCGGTCAGGCTTTTCGACCCCGACACCCGGAAGGCCTCCCGATCAGACACGTCCAGGATCCGTCGGTTTCCGATCGATTCCATCCGCCGCACCACCCGCTCATGACGCTCGGCCAACTCCGCGACCACCGCATCGCTACATGCATCCGACGAGCCAGCTGCGATCTCGTCTAGGAGCTGTTCGAGCGCAGCGTAATTCGCTTCCAGAACAGACACGGTATCGGTGTCAGGCATATCGGCGATGGTCACGAAGCACTCCTCCCCGGGCGCGGCTACATTGTCAGCGTACCACAACTACTCGAACACATGTTCGAACATTCGAAGTCTTCCCGCGTTCTGGGGATGGTGAAAAGCCGCTGACGGTGCGGAAAGCGCTCATCGAGTGTGCGTTGTTTTGCGGCACGTCTCGCGTATCGCTGCCAGCACACTCGATGGCGCTTTCCACACAGTCAGCACCTCGGGGCCCCGATACGGCGGCCCGTGCCGGGGAACATTCGGGTTCTGTCAGCGCATCCAAGAGTTCGACACCGCACACCGCGGCGAGTTGACGAACCAGGGGCGGCATCATGATGGCGGACAGCGCAACGTCGAGTTCGAGTGGCTGGAACATCGCTGACCGGGTGGCCACCGCGGTGCTGGTCACCGTGCAGTGCGCGCTCTTTGTTCGGCTGATGCTCCCGAGTTCGGACTGGGCGCGCGATCCGACGTCTCTCGGCGCCATGCTCGTCGGCAGCGGCGCGGTCGCAATCGGCGGACCGATCATCATCGCCGTGACCATCGGGTTCGCGTGTAGGGCGTACTACTGCGATCGGGTGTCGGTCTCCATCCCGCTCGTGGGGATCCTCGTACTGATCGCGACCTACATCTTCCCGGCCATCCTGGTCACCGCAATGCGAAGCTGATCGGGACTTCAATCTCACTTGAAGTCGGCGTAGGGTGCTCGGCATGCCTCCGAAGAATGTCGAACTCACCGTCGGGGAGTTGGCGCAGCGTGCCGGCGTCGCCCCGTCGGCGGTGCGCTTCTACGAGGACAAGGGACTCATCTTCAGTCGTCGCACCTCGGGCAACCAGCGCCGGTACCACCGCGCGATGTTGCGGCGGGTCGCGTTCATCCGGGCGTCGGCCGCCGCCGGTATCCCGCTGACGAAGATCGGTGAGGTGCTCGCGGTGCTGGGCACCACCGAGTCCCCGACCCCGCGGATGTGGGAGAAGGCGTCGAAGCAGTGGATCGACGACATCAACGAGCGCATCGAGTTGCTCGAGCACATGCGTGACCTGATGGGGTCGTGCGTGGGGTGCGGCTGCCTGTCGATGAGCAGTTGCAAGCTGCTCAACCCCGACGACGTCGCCGCGACGACCGGCCCGGGCGCCTCACGCCTGCGGGTGCCTCGCGAGACCTGAGGCTCCTCAGGCGTTGTCGGCGCCGGCCTCGAGATCGGCGATGACGATCTTCTGCATCTGCAACATGGCCTGTATCGCGCCGTTCGCGCGCGCCGGGTCCGGGTCGGACAGCAACTCGTACAACCGCGTCGGGACGATCTGCCAGCTGAGTCCGAACCGATCCCTGAGCCATCCGCACTGCGACTCCTCGCCGCCGACGACGAGCTGATCCCAGTAGTGGTCGACCTCGGCCTGGTCAGCGCAGGAGATCACCAGCGACACCGCCTCGGTGAACCGGAAGTCCGAGGGGTAGTTCAGCGCCATGAACCGCTGTCCGACGAGTTCGAACTCGGCCGAGAGGACCGGACCGTCCTCCGACGACCGGTTGACCCCGTGGACGGTCGTGTCCGGGAACACCGACGTGTACAGCTCGAGTGCCTCCTCGAGATCTTCGTTGAACCACAGGGACGGGGTGATCGATGCCATGACTGCTCCTCGGACGCTGGTGGGTGCTGACCGTACAGACCTGCCGCGGCGCCCGAACTCATCGCTGCGTCTACGACACCACGTGTCGGTCGGCGAGGTCGAGGACCTCGTCGAGGACACCCATCGCGTGGGAGAGGTCGTCGTCGGAGGTGACCAGCGGCGGCGCGAGATGGATGCGGTTGAAGTGGGTGAACGGCCACACCCCGCGCTCCTTGAACGCCCCGACGAGTTCGGCCATCGGCGCCGCCGCCGCGCCGGATGCGTTGAACGGGACCAGTCCCTCGCGGGTCTCGGGATTGCGGACGAGTTCGATCGCCCAGAAGAACCCCATACCGCGGATCTCACCGACCGACGGATGATTGTCGGCGATCTTCTCCAGGGTCGGGCGGATGAGGTCCTCGCCGGTCGCGCGGACCCGGTCGATGACGCCGTCGGCCTCGAAGGCCTTGATCGACGCCACACCCGCGGCACAGGCCAGCGGATGCCCGCTGTAGGTGAGGCCGCCGGGGTAGGGGGTGTCGGCGAAGTGGTCGGCGATGCGCGACCCGATGACGACCCCGCCGAGCGGGACGTAGCCGGAGTTGACGCCCTTGGCGAAGGTGATGAGGTCCGGGGTGACGTCGAAGGCGTTGACGCCGAACCACTCTCCGAGGCGGCCGAATCCGACCATGACCTCGTCGGCGATGTAGACGATGCCGTACTCGTCGCACAGCGCGCGGACACCGGCGAGGTATCCCGGCGGCGGGACGATGACGCCGTTGGTGCCGATGACGGTCTCGATGATGATCGCGGCGATGGTCGCGGGGCCCTGCAGCTCGACCACCTGTCGCAGATGATTCAGTGCCGCAACGCCCTCCGCCTCGATCGAGTCGGTGTTCCACGGCGACCGGAACGGGTACGGGCCGAAGAACCGGGCGACGTCGTTACCCGTCGGCTCGGCGCGCCAGCGACGGGGATCGCCGGTCAGCCCGATCGTGGTGCCCGAGGCGCCGTGATAGCTGCGGTACATCGCCAGCACCGTCGAGCGGCCGGTGGCCACGCGCGCCATGCGGATCGCGTGCTCGTTGGCCTCGGCACCGGCGTTGGTGAAGAACACCTTGTTGAGGTCGCCCGGCGCCCGTTCGGCGATGAGTCGGGCCAGTTCGCCGCGTTTGTCGTTGGCGAACGACGGCGCGATGGTCGGCAGGATCCGGGCCTGTTCGCAGATCGCGTCGACGATGGCGGGGTGGCCGTGGCCCGCGTTGGCGTTGACGAGCTGCGAGCCGAGATCGAGATACCGTTTGCCGTCGTAGTCCCAGAACCAGGAGCCCTGTGCGCCGGCGATCGGTAGCGGGTCGATCTGCGCCTGGGCCGACCACGAGTGGAAGACGTGGGCGCGGTCGTCGGCGCGGACCTGCGCTCCGGTCGCGGGGTCGGGTGTGGGGACGGAGTTGTCGGTCATGTGTTCATTGTGCCCTGCACCAGGGCAGGCATGACCTGCGCGCCGTACGCCTCGAGCGTCTCGGAGTTGGCGTCGTGCTGCAGGTAGACGGCGAACTGGTCGACGCCGAGTTCGCGGAGTTCGGCGAGGCGCTCGACGTGCGTGGCCGGTGGACCGATGATGCAGAAGCGGTCGACGATGTCGTCGGGCACGAAGGTGGTGTGGCTGTTCCCGGCGCGGCCGTGCTCGGTGTAGTCGTAGCCGGTGCGTCCGGCGATGTACGAGGTGAGCGCCTCGGGGACCTCCGATGTCGCGCCGTAGCGGGTGACGATGTCGGCGACGTGGTTGCCGACCATGCCTCCGAACCAGCGGCACTGCTCGCGCGCGTGGGCCAGCGAGTCGGGGGAGTCGTCGGCGGTGACGTAGGCCGGTGCCGCGACGCAGAACCGGATGGCGGCCGGGTCGCGTCCTGCGCGTTCGGCGGCCGCCCGCACCTGCCCGATCATCCACACGGCGATGTCGGGGTCGCCGAGCTGCAGGATGTAGCCGTCGGCGACCTCACCGGTCAGCGCGAGTGCTTTCGGGCCGTAGGCCGCGACCCAGACCTCCAGCGCGGAGCCGTGACTCCACGGCAGCCGCAGCGTGGTGCCGTCGATCTCCATCTCGCCGGAATTCCCCAGCGCGCGGATCACCCGGATCGACTCGCGCAGGGTGGCGAGCGTGCTCGGTCGACCGTCGAGGGTGCGGACCGCGGAGTCGCCCCGGCCGATGCCGCAGATGGTGCGATTGCCGTACATCTCGTTGAGCGTGGCGAACGTGGACGCGGTGACCGTCGGTTCGCGGGTCGCGGGGTTGGTCACCATCGGCCCGACGACGACCCGGTCGGTGGCGGCGAGGATTGCCGAGTGGATGACGTACGGCTCCTGCCACAGCAGGTGGGAGTCGAACGTCCAGACGTGGCTGAACCCGAGCTGTTCGGCGCGCACGGCGAGGTCGACCACCTCCGACGCGGGCGGATTGCACTGCAGCACAACACCGAGATCCATGATGTACCCGACCTCCTTCTGGTCCAGCTCCGCTGCGCTTCGTGTCCGGCCGGCCGTCAGATCAGGTTCTGCGACAGGCCGCGTTTGACGAACGAGCCATGGGTCCTGGAGCCGTGATAGGCGCCGTCGTCGACGATGACCCGGCCACGCGAGATGACGGTGTCGACGTGGCCGTCGATCTCGAAGCCCTCGTAGGCCGAGTAGTCCATGTTCATGTGGTGGGTCTTCTCGACGCCGATGCTGGTGTGTCCGTTCGGGTCGTAGATGACGATGTCGGCGTCGGCACCGGGGGAGATGATGCCCTTGCGCGGGTACATCCCGAACATGCGCGCGGGCGTCGTGCAACAGATGTCCACCCAGCGTTCGAGCGAGATCTTGCCGTCCTTGACGCCCTGGAACATCAGGTCGATCCGGTGTTCCACCGACCCGATACCGTTCGGGATCTTCGCGAAGTTCCCCACGCCCATGTCCTTCTGGTCCTTCATGCAGAACGGACAGTGGTCGGTGGCCACCGTCGTCACGTCGCCGGTGCGGATGTAGCGCCACAGTTCGTCCTGGTGACCCTCCGCGCGTGGGCGCAGCGGGGTCGAGCAGACCCATTTGGCGCCCTCGAAACCCGGTGCGCCGAGCTGCTCCTCGAGGGACAGGTACAGATATTGCGGGCACGTCTCGGCGAACACGTTCTGCCCGTTGCCCCGTGCCGTCGCGATCTGTTCGAGGGCCTGCTTGGCCGAGACGTGTACGACGTAGAGCGGCGCCTTGGTCAGATGCGCCAGCATGATCGCCCGGTGCGTGGCCTCCTCCTCCATCTGCCATGCGCGTGATGTGCCGTGGAAGATCGGATCGGTGTCACCACGGGCGAGGGCCTGCTCGACCAAGACGTCGATCGCTATCCCGTTCTCCGCGTGCATCATCATCAGCGCGCCGAGTTCGGCCGCGAACTGCATGGCCTGCAGGATCTGGCCGTCGGTGGAGTAGAAGACCCCCGGGTAGGCCATGAACAGCTTGAAGCTGGTGATGCCCTCGGCGACGAGTTCGGACATCGCCTTGAGTGAGTCGGTGTCGACGCCGCCGATGATCTGGTGGAAGCCGTAGTCGACGGCACAGTTGCCCGCGGCCTTCTCGTGCCACGCGGCGACGGTGTCCTGCAACCGCATCCCCGGGTTCTGCACGGCGAAGTCGATGATGGTCGTCGTGCCACCCCACGCCGCGGCACGGGTCCCGGTCTCGAAGGTGTCGGAGGCGAAGGTGCCACCGAACGGCATCTCCATGTGCGTGTGCGCGTCGATGCCACCGGGGATCACGTAGCGCCCGGTCGCGTCGATGGTGTGATCCGCGCTCGCCGCGAGATCCGCTCCGAGAACGGTGGATCCGGGCGCGATGACCGCGACTATCGTCTCGTCGGAGATCAGGACGTCGAGGGGTTGGGCACCGGTGGTCGACACCACCGTTCCGCCGTGGATGAACGTCGTCGACACTTCGGTGTCCCTTCGATCGAGGAGAGCGGACGTCAGGGTGCGGTGAGCGGGCCGTAGGCGTCCGGGCGGCGGTCGCGGTAGAACGCCCACCGATTGCGCACCGTTTCGATGAGACCCAGGTCGAGGTCGCGGACGATGAGTTCGGGGTCGGTGTCGGAACCCACCTCGCCCACGAATTTGCCCTCGGGGTCGACGAAGTAGCTGGTGCCGTAGAAGTCGTTGTCGCCGTACTCCGCCTCGACGCCGACGCGGTTGATCGCGGCGACGAAGTACTCGTTGGCGACGGCCGATGCGGGCTGTTCGAGCTTCCACAGGTAGCTCGAGAGGCCGCGGCTGGTGGCCGAGGGGTTGTAGACGATCTGCGCACCCGCGAGACCGAGTGCGCGCCAGCCCTCGGGGAAATGGCGGTCGTAACAGATGTAGACACCTACCTTGCCGACGGCGGTGTCGAACACCGGCCATCCGAGGTTGCCGGGGCGGAAGTAGAACTTCTCCCAGAAGCCGGGCAGCTGCGGGATGTGGTGTTTGCGGTATCTCCCGAGCAGCGTCCCGTCGGCGTCGATGACCACCGCGGTGTTGTAAAGGAACCCGCCCTGCTCGCGTTCGTAGATCGGGACCACCATCACCATCGACAGCTCGCGCGCTAGGTCGCAGAACGTGTCGGTGGTCGGACCGGGGATCTCCTCGGCGAAGGCGTAGTACTTCTCCTCCTGCACCTGGCAGAAGTAGGGCGCGTCGAACACCTCCTGGAAGCCGATGATCTGCGCGCCCTGCAGCGCCGCCTCCCGTGCGTAGTCGATGTGCGCGGCGATCATCGTCTCGCGGTCACCGGTCCACGAGGTCTGGACGATCGCGGCACGGACGGTCTGCTCGTTCATCCCCAGATTCTGCGCCCAGACGCGTTTCTGCGGCATTGCATTCGGGTAAAACGATCGCCGCCCTCGCGGTGGTGGGCCCGGGTCAGCGGATCACTCGGTGGCGAGCCGGAGTCCGAACGCGACCAGGGCCGCGCCGGTCACGGCATCCATCGTGCGACGGATGCGTCTGCGGGTGAAGACCTCCCGCGCCCGGTGGACGCCGTGGATGATCACCGCGAGGTACGCGGTACCGATCAGTGGGAACGTGACCGCGTAGACCGCGATCGCCGTGAGCGTGGGCTCGGTTCCCAGGAACTGCGGCAGCACAGCGAGGTAGAAGGCGATGACCTTCGGGTTGCAGATGTTGGAGATGAAACCCTGACGCCACCCCGCCACCGCGGACGACGACCCCCCGGACGGGGTGGTGTCGTCGCTGTACTCGCCGCGTCGAGCACTGCGCAAGGCCTGTACCGCGAGGAACAGCAGATAGGCCGCACCGACGTATTTGATGGTGAGGAACAGTGGTTCGACCGTGACGATGAGGACGCCGAGGCCGGCCGCGGCCGCGGTGCTCTGCACGACGCTGGCGGTGCTGATCCCGAACAGACACCAGCCCCCGCGACGCCGACCACCCTGCAATGTGTTCTTGATGGCCACGGCGGTGTCGGGTCCCGGCAACAGTGTCAGCAGGGCGACGAGCCCGAGGAACGCTGCGTAGGAAGCCCAGTTCATGCAGGCCACGATAAGGCCTGCTCGCGCTGCCCCCAAGGTGCGTCGTTGCGCCCCGCCGACGGTGCGAGACCAGAGTCAGCAGTTCTTCCCGCTCAACGGGAAAGATTGCTGACTGTGTCGCGGTTCGCGGTGAAAGTACGACACCGTCGTCGACACGAGAGCCAGCACGGCGAGCCCCATGACACCGGCGTAGATCTGCAGCGGGGTGTCGCCCTGCCCGGATGGTGTCGGCGAGCGCCGGCTTGCGGCGCATTGCGTAGAGCAGCGCGGCGGCACGGTCGTGATGGTGGCGGGGGTGGCCATCGAATTCCTCTTTCACACGTGGTCGGTGCGGCCAGCGTGTCCGGCTCGCCTGGGAA
This sequence comes from Williamsia phyllosphaerae, assembly GCF_014635305.1. Classification (NCBI taxonomy): domain Bacteria; kingdom Bacillati; phylum Actinomycetota; class Actinomycetes; order Mycobacteriales; family Nocardiaceae; genus Williamsia; species Williamsia phyllosphaerae. The sequence continues at coordinate 381,614 of NZ_BMCS01000002.1, read as the reverse complement.
GTCGATGTGGTGTGCCCACGGAACCGCTGCGAGGTGACGGCTCGTACGCTGGACGGCGTGAGCACAACAACCGTTGCGGTGGCGCTCGGCAGTGGCGGTGCCAGGGGGTACGCCCACATCGGTGTCCTGCAGGTGCTGGAGGAACGCGGCTACGAGATCGTCGGCATCGCCGGATCCTCGATGGGCGCCCTCATCGCGGGCCTGCACGCCGCCGGCCGACTCGAGGAGTACACGTCCTGGGTCACCGGGCTGAACCAGCTCGACGTGGTGCGGTTGATGGACGTCTCACTGTCGGCGCCCGGGGTCATCCACGCCGCCAAGATCCTCGACAAGGTGCGCGAGATCCTGGGTGAGGTGCAGATCGAGGACCTCCCGATCCCGTTCACCGCGGTCGCCACCGACCTCACCGCGGGCCGTGCGAAGTGGTTCCAACGCGGGCCGGTGGACACCGCGATCCGCGCATCGATCGCCATCCCCGGGGTCATCACCCCGTTCGTCCTGAACGGTCGCGTCCTGGTCGACGGCGGCATCCTCGACCCGGTACCGATCGCGCCCCTGGCCGCGGCCGGCGCCGACCTGATCATCGGCGTCGACCTCGGTGCGGACACCGGTGGGATCGACGCCGAGAGCCACGAATCGGCCCACGTGGTACCCGGCGCGATGGACATGATCCGACGGACCGCGTCGCCGTTGCTGGAACAGAACTTCGTCAAGTCCATCGTCGACCGGTTCGCCGGCGACCCGGGCGCGGAGGACGCCTCCGAGGTGGATCCCGACGGCGTGGCCGCGGTCGCGGAGACCTCCGATCAGGAGTCCCGCGTCATCGCCTCGCCGTCCGACGACTCGGCCCTGCGCAAGCTCAGTCGTTTCACGATCATGGACCGCTCGCTCGACATCATGCAGGAGGCGCTGGCCCGCTATCAGCTGGCCGCGTTCCCGCCGGACGTGCTGATCGAGGTGCCGCGCACCGCCATCCGCAGCCTGGATTTCCACCGGGCGACGGAGATGATCGAACTCGGTCGATCGCTCACCGAGCACGCGCTCGACGAGCAACAATCCCGGAGATGGTGATCGCACACCCCGACATCGGATTCCGCCCGCTGACACGCGACGACTTCGAGTTGCTCGCCCGCTGGCTGGCGACCCCCGACGTCGCGCGGTGGTGGCATCAGGAGTTCGACGGCGCCGCGCTGGAACGCGATTTCGGGCCGGGGATCGACGGCGCCGAACCCGGCGACAACCTCGTCGTGCTCGTCGCCGGGACACCGGTCGGTCTGGTCCAGCGGTGCCGGATCGCCGACTACCCCGAGTACCTGCACGAGTTCGAGCCGGTCATCGGAGCGGTGCCTCCGACCGCGTACACCATCGACTACCTGATCGGGGTCCCGGAGCTGATCGGACGCGGACTCGGTCCGGTGATCATCGCTTCGGTCAGCGCCGACACCTTCGACCGGTACGGCGACGCCCAGACGTTGCTGGTTCCCGTGGTGGCCGCGAACCGCCGGTCGTGGCGGGCTCTGGAGAAGGCGGGCTTCCGCATCGTCGCCAGCGGAGATCTCGTGCCCGACAACCCGATCGACGACCCCGCGCACCACATCCTGCAGCTCGACCGACCGGCCGACGCGTCCTCGTGACCCGGCCCCCGGGCGGGCTCAGCCAAGGTGTCGGGCGAGGAACTCCGCGGTGCGTGGACTGCTCGGCGCGGTGAAGATCTGCTCCGGCGGACCGGACTCCTCGATCCGGCCGTCGGCCATGAACACGATGCGGTCGGCAACCTCGCGGGCGAATGTCATCTCGTGGGTGGCCATCACGATCGTCATCCCGTCGGCCCGCAGACCCCTGATGACGTCGAGCACCTCGCCGACGAGCATCGGGTCGAGCGCCGAGGTGATCTCGTCGAGCAACAACACCTGCGGGTCCATCGCGATCGCGCGGGCGAGTGCGACCCGCTGCTGCTGACCACCCGACAGCGAGTCCGGGTACGCGCCGGACTTCTCCGACAGCCCGACCCGCTCGAGCAGGGCGTGCGCTCGGGCACGGGCGTCGGCACCGGAGATCCCGCGAGCCTTGACCGGTCCGAGGGTGAGGTTGCGCAGCACCGACAGGTGCGGGAACAGGTTGTAGGCCTGGAAGACGATCCCGATCGAACGCCGTACCTCGTCGACGTCGACACGCGGATCGGTGATCTCGCGCCCGTCGAGCCAGATGTCACCGTCGTCGAGGACCTCCAACAGGTCGAGGCAGCGCAACAGCGTCGACTTGCCCGATCCGGACGCGCCGATCAGGCAGACGACCTCGCCCTGCCCGACGGTGAGGTCGATACCGCGCAGGACGTCGTTGCCGCCGAACGACTTGCGGATCGCCACGGCGCGGAGCAGCTCGGTCGCCGAGGTCGCGTCTTTCCCGGTCGCGGTCATCAGAACCCGCTCTCGCGGCGCATCGAACGCACCGTCAGATAGTCGGTGAGACGGGCGAGGGGGATCGTGGCGACGATGAAGAAGCACGCAGCGACGACGTACGGGGTGAAGACGAAATCGCGACCGGAGATCACCTGGGCCGCGCGCAACGACTCCACCAGCCCGATCGTCGACAGCAGCGCGGTGTCTTTCTGCAGCGACACGAAGTCGTTGAGCAGCGGGGGAGCGACCCGTCGCAACGCCTGCGGCAGGATCACGTGCCGCAGGGTCTTGCCGTAGGACAGGCCGATCGCGCGACCGCTCGCCCACTGGGACGGGTGCACCGACAGGATGCCCGCGCGGATGACCTCGGCGACGTACGCGCCGTAACTCAGCGTCAGTGCGATGACGCCGAGCCAGAACAGGCTCGTCGGCAAGCCGCTCAACTCGAGCGCGGGCACACCGAAACCGACCAGCAGGACGATGAGAAGTGTTGGGGTGCCACGGAAGATGTCGGTGTAGAGCACCGCCACCAGTTTGACCGGCGCGAGCGCGGGGCTGGGGATGACCCGGATGATCGCGACGACGAGACCGAGCACGAGGACGAAGACCTCGACGACGAGGAACAGACGGATGTTGAGCCAGAACGACTTCGCGACGTCGGGGAACGACCCTTTCGCGTCGTGCCAGTCGAAGAACGTGGCGTGCACCCGGTCCCAGCCCGGGGAGGAGATCACGACCGCGATGACGAGGCCGAGCACGACGACCGTCGAGACCGCGGCGATGGCGGCCCGCGTCCGCGTCCGGCGACGCCGGTACCGCTGCCGCTCGAGTTGGCGTTCGCTCAGCGGCGTCGCGCGGGAGGTCACTTCAGTTCGGGAACGCTGGTCGCCCGGGTCAACCACTCGTTCTGGAGATCGGTCAGGGTGCCGTCGGAGTTCAACGAGTCGACCGCTGCGTTGACGCACGGAGTGAGCGCGCTGCCCTTCGACAGCAACAGTCCGAACCGTTCCTGCTCACCCTTCGTCGGCTGGAACTCGCCGACGATCTTGCCGCCGGTGATCTCCGCGGACGTCAGGTAGTACGCGGTCGGCAGGTCGGCGACGATCGCGTCGACCTGCTTGTTCTGCAGGGCCTGGCCGGCCTTGGAGGTGTCGTCGTAGACCAGCGGCGCGGTGGTCGGTGCGATCTGATCGATCGCGGTGAGCGAGGTGGTGGCGATCTGCGCACCGAGTTTCGCGCCCTTGAGGTCGGCGAGTGACGTCGCACCCGCGAACGGTGAGTCCGCGAGTGTGATGATCGCCTGCGAGGCCGAGTAGTACGGGCTCGAGAAGTCCACGGCCTTGGCCCGCTGCGCGGAGATCGAGAACTGGTTGATGTCGAAGTCGAAGTTCTTCTTGCCGGGCTGGATCACCTGGTTGAACCCCGCCTTGGTCCACTTGACCTGATTCTTGGTGAATCCGAGCTTGTCGGCCACGGCGTAGGCCACCGCCGACTCGAAGCCCTTGCCGTTGGTGGGGTCGTTGTCGCTGAACCACGGCTCGTACGCCGGGTCGTCGGTGGCCACGGTCAGCGTTCCCTTGGCCACGACCGGCAGGGTGGCGGGCTCGCACTCCGACAACGACGCCGACGCCGCGCCGGAGGCGGATCCGCCGTCGGAGTCGGAGGTGGGTGCGCAGGCGGCTGTCAGGGCGAGGGCCAGCACGGCGATGGCGGCCAGGCCGCGAGAGGTCGAGATCGTCATCTGCCAGATCGTAGGGAACGGTCGACGGTTTGGTGCAACGCCGGGCGATGGTCGACTATCGAACACATGCCGATCACGTCGAATCCGGGTCCACGATGAGACAGATCCCTCGCGGGATCTGGGTTCTGCTCGCCGCGAACTTCGTCATCGCCCTCGGCTACGGCCTGATCGCCCCCGCGCTCCCCAACTTCGCCCGCAGTTTCGACGTGTCCGTCGCCGCGGCGACGGTGATCGTCTCGGCGTTCGCGATGATGCGTCTGCTGTTCGCCCCCGCCAGCGGCAAGTTGGTGTCGCTGCTCGGTGAGCGGCGGGTCTACCTCACCGGCCTGCTCATCGTCGCGGCCTCGACGCTGGCGTGCGCCTTCGCCCAGAACTACTGGCAGCTGTTGATCTTCCGTGGTCTCGGCGGCATCGGCTCGACGATGTTCAGCGTCTCCGCGCTGGCGTTGCTCATCCGGCTCTCGCCCACCGATCTGCGCGGCCGCGTCTCGGGCTTCTTCAGCGGCGGCTTCCTCCTCGGCAACATCACCGGCCCGCTGATCGGCGCGGCGCTGGTCAACTACGGGTTGCGTCTGCCGTTCGTCGTCTACGCGGTCGCCCTGCTGATCGCCTCGGCGGTCGTGGCCACCCAACTGCGGGGCGTCGGCGGCCGCCCGGTCGGCGGATCGGGTCCGGTCCTCGACCCCGTCGGACTCCGGGAGGCGCTCCGCGACAGGACCTATCGGGCCATCCTCGCCTCGAGCTTCACCCAGGGTTTCGCGAGTCAGGGCGTGCGCGTGGCGCTCGTGCCGCTCTACATCGTCTACGGGCTCGACGAGTCCAGCGCGTGGTCGGGTGTGGTGCTCGCCGTGTACGCCGCGGGCAACGTCGCGTCCATCGTCGTCGCGGGGCGGCTCTCGGATCGCCTGGGGAGGAAGCCGATCATGCTGCCCGGTCTCGCCCTGATGTCGGGTGCCACCCTGGTCCTCGGCTACAGCGGATCCCTGTGGCTGGCCGGCGTCCTGAGCTTCGTGGCCGGCGTCGGGTCGGGGCTGTTCGCCCCCACCCACCAGGCGGCACTGGCCGACCTGCTCGCCAAGCGCGGTCAGGGCGGCACCGCACTCGCCGCCTTCCAGATGATCTCCGACGTCGGTGCCGTGACCGGGCCGATCCTCGCGGGTCTGATGGTCGACCACGCCGGTGGCTACGGTCCGGCGTTCCTGCTCACCGGCGCGGTGCCGCTCGTGGCCCTGGCGCTGTGGTCGGTCGCCCGGGAGACCGCCCCGGTGCGCACCGGCGAGCCCATCGACAAGCCCGTCATCTCGTCGATCCCACCCACGGCCGACGGCGACGCAACCGTGGAGCCGCCCCGTCGGTGAGCGGCGACGCGCCGCGCCGACGATTACCGTGTCCGCATGAGTGATCAGAGCGGATCTGCCGTCGATCCCGGATCGGCACCACCGCTGGGTGCGAATTCCGAGGTGGGTCGGCTCCGCAGTGTGATGCTGCACCGGCCGGGCGACGAGCTCCGGCGTCTGACCCCGCGCAACAGCGACCAACTGCTCTTCGACGGGTTGCCCTGGGTGGACCGGGCGCAGGAGGAGCACGACACGTTCGCCCAGGTGTTGCGTGATCACGACGTCGAGGTCCTGCTGCTCGGCGACCTGCTGCGCCAGACCATCGAGCTCAGTGGCGCCGCCCGCATGCAGGGCATCGCCGCAGCGGTCAGCGCGCGTCGCCTCGGGCACCACCTCGCCCAGGAACTCGCCGGCCACCTGCGCACCCTGCCGCCCGCCGACCTGGCCACGATCCTGATGGCGGGCATGACGTTCGACGAGATGCCCGAGAGCCCCGCCGCGGCGCGGGCGTCGCTGGTGCGACGGATGCATCACGGCGTCGAGTTCGCGATCGATCCGCTGCCCAACCTGCTGTTCACCCGGGACAGCTCGTTCTGGATCGGGACCCGGTTCGCGATCACCACCCTCGCGCTGCCCGCACGGGTGCGCGAGACATCGCTGACCGACCTGATCTACGCCCACCACCCGCGGTTCCGGGGCGCCCGTCGCGCCTACGAGTCGCACAGCGCCCCGATCGAGGGCGGCGACATCCTGCTGATGGCGCCGGGGGTCGTCGCGGTCGGTGTCGGTGAGCGGACCACGCCCGCGGGGGCGGAGGCGCTGGCGCGCAGCCTGTTCGACGACGGACTCGCGCACACCGTGCTCGCGGTCCCCATCGAGCAGCGGCGAGCGTCGATGCATCTCGACACCGTCTGCACGATGGTCGACACCGACGCCGTGGTGATGTACCCGGTGATCCAGGACTCGTTGTCGGCGTTCACGATCCGGATGGACGACGACACCCCGACCGTCGTGGGACCGGCGCCGTTCGTCGAGGCGGCCGCCGACGCCATGGGGATCGGCAAGCTCCGCGTCATCGACACCGGGCTCGACGCGGTGACCGCCGAACGCGAGCAGTGGGACGACGGCAACAACACCCTGGCGATCTCGCCCGGCGTCGTCGTGGCCTACGACCGCAACGTCGAGACGAACCGCCGCCTCCGGGACTCGGGTATCGAGGTCCTCACCATCGCCGGCAGTGAACTGGGCTCGGGCCGGGGTGGTCCGCGCTGCATGTCGTGCCCGGTCGCGCGCGATCTGCTGTGACGGGCCGGGGAATGGACATCACCATCGATCCCGATTCCGCCGAACCGCCCTACGAACAGGTGCGGCGGCAGGTCATCGAGCTCGTCGGCAGGGGCGAATTGCTGGTGGGCTCGAAGCTGCCGACCGTGCGCGCCCTCGCCGCCGAGTTGTCCATCGCACCGAACACCGCGGCGCGGGCCTACCGCGAGCTCGAGGCGGCCGACGTCATCGAGACGCGGGGGCGCAACGGGTCGTTCGTGACGGAGCGGTCAGGCTCCGCGGACGCGAAAGCGCAGCGCATGACCGTGGCGCACGTCGCCGAACTGCGTTCGATGGGCATCGGCGACGAAATGATCGCCGACATGCTGTCAGTGGCGTTGAAACGGTCCTGAGCTGCGCCTGAGCGCCACCTGAGGGTCAGCTGAGCCCGAACGGGGCAGCTGGCGACTGTTACGAGTCGATGTCCATTCCCCGACTCGTTTGAATGTCGCAGCCAAATCCTGCGACAGTAAAGACATGGTTACGACTACGCAAACACGAATGTCGGGTGATGGTGGCGACACCGAAACCCGGGATACGAGGTCTTCGAAGGCCGGCGGACACCACGTCGACTTCGTCGTCTTCGGCGTCACCGCCGCCCTGATCGTCGGGTTCCTCGTCTGGGGGATCGTCGACAAGACCGGCCTCAAGGACGTGACCGCGAACATCCTCGCGTGGATCACCGACAACCTCGGATGGATGTTCATCCTCTGCGCCACCGGGTTCGTCCTGTTCGCCGTGTTCCTCGCGGCGAGCAAGTACGGGAAGATCCCGCTCGGTCGCGACGGCGAGAAGCCCGAGTTCAAGACGGTCAGTTGGATCGCGATGATGTTCAGCGCCGGCATGGGCATCGGCCTGATGTTCTACGGCGCCAACGAGCCGCTCACCCACTACTCCGACGCGCCTCCCGGAACCAACGCCAACGACGTCGGCGTGGCCATGGCGACGACGATGTTCCACTGGGGCCTGCACCCGTGGGCGATGTACGCCGTCGTCGGACTCGCGATCGCCTACAGCACCTACCGCTGCGGACGCGGCCAGCTCATCAGCGCAGTGTTCGCACCGCTCCTGGGCAACCGCGCCAACGGTTGGGGCGGCAAGGTCATCGACATCCTCGCCATCTTCGCGACCCTGTTCGGTACGGTCGCGTCCCTCGGATTGGGTGCCGCACAGATCGGTTCGGGATTCGAGGAGCTCAACGTCGTCGGCGAGAGCGGCAAGCTGCTTCTCGTCGCGGTCATCGCGGTCCTCACCGCGGCGTTCGTCGCGTCTGCGGTGTCCGGCGTCGCCAAGGGCATCCAGTGGCTGTCGAACATCAACATGGTGCTGGCCATCACGCTGGCCCTGTTCATCTTCGTCGTCGGCCCGACCATCTTCATCCTCAACGTCGTGCCGACGTCGATCGGCAGCTACGCCAAGGAGATCACCGCCGACGCCGCGCGTTCCGGTGCGAGCACCGACGCCGCGGGCAAGGAGTGGCTGGCGGGCTGGACCATCTTCTACTGGGCCTGGTGGGTCTCCTGGACCCCGTTCGTCGGCATGTTCCTGGCCAAGATCAGCCGTGGACGCACCATCCGCGAGTTCGTGATCGGCGTGATGGTCGTCCCGTCCAGCGTCTCGCTCGTGTGGTTCGCCATCTTCGGTGGCACCGCGATCAGCCAGGAGATGGACGGAAAGGGCCTGTCGGAGAGCGACGGCCCGGAGTCGCAGCTGTTCGATCTGCTCGGCAACCTGCCGTGGGCAGGCATCGCCTCGGTGCTCGTCATGGTCCTGGTCGCGATCTTCTTCGTCTCCGGTGCCGACTCGGCCTCCCTGGTGATGGCGACGCTGTCCGAACGCGGACGACCCGAACCGAGCAGGACGGTGACCATCTTCTGGGGTGTCCTCACCGGTGCCGTGGCCGCTCTGCTGCTGTGGGTCAGCGGTGACGACGCCCTCCAGGGCATCAAGACGATGGCGATCATCGCGGCCCTGCCGTTCGTGATCGTGATGATCCTGATGTGCGTGTCGCTCTACAAAGATCTGCGGCGCGATCCGCTGATCCTGGCGGAGAAGCACCGCTCGGACGGACTCGATGACAAGTTGCGCGTCCACGCCAACACCATCGCGGCCACCGACGACACCAACGACGTGCTGCCGTCGGACGACCTGCCGGTCGACGAGTCGCTTGTCGCCGCCGATCCGTCGGGGGAGGCCCGGCCGGGCACGACCACCAGCTGAGCTGTCGCACTCCAGAAGCCACTCGCGAGCCATCCGGTTCGCGAGTGGCTTCTTTTGTCCCGCACACCTCCTTGTTCCCCAGGCGAACAATTGGTACCGTTCAGTACCAATTGAGGTCGGGACATCTCAGGGAGTTCACCTTGTTCACACCACGTCGCTCCGCCCTCGCGTTCGCCTGCGGTCTGGCCGCGGCCATGGGCATCGGTCTCGGAGCCGCCCCCGCCTCGGCCGCCCCGGTGACGGTGTACTCGCCGCCGTCCTTGCTCAGTGCGCCTGCGATCGACATCCTCTCCGCGACAGTGGACTACGGACGATCCACCGGATCACTGTCGGCGACAATCTCCCTGCGTGGGGCGCCGGTGCCACTGGCCAACGGCGGGCCGGGCTACTCGGTGGTGCTCTACGGCCCCCAGAAGTACATCGGTGGCGGTGCGGTGATCGCGTTGTCCTCGGTGGGTGTGCCCGGTGATGCGCGACTCGAGGTCAGTCGCGCCAACGACGGGATCACCACGTCGGTCCCCGTGCGAGTCCGCTTCCTCGGGAACAGGGTGGAGTTCACCGCGACCGATGATCGGATCGCCGGCCTCGACGTGCGCTACTTCGACGTCCAGTCGACCAGGACCCGATCACCGGAGCCCGGCAGCTTCTTCGGGATCGACGGGATTTACGGTCGCACTCTGCGCTGACCCGCGGGATCGGGGGCGGTGTCTCCGCGCGCGTTATACGGTTTGATCCAGAGCCGTGTCACGGGCCGGCGGATTCCGACACCCACAGAGGACGACCATGATCGAGTTCGAGCGCGTCTCGAAGACATACCCGGACGGGACGGTCGCGGTCGACGAGCTCGACCTCACCGCCCCGAGCGGCCAGATCACCGTTCTCGTGGGTCCGTCCGGCTGCGGTAAGACCACGACGATGCGCATGGTCAACCGACTGATCGACCCGACCGCGGGCCGCATCACCCTCGACGGCACCGACACCGCCTCGATCGACGCCGTCACGCTGCGCCGCCGCATCGGGTACGTCATCCAGAACGCAGGGCTGTTCCCGCATCGCACCGTCGTCGACAACGTCGCCGCCCTGCCGCGACTGCTCGGTGGCGGCAAGAAGCAGACCCGGGCCGCGGCCATGGAGCTACTCGAACGCGTCGGCCTCGACTCCGCGTTCGCGAAGCGCTACCCGTGGCAGCTCTCCGGTGGACAGCAGCAGCGTGTCGGCGTCGCCCGGGCACTGGCCACCGACCCGCCGTTCCTGCTGATGGACGAGCCGTTCAGTGCGGTCGACCCCATCGTCCGCGCGCAACTGCAGGACGAGTTCCTGCGCCTGCAGAGCGACATCTCCAAGACGATCATCCTCGTCACCCACGACATCGACGAGGCCCTCAAACTCGGCGATCGCGTCGCCGTACTGCGACAGGGCGGGCGACTGGCCCAGGTCGCGACCCCCGCCGGATTGCTCGAGGCCCCGGCCGACGAGTTCGTCGCCGACTTCGTCGGCAGCACACGGGGATACCGTTCGCTCGGCTTCCGGTTCGGCGACGACGAGCTCGTCCCGCAGACCGAGCCGACGGTGACCGTCGGCAAGCCGATCGGCGGGTCCGAAGGGCGCTGGGCCCTCGCGGTCGACAGCGACCACCGACCCATCGGGTGGGTCGACATCACCGCGATCGGGACCCGCAGCGTCGAGTCGAGCGACATCAACCTCGCCGGCACGGTCGCGCGCGCCGACAGCCCGCTGCGCGAGCTGCTCAACTCGGCGCTGTCGAACCCCGCGGGCCGCTGCGTGATCGTCGGCGACGACGGCGTGCTGGTCGGTTCGGTGACCGACACCGACGTACTGGCCGCGATCCGCCGGGCCCGCGCGAGCGAGGGTGCGGCGTGAACAAGATCGTCGACTGGGTCGGCGACAACTACGGGCTGGTGTGGTCGCTGACGGTCAGCCACATCTGGCTGACGCTGATCCCCACCGTGATCGGACTCCTCGTCGCATTACCGCTGGGTTGGTGGGCCTATCGCTCGCGACGCAGCTACACCCCGATCGTCGGAATCGCGGGCCTGTTCTACACGGTGCCGTCGCTGGCGTTGTTCATCTTCCTCCCGCCGATCATCGGCACGAAGATCCTCGACCCCATCAACATCGTTCTGGCGCTGACGATCTACACCGTTGCGTTGCTCGTGCGGGTGGTCGCCGACGGACTCGCCTCGGTGCCCGTGGACACCGTTCTCGCCGCACGCGCCATGGGGTACCGGACGTGGCAGATCCTGTTCCTGGTGGAGCTGCCGGTGGCGGTGCCGGTGATCAGCGCCGGCCTCCGGGTCGCGGTCGTGTCGAACGTGTCGATCGTGACGTTGGCCGCCCTGCTCGGCATCTCCCAACTCGGGTCGCTGTTCACCCAGGGGCTCCAACTGCAGTTGTACGGTCCGCTGGTCTCCGGTGTGGTGATGTGCGTGGTGCTCGCGGTGATCTTCGACGTGGCGATCCAGGTGGCCAACCGACTCGCCACCCCCTGGCGTGAACGGATCGTGACCTCGTGAACGTGACCGGCTGGTTCGCCGACAGCGCCCACTGGACCGGACCCGACGGCGTGCCCGCGCAGGTGGGACACCACCTCGTCTACACGCTCCTCGCGCTCGGCATCTCACTCGCCATCGCCGTTCCGCTGGGGATGTTCATCGGCTACACCGGACGCGGCGGGGGACTCGTGGTGGGATCGGCCAACGCCCTGCGCGCGCTGCCCACCCTGGGCGCCCTGGTGCTCCTGTTCCTGCTGATCTCCTCGAGCGTCAGCGGTCAGGCGGTGTATCTGATCCCGACGACCGCGGTACTCGTGTTGCTCGGTGTGCCGCCGATTCTCGCCGGCACCTACGCGGGCATCCAGAACGCCGACTCGGGAGCGGTGGGCGCGGCCCGGGCGATGGGCTACACCCGCGCCCAGATCCTCGTTCGGGTCCAGCTGCCGTGCGCGCTGCCGCTGATGCTGTCGGGGATCCGCAGCGCGACACTCCAGATCGTCTCGACGGCCACCGTCGCGGCCTACGTCGGCCTGCAGGGCCTCGGTCGGTTCATCCTCGACGGGCGCGCCGAGGCCGACTTCACCAAGATGACCGCAGGCGCCCTGCTCGTCGCGGTTCTCGCGATAGCGTTCGAGGTGCTGTTCGCTCTCGTCGGTCGATTCACGATCTCGCCCGGCCTGCGGCGCGCCGAGACCTCGGCGACCCGCTCGCGTCCCTCACCGGCGATCCCGGTGCCGGCGCCGGGTACCTGAACCCGCCGCGCACCCGCCCCACATTCGTCCACCCCAGCGTCACCACACCGAGGAGAACCCCCATGAAGAAGACCACCCTGGTCGCGGCGGCCGTCGCCGCCGCGAGCGTCCTGACCATCTCGGCGTGCGGTGGCGACCCGCTCAACAGCAGCACCGACCAGTCGGGCTCGTCGGGTTCGCAGATCATCATCGGCTCCGCCGATTTCACCGAGAGTCAGCTCGTCGGTGAGATCTACGCCCAGGCCCTGCAATCCAAGGGCGTAGCGGTGAAGACCCAGTTCAACATCGGCAGCCGCGAGGTCTACTTCACCGCGCTCAAGGACTCGTCGATCGACCTCGTGCCCGAGTACACCGGGGCGCTCCTGAAGTACCTGGACGAGAAGTCGACCGCGGCGACCCCGCAGGCGGTCACCGACGAGCTCACCCAGAAGCTGCCCGAGGGCATCGTCGGTCTCACTCCCTCGCCCGCCGAGGACAAGGACGCGATCTGCGTCACCCAGGACACCGCGTCGAAGTACAAGCTCGCGAAGGTGTCCGATCTCGCGCCGGTCGGAGGCGAACTCGCGCTGGGCGCGGCGCCGGAGTTCAAGACCCGCGTTCAGGGCGTGGTCGGATTGAAGGACGTCTACGGCGTCACCTTCAAGAGCTTCGTACCGCTCGACGCCGGCGGCACCCTCACGATGAACGCACTCACCAGCGGTCAGGTCCAGGCGGCCAACCTCTTCACCACCGATCCGGGCATCGCCAAGAACAACCTGGTGACCCTGACCGACGACAAGTCGCTGTTCGCCGCGCAGAACGTGCTGCCGGTCATCAAGAAGTCGAAGCAGACCGACACCGTCACCACCACGCTCAACGCGGTGTCGGCGAAGCTGACCACCGACGATCTGCTCACCCTCAACGGTCAGGCGGCCGACGGCACCAAGCCGGCCGACATCGCCAAGCAGTGGCTGGCGGCCCATCCTGTCTGACGTGACCCGTGGCTTGCGCTTGATGTAGCTCGAAGCCCATGCGAGGGATGCAATACTGCGAGGAATCACATTCGGTCGGGGAACGGTCACAGGAGTACGCATGTCTCACACTGCACGTCGTTCGGTCGTCGCCGCTGCGCTCGGGGTCGCCATGGCCGTGGGCGCCGGGGTGTGCGCGGCGCCCGCCTCCGCGGTGCCGGTGACCGTTCAGTCGCCGATCAAGCCCGGGGCGAAGAAGAGCACCGACATCCGCTCGGCGACCATCGACTACGACCGGGCACGAGGTCGGCTCGCCGTCACGCTGGTGATGCGCGGCGGGATCACCCCGAGCCCGGGCGAGGGACCGAACTACTCGGTTCTGCTGTTCGGTCCGCGCAACGCGACCGGCGGTCTCGGACAGTCGGTCCTGTCGTTGGTGTCGCTCGGGTACCCGGCCAACGGCTCGCTCGTGTTCAACCCGCCCGGCACCGCCGTCGACCAACTGGTGCCGGTCGACGTGAAGTACCTCGCCAACCGGGTCGAGTTCCGCGCGGCCGACGACAAGTTGAAGAATTTGCCGCTGCGCTACATGCAGGTGCAGACGAGCATCGACCGCATCTTCATCCCGAGCAACACCGCGACGACCGACGCGATCTACGGACGGTTCATCGGGGCGCCGGCCCGCCCCTAGCGGCCCGGGTCATCTGACGACGAGATCGGTGGCCGTTGTTCCCGCGATGCGGGAGCGGCGGCCACCGTTTTCGCGCCTCAGCGCCAGCTCGGTAGCCACATCTGCAGGTTCCACATGTGCAGCGATATCGGCTGGCCGGTGAGGATGGGCCACAGCCAGATGAAGTTGGTGATCACCAGCCCGATGTACACCGAGGCCAGCACCACCCCGAGCATGCGCCGCTCCCGGCCGAACTCTCGCCATCGACCGTCGGCGCCGAGCAGATCACCGACGCACAGCGCCAACCCCATGATCAGGAACGGCGCCATCGCGGCGGCGTAGAAGAAGTACATCTGCCGGTCGAGGTTGAGGAACCACGGCAGGAACGACGCCGCGTAGGCGACGATGACGACGGCGTAGCGCCAATCGCGGCGGAGCAGGAACTGCCACAAACCCCACAGCAGCATCGGGAACGCGAGCCACCACATGGCCGGCGTGCCGATCAGCATCTGGACGCGGATGCATTCTCCGCCGCCGCACTTGTCCGGCCCGTTCTGCACGGCGTAGAGCATCGGTCGCAGCCCCATCGGCCACGTCCACGGCTTCGACTCCCACGGGTGATGATTTCCCGCCGAATTGGTCAGCCCCTCGTGGAACTTGAGGATCCCGGCCTCGTAGTACCAGAGCGACCGCAGCGCACCGGGCACCCAGGAGAACGGTCCGTCGTAGCCGATCGATCGGCCGACCTCGTAGCGGTAGACCGATGTCTCGCTGGCGAACCACGGCGCAAAGCTGCCGAGGTACACGAGGATCGGGACGACGCCGAGGCTGAATCCGGACGGGATGACGTCGCGTCGCAGGGTGCCCATCCACGGCCGCTGCACGTGATAGGCCTTGCGGTTGGCGATGTCGAAACCGATCGCCAACAGCAGGAAGAAGAACACGAAGTAGATGCCGGACCACTTGGTGGCGCATCCCAGGCCCAGGAGCACCGCGGCGCCGAAGCGCCACCACCGGAAGCCCAGCCGGGGTCCGAACGGGGAATCGCCGATGCGACCCTCCGTCCACACCCGGTGCAGACGTGAGCGCATCTGGTCGCGGTCGGCGACCAGGGCGGCGAGTCCGCCGAGCACGAAGAAGATCTGGAAGATGTCGAGCATGCCCACGCGGGACGACACGAACGTGACGCCGTCGCAGATCATGAAGACCGCGGCGACCGCGCCGATCAGGGTCGAACGGCTCAGGCGTCGCGTCAGCCGGAACACGATCAGCACCATGATCGTGCCGACGACCGCGGAGGCGAACCGCCATCCCAGCGGGGTGTAGCCGAACAGCCCCTCACCGACCGCGATCAGCCACTTGCCCACGGGTGGGTGGACGACGAGCCCGTAGGCCGGGTTGTCCTCGATCCAGTTGCCGCCGGTGAGGACCTGCCACGCCTGCGGGACGTAGTGCTTCTCGTCGAAGACCGGGGTGCCGCCGTCGGTCGGGACATTGAGACCCCAGAACCGGGTGACGGCCGCGATCGCGGTCAGGACCGCGGCGACGATCCACCCGCGTCGGGTGTCCGACGCGCCGAAGACCGGGTCGGGGACGCGGGGGCCGGGGGCATCGCCGAGGTCCTCGGTCGCGCCGAGGTCGTCGTCCGATCCGTACAGCCGGGCCGGTTCGACGTCGTCGAGCGGGTACTGCCATGCCGTGGCGTCGCCGCTGCGTCCGTCGTCGAACGCCGGATCGGCGGTGTCGGTGGTCGACGGTGCAGCAGAGCTGCGAATCGACGGGGCTGCGGTCACCCGATCAATCGTAGGCTGTCCGATGATGACGATCACGGATGACAGTGCCCGGGGCGCGCTCCCGGGTGACGGCCGGCTGGTTCTGGCGGCCACCCCGATGGGGCAACGCGACGACGCCTCCCCACGACTACGTGCCGCGTTGAGCACCGCCGACGTGGTGGCCGCGGAGGACACACGTCGCGCGAAGTCGCTGGCGAGCGCACTCGGGGTGACCATCGGCGGACGCGTGGTCAGCTACTACGACCAGGTGGAGGCGCAACGCACACCCGCTCTGGTCGCCGAGATCACCGGCGGCGCGACCGTTCTGTTGATCACCGACGCGGGGATGCCGTCGGTCAGCGACCCCGGTTACCGGCTGGTCGTGGCCTGCGCCGATGCGGGTCTGCCGATCACGTGTCTGCCGGGGCCGTCGGCGGTGACCACGGCGCTGGCCCTGTCGGCGCTGCCGGTGGAGCGGTTCTGCTTCGACGGTTTCGCGCCCCGCAAGACCGGGCAGCGGCGCGCCTGGCTGGGCGAGCTGGTGGAGCAGCCCCGCACCGTGGTCTTCTTCGAATCCCCGCACCGACTCGCCGACACCCTCGCCGACGCGGTGTCGGTGCTCGGCCCGACCCGCCGCGCCGCCGTCTGCCGCGAACTGACCAAGACCTACGAGGAGGTCAAGCGCGGGACTCTCGAGGACCTGGCCCGGTGGGCCGCCGACGGGGTACGCGGCGAGATCACCGTCGTTATCGAGGGGGCTGTGCCCGTCGAGCAGGACCTCGACACCCTCGTCGGGCGCGTCGGGGTTCTCGTCGACGCCGGCGCGGGCCTCAAGGACGCGTGCGCGCAGGTGGCCGCCCCGACGACCACGGGCAAGCGCGAGCTCTACCAGGCCGTTCTCGACAGTCGCTGACGAGTCAGGACGCCGAGGACGTCATCGAGATGATGCTGGCGGCCTTGTCGAGGCACTCCTGCCATTCGCGGTCGGGGTCGGAGTCGATGGTGATGCCGCCGCCGACCCCGAGGGCCGTAGTCCCGTCCGGGGTGATCTCCACCGTGCGGATCGCGACGTTGAGGTCGAGGTCGCCGTCGGGTGTCGCGATCCCGACCGCGCCGCAGTAGACCCCACGCGCCGACGTCTCCCATCCCTGCAGGAGTGTCCGCGCACGGATCTTGGGCGTGCCGGTGACCGACCCCGGCGGGAACGTCGCCTCGATCAGCGCGTCGTTGCCGACGTCGTCGGGCAGCGTCGCCGCGACCGTCGACACCAGGTGCCACACCCCCGGCGCCGGATGGACGGCGAGCAGTTCAGGCACCGTGACGCTGCCGGGTACGGCGAGGCGGCCGAGGTCGTTGCGGACGAGGTCGACGATCATCACGTTCTCGGCGACGTCCTTGACCGACGACAGCAGCGACGTCGGATCCGCGCCCGACGGCACGGTGCCCTTGATGGGGCTCGAGGTGACCGTGCGGTCGTGGACGTGCAGGTAGGTCTCCGGGGAGAACGACGCGACCGCGCCCCAGTCGCCGGAGACGTACGCGGCCTTCCGGGGTCGCATCGACTCGACGCCTGCGACGAAGAAGTCGACGGGCCGCCCCGTGAGGTGCCCGGTGAAGCGGGTACAGACGCACGCCTGGTAGACCTCTCCCGCCGCGATGGCCTCGAGGCACGACCGGATCGCGGCGTCGTGGGGCGCACGCGGGGGAGTGGTCCAGCGGGTGGACCACGCTCGGGTCGGGGGTGGGTTCAGATCACCGGACACGCACGCGCGCAACCAGTCCGGGCACGAGGAGCCGGTCGCGTCGTGGTGAAACCACCGTCCGCCCTCGTGGGTGAGTACGTCCGGGGAGACCCCACCGACGACGGCGGGCAACGCGGCCTCGGCCAGACGATCCGGATAGGCGAGGTACCCCACCCAGAATCGCGTCGGGTCGTCCGGCGGTCGGACCCCGGCCCGCACGTCGACCGACGGGATGATCGCCGCATCGCCGCCCAGCCAGTCGCCGATGAACCCGGCGGGACCGGGGACGCCCGCGACGACGCTGCGCTCGTGCAGCGCGGCGAGCAGTGCGCTCGGCGATCGACCGGGTCCGAGATCGGTGACCCGGGAGGCCATCTCAGCTCTTCTTGGTGTCGTACCGGGGAAAGACGGGAGACGGGGCGGGCAGCGTGGTGCCCGCGGCGAGGCGATCGCCGATCGCGTCGAACGACCGGTTCTCGACGGGGATCGCGAGCAGGTCGAGCAGGGTCCCACCGGAGGTCGGCATCACCGGCTGCACCAGGATGGCGACGATCCGCACGACCTCGGCGCAGATCCAGAGCACGGTGCCGGTGCGATCGAGATCGGTCTTGGCCAGCTTCCACGGTTCCTGCGCGGAGATGTACCGGTTGGTCTCGGCCAGCACTTCCCACAGCGCCTCGAGCGCGAGATGCAGTGCCTGCTGGTCGAATTCGCCGCGTACCCGTGCCAGCAACGCGTCGGCCCGCGCGAGCAGCGCGGTGTCGTCTGCGGTGAACTCACCGGGGGTGGGTACGACGTGGTCGAAGTTCTTGCCGATCATCGACAGCGACCGCTGCGCGAGGTTGCCGAGCTCGTTGGCGAGGTCGGCGTTGATCCGCGCCACGATCGCGTCGTGGCTGTAGGACCCGTCCTGGCCGTAGGACACCTCCCGCAGCAGGAAGTAGCGCAGGGGGTCGAGTCCGTACTCGTCGACGAGCGCGTACGGGTCGACGACGTTGCCGACCGATTTGCTCATCTTCTCGCCCTTGTTGAACAGGAAGCCATGGGCGAACACACGTTTGGGCAGGGCGATACCCGCACTCATCAGGAACGCGGGCCAGTAGACACAGTGGAACCGGACGATGTCCTTGCCGATGATGTGCAGATCGGCGGGCCAGTACTTCTCGAGGGTCTCGGTGTCGTCGGGGAAACCCGCGCCGGTGAGGTAGTTGGTCAGCGCGTCGACCCACACGTACATCACGTGCGCGTCGTCACCGGGTACGTCGACACCCCAGTCGAAGGTGGTCCGCGAGATCGACAGGTCACGAAGGCCGCCGCGTACGAAACTCGCCACCTCGTTGCGTCGCGTCAGCGGACCGATGAAGTCGGGGTGGGACTCGTAGTGGGCGAGCAACTTGTCCTGGTAGGCCGACAGTCGGAAGAAGTAGGACTCCTCCTCGGTCCACTCGACCGGCGTTCCGGTCTCGGTGGCCACGCGGGTGCCGTCGTCGCGGACGGTGAGATCGCCATCGGTGTAGAACGCCTCGTCACGCACCGAGTACCAGCCGGCGAACTTGTCGAGGTAGATGTCACCGTTGTCGGCCATCCGCTGCCAGATCGCCTGCGACGCGACGTGGTGGTCGGCGTCGGTGGTGCGGATGAAGCGGTCGAAGCTGCTGCCGAGTGCGAGCTGCAGTTCGCGGAAGGCCGCGGCGTTGCGGTCGGCGAGAGCGCGGGTCGCGATCCCCTCGGCGGCGGCGGTCTGTTCCATCTTCTGACCGTGTTCGTCGGTGCCGGTGAGGAATCGGACGTCGAAGCCGTCGAGTCGCTTGAACCGCGCGATGGCGTCGGCCGAGATGTACTCGTAGGCGTGCCCGATGTGCGGCGCGCCGTTGGGGTAGGCGATCGCCGTGGTCACATAAAAGGGAGTCTTCGCTGCGGGTGCCATGGTGCGCCCAGCCTATCGGGGCTGCGCCACCGGATTGATGGCCGCCTTAGGGTGATCGCATGACCGACGGCGAGTCCCGGGCGCGGCAGCGGTTCGCGCAGGCCCCGGTGGCCCGGATGGCGACGGTGTCCGACGAGGTGCTGCCGCACCTGGTCCCGGTCGTGTTCGCCGTCGACGGGGACACGGTCTACACGGCGGTCGACGGCAAGCCGAAATCCGGGGCACCGCTGCGTCGGCTGGGCAACATCGCCGCGAATCCGAACGTCAGCCTGCTGGTCGACCACTACGACGACGACTGGAACGCACTGTGGTGGGTGCGGGTCGACGGAACCGCGCAGGTACATCACGCCGGGGTGACCGCCGATCGGGCGTACGCACTCCTACGCGCGAAATACGCTCAGTACGAGACGGTCTCGCTCGATGGGCCGGTCATCGCCGTCACGGTGCGTCGGCGGAGGTGGTGGCACGGGCGAAGTTCGCCATGAGCTCGCCGGTGATCTGTGGCCACAGCGGCTCGGGCAGGTCGTGGCCCATGCCGTCGATCAGGACCAGCTTCGATCCGGAGATGGCGTGGGCGATGGCCTTGCCGCCGGAGGGACGCATGAGACCGTCGGCCTTGCCGTGGATCACCACCGCGGGGGCGGTCACTTTGCGTGCGTACCGTCGCAGGCTCCCGCTGCCCATCACCGCGCTGGTCTGGCGGAGGATCCCGGCCGGGTCGTGCGAGCGGTCGTGGTACGACGCGGCCAACTCCCATGCCTCGTCGTCGCTCAGCGGGTAACCGGGGCTGCCGATGGTCTGCAACGCTTTCGCCGAGCCGGCGATGTAGTCCTCGCGCGTCGCACCCTTGCCCGGGCCGGACAGCAGTGCGAGCAGCTTGCGGGGGTCCGGCGGCGGCAGCAACGCCTGCAGGGTCGAGGAGAACAGGATCGCCAGCGAGGACACCCGCTCGGGGTACTTGCCGCCGACGACCTGGGCGATCATGCCGCCCATCGACGCGCCGACCACGTGTGCGCGTTCGATACCGAGATAGTCGAGGACGCCGATCGCGTCGGCCGCCATGTCGACGACCGTGTACGGGACGTCGCTGCCGAGGCCGAGCTCGGTCTTGATCAGTCGCGGCAGGATCGAGCCCGAGACGCGGACGCCGTCGAGGTGCGTCGACAGGCCGATGTCGCGGTTGTCGAACCGGATGACGCGGTAGCCCTGATCGACCAGGACGTCGCAGAACCCGGTCGGCCAGACCGTCAACTGGGCACTGAGGCCCATGATCAGCAGCACGGGCGGATGGGCGATGTCGCCGATGTCCTCGTAGTAGATGTCGATGTCGCCGACGTGGGCGGTTCCGGTGCGGAGCTGGCTCTCACTCATCGGTCCGACGATAGCCGCCGACCGCGCCCCGACGACGCCCCGACCATGCCGAAACAACCCGCCGAGCGGGCCGAAACGACGCCCCGAACGTGCCGAAACGACGCCCCGAACGTGCCCTAATGACGCTCCGATCGTGCCGAAGCGACCCGTCGACCGGGCGGAGAAACCGGTCGCGTGGGCAGAACAGTCGACACTCGGTTCGCTCGGCGAGTCTCGCGATCAATCCCACCCGCGCGTGGACAAGACCAGCCGGTAGCCGTCGGGATCCTCGACTGTGACGCCCCATTCATCCCAGTACTTGCCCTGCGACACGACGCGCCCGCCCGCTTCTTCTATCCGGGCGATCACGGCGGGGTCGACTGGTGCGTCGAGGTACAGGATCAACAGGTCCTCCGCGGTGGGAGTCGGTGTCACGGACAAGTTCGGGCCACCCACCAACTCGATGTGCCAGGCGGCGCCCGGAGCGCCGACCATGACGAGGTCGTGTTCGTCGCGCCCCTCGCCGGCAACACGTGCGAGGACTGCGAATCCGAGACCTCTTACGTAGAAGCGTTCGGCAATCTCCAGATTGGTGCACGGGCGGGCGATGCGGATCGCGGCGTGTTCGAACATGGACGCTCCCCTTCGTTTCGACGTCGACGGTGGCTGCGTGTGCGATCCACGCATCTGTAGTCAGCCGGTACCTGACCGTATGTCGAGTTCGGCACGGTCGATGTGTGATTACGGCACGGTCGGCGAGTGTTTTAGGCACGATCGACGGGTCGTTTCGGCACGTTGGGCGGGCGGTTTCGGCACGTTGGGCGGGTGGTTATGGCACGTTCGGCGGGGGTCAGCGGACGGGCGCGGGGAGGGCGAGACCGTTGGCGGCGAGCACCGTGCGCAGGCGATCGGGGTAGTCGGTGATGAGTCCGTCGACCCCGAGCTTCACGAAGTGATCCATCGTCTCCGGGTCGTCGACGGTCCACGGGATGACCTTCAGCCCGGCGCGGTGCGCGTCGGCGACCATGCGTGCGTCCGGGTAGGGCGTGAACGACGGATCGCCGATCGTGCCGTCCTGCGGTGTGCCCTGGACCGGCGAGATGGCCGTGACCCCCGGGATGGCCTTCGCCGTGCGGACCAGGTCGCCACCGAAATCGTCGGCGTCGAGCCCGCCGAGCCACGGCGATCGTCCCGTCTGACCGACCTGCAGGAAGTCCTTGTTGGTCAACGCGATCAACGGCAGCCGAGGATCGAGGCGGTGCATCACGCGCAGGGCGCCCCAGTCGAAACTCTCGATCGTGACCTGTCGAGACAGGCCGGACCGGACGATCTCCTGATGGACGCGGGCCACGAACAGTTCCCGCGGCATCGTCTGTTCCGGCGATCCCGCCTCGACCTTGGTCTCGATGTTCAGGTGCACGCCCCACGCACGGCGCGACCGGATGAGGTCGAACACCTGGCGCAGCTCGATGATCCGGGCGCCGGCGATGCGTTGCTGCTGCGGGAACTGGGGGAGTTGTCGGTACCCGCAGTCGAGTGTCCGGATCTGCGCCAGCGTCAGGTCCCTGATGTATTTCCCGACGTAGGGGAACTGCGGGTCCGACGGGAACGCCGGGGCGGTGTCGCGGCACTTGTCACCGGAGATCTGCCGATCATGCGAGACGACCACCCGCAGATCCCGGGTCACCTGGGTGTCGAGCTCGAGGGTGCTGACGCCCAGCCGCAGGGCTTTGTCGAAGCCGGCGATGGTGGACTCGGTGGTCAGCCCGATACCGCCGCGGTGCGCCTGGAGATCGAACACGCGGTGCCCTCCCGGTCGTGCGGGGGCGGCAGACGCCGAGTCCGACCCGGCCGCCTCGTGGCCGAACGTCACCGCTCCCACCGTGAGTACCACGGCGATCGCTGATCGGAGGTTGCGTCGGGAGAACACTGCTCGGCAACGAGCGAACGACTGCATGATCGCGACGCTAGGCCGCCCACACGAACTGTCCGGCAACCTCGGGTTACCGGGCATTGAACGGGTCAGGCGACGAGGTCCTTGCCGAAGCACCGGCTGAGCGGGCTCGTCGCGTACTCGCCGAATGCGTCGATCGGGGTGTAGCCGATGGCCCGATACAGCGCGATCGCCTCGGGCTGGCGGATACCGGTCTCGAGCACGACCTTCGACATCCCACGCTCGGCTGCCCGCTCCTCGAGCGCGGTGACGAGCCGAGCGGCGATCCCGCGTCGACGGCCGTACGTGGCGACGAACATCCGTTTGATCTCGCCGCGGCCACCACCGATGTCGCGCAGACCGACGCACCCGACCGGCACCCCGTCGAGACGGGCCACGAAGTACTCGGACTCGGCGACCACCGGGTCGGGGTCGTAGTCGGGGTACCGCTCGTTGAGGTCGGCAACGGTGGCCACCAGCAGCGCGACCAGCTCGGGGTCGGCCGGAGCGACGAGACGGTCGATCGTCACCGACCCGGACGGTTCAGTCGGCGCAGCGGGGCGTTCACCAGGTTTCATCGAGGCAGGACGTTACGCGTGGCGCCGGCGCAACCGCGACGACCGACCGGAGGGGTTCCTCCGGCCGGCCGCGCACCGCCACATGGTCATCGCGCGATCAGGGGAAATAGATCACCCCGTTCTGGAACCGCTGCAGGAAGGTGTTGCCGAGTCGGATCTCGTCGCCGATCGGTAGTCCGATGGGCGACGTGGCGCCGCCCTGCGCGCGCCACTTCGACAAGATTCCGCCCCAGATCTGGTGCGCGCCGGTCTGCGCCGACCAGTAGACGGTGCCGCCCTGGAAGAAGTTCACACGTGCGGGCCCCTGCGCGAACTCGTTGGTCACCGGGTAACCGAGCGCACCGTTCTCCCAGTTCAGCGAAGCCCATTTCGCGCGGATCGCGCCGCTGATCTGGTGGGCGCGTCCGAAATCGACGCCGGCGTTCCAGTAGAACGACGTGTCCTTGCTGAACCTCTGGAAGCGGCCGTTGTTGCGCGCTCGCAGCTCTTCGCTGCGGGGGCCGCCCCATCGATCGAATCCACCGGTCTCCAGATACGCCTGTTCGATGCGCCCGCCCACGTTGACGCCGTCGATGAGGCGGTCGGCCGAGGCGGGTGCAGCTGCTCCGGTCGCGATCATGGATCCGACACTGACGGCGGTCAGTACCGCAGCCACACGCTGTTTCATCGCTGTTCTCATCTGAATTCCTTCGGTTCCTCGCCTTCGCCGGTACGGCCGACGGACCGAAGCACGCCTATCGCTCCGAACTGCACGGTACTGACAAGTACCACTACGTGCTTGTTCTTACTATCGGATCATCGGGCAATGCGTTACACAGTTGTCGGACGAGTTCGCGAACCCCTGACGACACTCGGATCAGGTGTGGTCGACGCCCGGGTCGTACGCTCGCCCCCATGACGACCACCCGAGACTTCGCCCAGGTCGACGTCTTCGCATCCGGACCCATCTCCGGCAACCCCGTCGCCGTGGTGCTCGACGCGACCGATCTCGACGATCAGCAGATGGCCGCGTTCGCGCGGTGGACGAACCTGTCGGAGACGACGTTCGTGCTGCCGCCCACCGAATCGTCGGCCGACTACCGGTTACGCATCTTCACCCCGGGCGGCGAGCTCCCGTTCGCCGGTCACCCGACGCTCGGATCTGCGCACGCCTGGCTGGAGGCCGGGAACACCCCGCAGGGTGACGTCGTGGTCCAGGAGTGTGGCGCGGGACTGATCACCATCCGCCGCGACGGCGAGCGGCTCGCGTTCGCTGCGCCCCCGTTGCGTCGGTCGGGTCCGGTGGACGAGGCCACCCTCGTCGACATCCGTGCCGCCCTGGGGCTGGCCGCCTCCGACGTCGTGGCCTCGAACTGGGTGGACAACGGCCCGGGGTGGATCGGACTGATGCTCACCTCGGGCGAGCGCGTGCTGGAGGTCCGACCCGATTTCACCGCCCTCGGCGCTCACGAGGTCGGCCTCATCGGGGCCTACCGCGGAGGCGATGTCGGTGTCGACTACGAGGTCAGGGCCTTCGCGCCCGGTGACGGCGTGCCCGAGGACCCGGTCACCGGGAGTCTGAACGCCGGCTTCGCCACCTGGCTGCGCGCCACCGGGGAGATCCCCGCCCACTACATCGCCGCGCAGGGCACAGCACTGGGCCGCGACGGACGTGTGTTCGTCGACGACGACGGGTCCCGGATCTGGGTCGGCGGGGCCAGTGTGACCACCATCACCGGGATGGTGTCATTGTGAGCCGCAAGCCACGTCTGCCGCCTCCGGATCCGGAACCGCTGACCCCGCTGATCGACGCGCACACCCACCTCGCCGCCTGCGGTGGCCGTGACCGCGAGGCTGTCGCGGCGATCCTCGATCACGCGCAGGGCGTCGGCGTCGGCGCGGTGGTCACGGTGGCCGACGACATGGTCGACGCACGCTGGGCCGTGGCGGCCGCGGAATGGGACGACCGTGCCTATGCGGCGACCGCCCTGCACCCGACGCACGCCGCCGATCTGACCGACGAGACGGCCGAGGAACTGCGTGCGATGGCGCGCCACCCGCGGGTCGTCGCGGTCGGGGAAACCGGCCTGGACTACTACTGGCTCGGCAAGTCCGACGACTGCGCGTCGAAAACCCAACAGCACGAATCGTTTCGGTGGCACATCGACCTCGCGAAAGAGGTCGGCAAGCCGCTGATGATCCACAACCGCGAGGCCGATCGCGATCTGCTCGACGTCCTCGCCGCCGAGGGCGCCCCGGAGACGGTGATCATGCACTGCTTCTCCGGCGACGAGGCCATCGCTCGAGAATGCGTGGAGAGGGGCTACGTGCTCAGTTTCTCCGGGACGGTCAGCTTCACCAACGCCACCGGACTGCAGGCCGCCCTGCGGGTCGTCCCCGACGACCAACTCCTCGTCGAGACCGACGCGCCGTTCCTGACCCCGCACCCCTACCGCGGACACCCGAACCAGTCGTATTGCCTGCCGTACACGGTGCGGGCGATGGCCGACATGAGGAACACCGACCCGCAGACACTCGCCGGACATCTCACGGCCACCGCCGAGCGGGTTTACCGGATCGCTTTGCCATCGGTGTAGGCCACCGTTATCCTTCTGTGATCCCGCCGAGTCCTGACGGACACCCCCGCCCCCGACCAGAAGTTGACGTGTGTCTTTTTTAGCCCGAATTAACGATTCCAACTCCACCAAGGTGCGAGTCGCCATCGCGGCGCTGCTGTTGACGCTCATCGCCGGAGGCGTGATGGGGATCGCGATGCACAAGACGGTCACCATCGATGTGGACGGGAAAATGGTCACCGTCGCGACCATGCGGTCGTCGATCGAGGACGTTCTCGCCGATGAGGGCTACCACCCGGTCAAGGGTGATCTCGTGAGCCCCGCGCCGTCGGACGGCGTCGCGGACGGACAGACCATCACCTTCCATCGCCTCAAGACGATCGTTCTCGACGTCGACGGCGAAAAGCGTGAGATCAAGACGAACGCCGTCACCGTGGAGCAGGCCCTCGCGCAGCAGAACCTTGCCGCGCCGTCGATCGACGTGGAGGCCCCGCGCACCGAGACCCTGCCCGTGGACGGTGCCGCCGTGGCGGTCACGCTGCCCAAGAAGGTCACCCTCGTCGACGCGAAGGTGCGGTCGACCCCGGAGGTCGCGGCGAAGACGGTCGGCGAACTGCTGGCCGACCTGGGGGACCCGCTCGCCGGGCAGGACGTCGTCACCCCGGCCGCCGACACGCCGATCGCCGCGAACATGGCCATCAACGTCACCCGGGTCCGCACCGAAGAGGTCACCGAGACCGAGCCGCTCAAGGCGCCGGACAAGGAGACCAAGGACCCGACCGTCATCACCGGCAAGAAGGTCGTCAAGACCCCGGGCAAGCCCGGCACCCAGAACGTCACCTACTCGGTCACCACCGTCAACGGCAAAGAGACCAAGCGCGTCAAGACCGGCGCCACCGAGGTCACCCCGGCCGTCGCCGCCGAGGTGAACGTCGGCACCAAGCCGGGCGCACCTTTCGTCCCCGTCGGATCGGTCTGGGACCAGCTCGTGCAGTGTGAGTCGACCGGCAACTGGGCCATCAACACCGGCAACGGTTTCTTCGGTGGCGTCCAGTTCGACCAGAACACCTGGGACCGCTGGGGCGGACAGGAATTCGCGCCGCGCGCCGATCTCGCCACCCGCGAGGAGCAGATCTTCGTCGCGGAGAAGACCCTCGCCGCCCAGGGCTGGGGCGC
The DNA here is from genome assembly GCF_014635305.1 of Williamsia phyllosphaerae. Classification (NCBI taxonomy): domain Bacteria; kingdom Bacillati; phylum Actinomycetota; class Actinomycetes; order Mycobacteriales; family Nocardiaceae; genus Williamsia; species Williamsia phyllosphaerae. The sequence continues at coordinate 354,676 of NZ_BMCS01000002.1, read as the reverse complement.
GTGGCCGTCCTGCTCGGCGAAGCTGGGTCTTCGGTGATTCCCGCCTCCGGCGGGGGCCTTCGCTGAGTCCCACACCACCGCGTCTGCTCGGGCCGGTCCAGGTCCGGACCCTCGCCGAGGAGCTCGGGATCCGTCCGACCAAGACACTCGGGCAGAACTTCGTCCACGACGGCAACACCGTGCGTCGGATCGTGGCCGCCGCAGGCGTCGACTCCGACGACGTCGTTCTCGAGGTCGGACCGGGATTGGGTTCACTCACCCTGGCGCTGTTGGGCGTCGTCGGTGCGGTGATGGCGGTGGAGATCGATCCGGTGTTGGCGGGGGCATTGCCGACGACGGTGGCAGAGTACGCCCCCGATCACGCCGACCGACTCACCGTCGTCGAGGCCGATGCGCTGAGCATCGCGGCCGACGATCTGCCCGCCGCCCCGACCGCCGTGGTGGCCAACCTCCCGTACAACGTCGCGGTGCCGGTCCTGCTGCATCTCCTCGCCACCTTTCCGTCCATCCGGACCGTGCTGGTGATGGTGCAGCTCGAGGTGGCCGAACGCCTCGCGGCCGGTCCCGGCGGGCGTATCTACGGGGTGCCGAGCGTCAAGGCCCGGTTCTTCGGCACCGTGAAACGGGCCGGAACCGTCGGCGCCGGCGTCTTCTGGCCCGAGCCGAAGGTGGAATCCGGGCTGGTGCGCGTCGACCGCCTCGAGATGCCGTGGGCCACCGACGACGCGACGCGACGTCCGGTCTACGCGGTCATCGACGCCGCCTTCGCCCAGCGCCGCAAGACGTTGCGCGCCGCGCTGGCCGGGTGGGCCGGGTCGGCGACGGAGGCCGAACGCCGACTCCGGGCCGCCGACATCGACCCGTCGCTACGCGGCGAACGCCTCGAGGTGGCCGATTTCGTGCGCCTCGCCGGTTCGTCCTAGCTCGCCGCGCCCAGTAGTCTTGGCAGTCGTGCTCTCCGTCGTTCCCCGCCCGGTCACAGTCCGGGTCCCCGCCAAGATCAACCTGCACCTCGGTGTCGGTGACCTGCGCGATGACGGCTACCACGAGTTGGAGACGGTTTTCCAGGCCGTGTCGCTGACCGATGAGATCTCGATCGTGTCCGCCGACGCACGCAGCATCACCGTTCGCGGCGACAACGCCGCCGTCGTTCCGACCGATCACCGGAACCTGGCGTGGGCGGCCGTCGACGCCATGGCCGCGGTGACCGGACACTCCGGCGAGGTCGCCATCGAGATCACCAAGGGCATACCGGTCGCGGGCGGCATGGCCGGCGGGAGTGCCGACGCCGCCGCCGTGTTGGTCGGCCTGGCCCGGTTGTGGCGCGTCGAACCCACGCGCGACGAGATGTACGCCATGGCCGCCGATCTCGGCAGCGACGTCTCGTTCTCGCTGCACGGCGGTACGGCCCTGGGCAGTGGACGCGGTGAGAACCTGATGAGCGTGCTGTCGCGCGGTGAGTTCCACTGGGTCATCGCGATCGCCGGCGGCGGTCTCAGCACACCGGACGTGTACCGCGAGCTCGACAGTCTGCGCCGCAACGAATCCCTTTCCCGCGCCTCGCATCCGGACGAGCTGATGCAGGCGCTCGCCGCGGGTGACCCGCGTCGGCTCGCGCCACTGCTGCGCAACGACCTGCAGCCGGCCGCGGTGTCGCTGATGCCGCCCCTGCGCCGGACGCTGCGAGCGGGTACCGACGCCGGTGCGATCGCCGGCATCGTCTCGGGTTCCGGGCCGACGTGTGTGTTCCTGTGCACCGACTCCGACCACGCCGTCGACGTCGCCGCCGAACTGTCCGGGGCCGGGGTGTGCCGATCGGTGCGCATCGCCTCGGGTCCGGTTCCCGGCGCGCGGCTCGTCGACGACGACCAATGACACCTCGTCGACGACCGTTCACACCGGGTCGACGACGACCGATGACGCCGTACCGGCGACACACCAACGACAGGATCCGATGACCAACCTCGTCAACGCCGAGAAGATCAGCAAGAGCTTCGGCATCGCGCCGTTGCTCGAGTCGGTGAGTCTCGGTGTGCAAGAAGGCCAGCGCATCGGCGTGGTCGGCCTCAACGGCGGCGGCAAGACCACGATGCTCGAGATCCTCGCCGGCATCACCGAACCCGATTCCGGGCGCGTGTCGCGAGTCGGTGGTCTGCGGATGGCCGTGGTCACCCAGCGGGGCGTGCTCCCGCCCGGGGCGACCGTGGGCGACGTCGTCCTCGGACCTCTCGACATCCCCGAGCACGAGTGGGCGTCGGACGCGCGCGTGCGCGCGGTGCTCGCCGGCATCGGGATCGACCGCCTCGACGGGGGCCTCGAGCGCAGCGTTTCCGAGCTCTCCGGTGGACAGCGCCGAAGAGTCGCCCTGGCCGCCGCGCTGGTCCAGGACCTCGACCTGCTGATCCTCGACGAGCCCACCAACCACCTCGACGTCGAGGGTGTGCAGTGGCTCGCCGACCACGTCGTCAACCGTCGCAGCGCGCTCGTGGTCGTCACCCACGATCGCTGGTTCCTCGACACCGTCGCCACCCGCACCTGGGAGGTCGCGCACGGGTCGGTCACGGAATACGAAGGCGGATACAACGACTGGATCTACGCCCGTGCCGAGCGCGGCCGTCTGGCCGACGCGGCCGAGGAGCGTCGGCGCAACCTGGCCCGCAAGGAGTTGGCGTGGCTGCGTCGCGGCCCGCCCGCCCGGACGTCGAAGCCCAAGTACCGGATCGAGGCGGCCGAGAAGCTCATCGCCGACGTGCCCCCGGTCCGCGACAGCGTCGCGTTGTCGAGCTTCGCGAAGCGTCGGCTCGGCCGCGTCGTCATCGAACTCGAGGACGCCACCCTGCGCACCCCGGACGACCGCGTGCTGGTCGAGGATCTGACCTGGCGTCTGCAGCCCGGCGAGCGGATCGGTCTCGTCGGCATCAACGGCTCCGGCAAGACGACCCTGCTGCGTGCCCTCGCCGGTGAGGTGCCCGTCGACCCCGGTCGTCGCAAGGAGGGCACCACCGTGTCCATCGGGTGGCTGCGTCAGGAACTCGACGACCTGCCCACCGACATGCGGGTGCTCGAGGCGGTCGAGGACGTCGCCGGGCGCATCACCATCGGTGCAGGCACGAAGCAGGAGAAGGAGATCTCGGCGGGCCAGCTCGCCGAGAGGCTCGGCTTCTCGCCGGCCCGTCAGCGGACTCCCGTCGGGGACCTCTCCGGTGGTGAGCGACGGCGGCTGCAGCTGACCCGTGTGCTGATGGCACAGCCCAACGTGTTGCTGCTCGACGAGCCCACCAACGACCTCGACATCGACACCCTGCAGCAACTCGAGGACATCCTCGACGGCTGGGCCGGGACCATGGTGGTCATCAGTCACGACCGATATCTGATCGAGCGGATCTGCGACAGCACCTGGGCGCTGTTCGGCGACGGTGGACTGACGAACCTGCCCGGCGGCATCGAGTCCTACCTGCAGCGACGAGCGCGGCAGGGCGACAACAGCACCCCGGTGTCCTCGGTCGTGGGCCGCTCGGACGGTGCGCCGGCCGCACCGGTCCGTGATGCGGGTGCCGAGCGGGATGCGCAGAAGGCCATGAAGCGGCTCGAGCGTCAGATCGCGAAGTTCGATGCGCGCGAGACCGAACTGCACGCCCTGCTGGCCGAGTCCGCCACCGACTCGCAACGTCTACGCGAACTCGACGCCGAGCTGACCGCCGTCGTGGCCGAGAAGGAGACCGCCGAGGTCGAATGGATGGAACTCGCCGAAGAGTGGGGATAGTACGGTACTTGCATGTCCTACATTCAGACCTCGGTTGCCAACGGAGTCGGCGAGATCGTCCTCGATCGGCCACGAGCGCTCAACGCACTCGACCAGTCGATGATCGACGACATGCACGAGGTGCTGACCCGGTGGGCGGACGATCCGTCGGTGTCGACGGTGCTCGTGACGTCGGCGTCGGACCGGGCGTTCTGCGCCGGCGGTGACATCCGGGCGATCCGGGACAACGCGGTCGACGGCAACGCTGCGGCCATCAGCCACTACTTCGCCTCGGAGTACACCCTCGATCAGTTGATCGCCGACTACCCCAAGCCCTACGTCACCCTGATCGACGGAGCCGCGATGGGCGGCGGTCTCGGGATCAGCGTGCACGGTGAGGTCCGGGTCGTCACCGACAAGGCCGTGATGGCGATGCCGGAGACGGCCATCGGCTTCTTCCCCGACATCGGTGCGACCTACTTCCTGCCGCGACTGCCCGCAGGTGTCGGGATGTGGTTGGGGCTCACCGGAGCCCGCATCACCGGTACCGATGCCGTCACGGTGGGCCTGGCCACCCACCACGTACCGACCGAGGGGCTCCCCGAGGTGGCCGCGGCGATCCGTTCGGGCGCTCCGCTGGTCGAGGTCCTCACCTCGTCGGCGCCGGCCCCGACCGAGATCCCGTTGAAGAACATCGCCGAGTACTTCGCCGACAGCTCGGTCCCCGCGATCCTGGGCGGTCTGCGCGGTGCGGCGTCGAGCGCGTCGGAGCAGCAGGCGCAGTGGGCCACGCAGATGGTGTCGTTGATGGAGTCGGCCTCGCCGACCAGCCTGATGGTCGCGGCCCGGTTGATCGAGATCGGTGACTCGTCGCTGCTCGATCAGTGCTTCGAGCGCGAACTCCATGCCGCGGAACGGATCTGCGCGACTCCCGATTTCGCCGAGGGGGTTCGTGCGGTCCTCGTCGACAAGGACCGCAACCCGGCGTTCTCGCCCGCGCAGGTCGACGACGTCGACCCGGCCGAGGTCGAGCGGATCGTCGGCAGCATCTGAGACGTCGTCAACGGCTGAGTTCGAACCACCCGGAGAGCACCGCCGTCGACGCCGCATCGGGTGCCACTGTTCCCGGCACCCCGATCGGGGGGATCGGCGCCTGCGGCTCCGGTGACTGATCGGTCGGGTCGATGGCGTCGTCGGGTCGGAACGGGTTCGCCTGGACGAGAACGGCGTTCGGACAGGTGAACGATCCCGCGGCGCTGTCCTCGGTGAACGAGCTCATCGTCAGCGCGCACGAGATGGCCTGGAAATATCTGCCCTCGGCCACCACGCCGATCTGCGCGGTCACGTCTCGTCGCGACACCAACTCGGCGATCGGTGCCTCGATCTGCACACCGTTCTTGCCTTCGCTCTTGAAGACGAACAACGCGCTGTCCGGGGGAACGAGGGGATCGTCGTTGCCCCACTTGGGGAATTCGTGACACCCGTCGCCCGAGGTGGCGTCGGTGTCCGGATCGGGATCGGCGACCTCACCGGGCGCGGCGGGGGCGAGTCGCGCCACATCGACGAACACGCGTCCGGTGCGGAACGAGACGCCGCCGGGCGCCTGGGTGAGCTGACCGGCCGGCGGCTTCTCGGTACACCGCTCCTCGGCGACGCGGTCGTCGGTCCGGGCGGGCGACGACGGGGCCGATGCCACCGGGGTGGTCACCCTCGCGGGCGGGCGGGACGTGCCCGTGGTGGACGACGCGCAGCCGGACGCGAGGAGGGCGACCAGTGTGAGGACGCCTACCGGGACTCGCTCAATCCGCAGCCGCGACAAGGGGTTCCAGAGTCAGCTTCGGGTGTTCCTTCTCGATGTACTGCAGCCGCCACCTGTCGCTGACCAGGGCGAGGATGGCGCCGTCGGTGCGGGTGAACACCTCCACCCCGCGCTGTCGGCCCAGTTCGTCGGCGCTCTCGGCGTCGGTGCGCCGCGCGAGCCCGTACGGGAGGTTCTGCACGGAGGTCTCGACGCCGAACTCGGTCTTCATGCGGGCGGTGACGACCTCGAACTGCATCGGCCCGACCGCCGCGAGTACGGGTGACGCGTCGCCGCGCACCTCGTTGCGGAGCACCTGGACGACGCCCTCGGAGTCGAGCTGGTCCATGGCCTTGCGGAACTGCTTGTACTTGCCCGCACTCTCCGCGCGCAGGACGGCGAAGTGTTCGGGCGCGAACGACGGGATCGGGGGGTACTGCACGAGATCGTCGGTGTACAGGGTGTCGCCGGGGGCCAGCGCCATCGCGTTGACCAGGCCCACCACGTCGCCGGGGTAGGCGGTGTCGACGGTGGAGCGGTCTCGTCCGAACACGGCCTGTGCGTACTTGGTGGTGAACGGTTTGCCCGTCTGCGCGTGGGTCACGACCATGCCGCGCTCGAACTCGCCGGAGACGATCCGCATGTAGGCCAGGCGATCTCGGTGCGACGAGTCCATCCCCGCCTGGACCTTGAACACCACGGCGGAGAACGGGTCGGTGACCTCCCGCTCGTGGTGGTCGATGCCCTCACGGCCGGTGGGCGGTGGCGCCAACTCGACGAGTGCCTCGAGCAGTTGGCGCACACCGAAGTTCAGTGCCGCGGAGGCGAAGATCATCGGCGAGGTCTCACCCGCGAGGAACAGTTCCTCGTCGTGGTCCTGGCCCATCTCCGAGAGCAGGTCACTCTCCTCGACGGCGGCCTCCCAGTCGCTGCCCTCGCGCTGCGCCGCGTGCTCGGCGTCGAGGAACTCCTCGGGTGCGATGGTCGCGCCGCCGGCGGTACGGGTGAAGCGGACGTACTCACCGGTGCGGCGGTCGAGCACGCCGCGGAAGTCGCCGGCGATGCCCACGGGGAAGAACAGCGGGGTGGGGGTGAGACCGATGCGTTCGCTGATCTCGTCGATCAACTCGAGGGGGGAGCGGCCGGGCCGGTCCCACTTGTTGATGACGGTGATCACCGGCACACCGCGGTGGCGACACACCTGGAACAGCTTGAGGGTCTGGGGCTCGAGCCCCTTGGCGGCGTCGATGAGCATGACGGCGGCGTCGACGGCGGTGAGCACCCGATAGGTGTCCTCGGAGAAGTCGGCGTGACCGGGGGTGTCGACGAGGTTGATGACGTTGCCCTCGTAGTTGAACTGCAGGGCAGTCGAACTCACCGAGATACCGCGGGCCTTCTCCATCTCCATCCAGTCCGAGACGGTCGACTTCCGTCCGGCCTTGCCGTGGATGGCCCCGGCCTCGGAGATCATCCGGGCGTGCAGAGCCAACGCCTCGGTCATCGTGGACTTGCCGGCGTCGGGATGGGAGATGATGGCGAAGGTTCGACGACGGGCGACCTCGCGGGCGACGGTGTCGGGACTGGAACTCACCTGTCGAGGCTACTCAATGCGCAGGTCAGACCAAAAACCGAGTTCGTAGCAGTTCGTGTCGCGCACCGACACGAACTGCTACGGAGCGAGCTACTCGAAGGGGACCGGGGGAAGGGTCACCACCTGGGCGGCGTAGCTGAGTCCGGCGCCGTAGCCGAGCAGCAGAGCGGTCTGGCCGGGCTTGGCCTCGCCGGTCGAGAGCATGTTCTCCATCGCCAGGGGGATCGAGGCGGCCGAGGTGTTGCCGGTGAACTCGATGTCCTTGGCCACCGGGGTGCCCTCACGGAGATGCAGGTTCTTGGCCAGCAGGTCGTTGATGCGGGCGTTGGCCTGGTGCGGGATGAACACGTCGAGGTCCTCGGCACCGATCTTCGCGGCCTCGAGGGCGCGCTGCGCCGCCTTGCCCATCTCGAACGCCGCCCAGCGGAACACCGCGGTGCCCTCCATGCGCAGGAACGGCTGCTGCTCACGGTCACCGCGGAGGAAGGTCGCCCAGTCGACGTCTTGCTTGATCGCGTTGTATTGCGAACCGTCGCTGCCCCACACGACGGGCCCGACGCCCTGCTCATCGGCGGGCCCGAGGACCACGGCGCCGGCCCCGTCGCCGAAGATGAAGCAGTTGCCGCGATCGGTCATGTCGATACCCACCGACAGCTGTTCGGCGCCGACGACCAGGACGTGTCCGGCACTCCCGCCGCGGATCAGATCGGCGGCCACCGCCATCGCGTGACCGAACCCGGCGCAGCCCGCGGTGATGTCGAACGCGGGGACCCCTGTGGCACCGATCCGATGGGCGACGTCGGTGGCGGCGGCCGGGGTCAACAACAGGTGGGTGTTGGTCGCGATGATGACCGCGTCGATGTCCGAGGGTTGTAGCAGTGCGTTCGCGATCGCCTTGAGCCCGCAGTCCACCGACATCGTGGTGACGGACTCGTCGACACCGGCGAAGCGCCGTGTTCTGATCCCGGTGCGCGTGTAGATCCACTCGTCGGACGAGTCGATCTTCTCGCAGATCTCGTCGTTGGTGACGACTCGTGACGGGCGATAGGCGCCGATCCCGAGGATCCCGATGTTGTTGGTGCCGGTGCGTTCGGCGATCACTGTCATGCGGGTGTCCTCTGGTTGCCTGCGGCGTCCGACCCCGGATGTGATCAGGTGAACGATTTGTGCAGGTGTACAAGGACAGTCCTAGCAGACTGTGACCGACAACAGGTGGAGCTCAGCTCGTGAGCTCCGATTCGCTAGAAACTGGTGATCTTCGGGGCCGGGGGCAGCGTGACGACCTGGCCGGCGTAGCTCAGGCCCGCGCCGAAACCGAGAAGCAGCGCGGTCTGGCCGCCCTTGGCCTTGCCGGTGGCCAGCATCTCCTCCATCGCCAGCGGGATCGAGGCCGCCGACGTGTTGCCGGTGTTCTCGATGTCGTTGGCCATCGGCAGATCGTCGGGCAGACCGAGGTTCTTGCGCATCAACTCGTTGATGCGCGCATTGGCCTGGTGCGGGACGAACACCTCGATGTCCTCGGCGCTCACCCCGGACAGCTCCAGCGTCGACGACAGCGCCTTCGGCAGCGTGATCGCCGCCCAGCGGAAGACCCGCGATCCCTGCATGGTGACCACCATGCGCTCGACGGGATCGGTCTGCGGATCGCGCGACTGGAACTCCTCGGCGCGGTCCATGTACTCGATGATGTCGTAGCTCTGGCCGATGGCCTCGGCGTTCTCGCCGTCGCTGCCCCACACGGTGGGGGAGATGCCGTTGACCTCGCTCGGTCCGACGACCACCGCACCGGCGCCGTCACCGAAGATGAAGGCGGTGTTGCGGTCGGTGGGGTCGAGCACGACCGACAGTGTCTCCACGCCGATGACGACCACGTACTCGGCCGAGCCGGCGCGGACCATGTCGGTCGCGATGCCCAGGCCGTAGCCGAATCCGCCGCAGCCCGAGGCGATGTCGAACGCGGGGATGCCGTTGATGCCCAGCTCGAAGGCGATCTGGGGTGCACCGTGCGGGATCTTCGTCTTCCAGCTCAGCGTGGCCAGGAGGATCGCGCCGATCTTCTCCCTGGGCACACCGGAGTTCTCGATCGCGCGCTCGGCCGCGGTGATGGCCATGGACTTCGCCGTCTCGTCACCACTGATGTAGCGACGGTTGCGGATTCCGCTGCGCTCGTAGATCCACTCGTCGGAGGAGTCGAGCGTCTCGCACACCTCGGCGTTGCTCACGACCCGGGTCGGGCGGTACGCGCCGATCCCCAGCATCGCGACATTCGGATTACCTTCGTTGACCTTGATGGCGACCATGCATCCCCCTCGTTCGTCTCACCACGCGTGTACGCGGTTCTGGGCTTCTTCCAGCGTTGTCGTGAGCAGCAGATCGACGGCGTCGATGCCGTTCTCCACCAACAGGTCCACCTCGGAGCGCTGGGCTGAGGCAAACGGTTTGAGCACGAAATCGGCCGGGTCCTGGCGTCCGGGCGGACGTCCGATACCCAGACGCACCCGAAGGTAGTCGCGTGAACCGAGCGCCGCCGAGATCGACCGCAATCCGTTGTGGCCGCCCTCGCCGCCACCGCGCTTGAGACGCACGTGACCGAAATCGATGTCGAGTTCGTCGTGCACGACGATGACGTCGTCGGGCGCGATGGAGAAGAAGGAGGCCAGCGGTCCGATCTGGCGACCGGCCTCGTTCATGAACACCCGTGGTCGGGCGATGAGCACAGACGTCCCGGCCACCGACACCGTCGCGATGTCGGCGCCGGACCGCTTGTGCACCTTGTACCGCTCCGAGGCCCGCTCGACCAGCGCATCGGCGACGGTCATGCCGATGTTGTGTCGAGTGGCCGCGTAGCGCGGCCCGGGATTCCCGGGACCGACGACCAGACGCACCTACTCGTCGGTCGAGTCGTCCTTGGACTCGGAGTCCGCGTCGCCGTCGCCCTCGCCCTCGGCGTCCTCGTCGTCCGCGGGCTCGTCGGGCAGCAGATCCTGGTCGAGCTCGGCTTCGAGGTCTTCCTGGGTCGGCGCCTGGTTGACGGCGACGATCAGGGTCTCCGGATCGGTGATGAGGGTGACGCCATCGGGCAGCTCGAGATCCGAGGCGCTGACGGTCACGCCGACCTGGGCATCCTCGACCGAGACGACGATCTGCTCGGGGATCGACATGACGTCGGCCTCGATCTCGACGGTGTTGGCGTCCTGGGTGACCAGGGTGCCGGGGGCGGGATCGCCCTCGACGATGATCGTGACCTCGACGGTGACCTTCTCGCCGCGCTTGATGACGAGGAGATCGACGTGCTCGATGTAGTTGCGCACCGGGTGGACGTCGACCTGCTTGGTCAGCGCGAGCTGGCTGCTGCCCTCGATGTCGAGATCGATGACGGCGTTGGTGCCGTTGTTACGCAGGATCGCGGCCAGTTCGAGCGCCGGGAGGCTGAGGTGCTGGGGGTCGGTGCCGTGGCCGTAGAGGACGGCGGGGACGTTGCCGGCACGGCGCGCGCGTCGGGCGGCACCCTTGCCGCGCTCGGTGCGCGTGGTGACGGTGAGCGGATTTGCCGTGGTGGCCATGAGGTACTCCTGAACGTGTGGTGGTCGGGTCGGTCGGGGCGAGAGGACAACGGGCCGCGACCTCCACACGGGACCTGGGCCCACACGGAGAACTCCGCCACGCCGATAACGGGGACCACTGTGGATCCGCCCTCGCCGGGACAACGTCGCACAGCGTAGCCGACGATTCTCAGGCCTGTCACATCGACTGTTCGCCCAGGCGTCACGTCGAGTTGGTGGTCGTGTCGCGGACCGGGCGGAGCATGGCAGGCGTGTATCCCCTGCGCAGCGACCCCGACCGCACCCGGCGTGGCGGCTCGGGCGTCGACTGTCTGCTGTGGTCGCCCGAGGACGTGACCATCCGGTTCCTCGAATCCCTCGCGCTCGCCGATCCCGACGTCGCCGAGCAGATGCTCGCGCCGCAGGTCGAGTACCGCGTCGGCCATTCCGGCACCCGTCGCGGCCGTGCGGCCGTGATGCGCCATCTGCACCGCATCGCCGGCTCGTCGTGGGGTTTCGACGTCGTCATCCATCGGGTCACCCGCGACGGGAGCACGGTCCGCACCGAACGCACCGACGCCTTCATCCGGGGTCGACTGCGGATCCAGGTCGCAGTGCGGGGGACCGCGGAGGTCCACGACGGCAAGATCGTCCGCTGGCAGGACGAGATGGGGAGGATCGCGCTGATGCGGGCCATCTCCCGTGGACTCCTCGGTGCGGTGGTCCCGTCGATGCGGGCGCACATGCCCCCGCCGTGAACCTGCGTTCATGCGACGATCAGACGATGAGCACCCCCACAGCGATCCCGACCGCGGCCGACGTGGCCGTCGACTTCCTCACCGCCATGGCCCGTGGTGACGCGGACGCGGCGATCGCGCTCGTGCACCCCGACATCGTCTACACCAACGTCGGGTTGCCGACGCTCCGGCACACCGGCACCGTGAAGGTGCTGCGCGGTCTCGACGGACCGGTCGGGTTCGGCGTGCGGTTCCTCAACGTCTCCGCCGACGGCAACACCGTCCTGACCGAACGCATCGACGAGATCAGCCTCGGTCGGTTCCACTGGCAGTTCTGGGTGTGCGGTCGATTCGAGATCCGCGACGGCCTGGTCGTCGGATGGCGCGACTACTTCGACAACCTCCACATGGCGAGGAAGTTCGTGCGCGCGCTGATCGCTGTCGTGGTGCCGTCGAGCCAGCGTCCGCTGCCCGCCCCGCGCCCGATCGGGTAGGAGCTAGAGGATCTCGTCGATCGACTCGACCGGCCGCGCCAGGCGCGTCCCCTTGTCGGTGACCACGAACGGTCGTTCGATGAGCCGCGGGTGTTCGGCCATCGCGTCGAGCAGAGCGTCATCCGAGGCGTCGGCGAGACCGAGTTCGGCGAACAACGGCTCGCGCCTGCGCACCGCGGTGCGGACCTCGATGCCGGCGTCGGCGATGAGGCGAACCAGTTCGGCTCGGGTCGGCGGGGTGTCGAGGTACCGGACGATGTCCGGTTCGACACCCGCCTCCTGCAGCCGGGCGAGTGCCTTCCGCGACGTCGAGCACTTCGGGTTGTGGAAGATGGTCGCGGACACGATGGGACTCAGGCGTTGCCGTCGAACAGGCTTGTGACCGAGCCGTTCTCGAAGACCTGCTGGATCGTCTGGGCCAGGAGCGGGGCGATCGAGAGGACCGTGAGGTTCTCGAACCGCTTCTCCGGCGCGATCGGCAGGGTGTCGGTGGCGATGACCTCGCGTGCGCCACAGGTCGCCAGACGCTCGGCGGCCGGATCGGAGAACACCCCGTGGGTGGTGGCGATGATGACGTCACCGGCGCCTGCGTCCTTGAGCACGCGCACGGCACCCGCGATCGTGCCACCGGTGTCGATCATGTCGTCGATCAGGACACAGATCTGACCCTCGACGTCACCGACCACGCGGTTGGACTTGACCTGGTTGGGCACCAACGGATCTCGCGTCTTGTGGATGAACGCCAGCGGCGCGCCGTTGAACGAGTCGGCCCACTTCTCGGCCACCCGCACACGGCCGGAGTCCGGTGACACGACGGTCACGTTCTCGGTGCCGTACTTGTCCTTGACGTACTCGGCGAGCTGCCCCTGGGCGTGCATGTGATCGACCGGACCGTCGAAGAAGCCCTGGATCTGATCGGTGTGCAGGTCGACGGTGATGATGCGGTCGGCGCCCGCGGTCTTGAGGAGGTCGGCCACGAGACGGGCCGAGATCGGCTCACGGCCGCGGTGCTTCTTGTCCTGGCGTGCGTAGGGGTAGAACGGCAGGATCGCGGTGATGCGCTTGGCCGATCCGCGCTTGAGCGCGTCGATCATGATGAGCTGTTCCATCAGCCAGGTGTTCAGGGGAGCCGGATGGCTCTGCAGCACAAAGGCATCCGATCCACGGACCGAGTCCTCGAACCGGACGAAGATCTCCCCGTTGGCGAAGTCGCGGGCGGTCTGTGGGGTGACCGGGACCCCGAGTTCCTTGGAGACCGCCTCGGCCAGTTCGGGATGTGCCCGACCGGAGAGCAGCATCAGGTTCTTCTGGTTGTCCGTGGTCCAGTTCACTGCTCGTCCGTCTCTGTCGGTGTGCCGGGCGCCACGTCGTCGCCCGCGCCGTTGGTGCCTGCTGCCTGAGCACGCGCTGCCGCGTGTGCCGATGGGGTGTCGGGGCGCTTCTCGGCGACCCACCCCTCGATGTTGCGCTGGGCCCCACCCGACACCGCGAGGGCACCCGGGGGAACATCCTGCCTGAGCACCGTACCGGCCCCGGTGTACGCGCCGTCACCCACGGTCACCGGAGCGACGAACATGTTGTCCGAGCCGGTGCGGCAGTAGGAGCCGACGGTGGTGCGGTTCTTCGACACCCCGTCGTAGTTGACGAACACGCTCGAGGCGCCGATGTTCGACTGCTCGCCGATGGTCGCGTCGCCGACGTAGGTCAGGTGCGGCACCTTCGACCCCGCGCCCACGGTGGCGTTCTTCGTCTCGACGAAGGTGCCGATCTTCGATCCCTCGCCCAGATCGGTGCCCGGGCGCAGATAGGCGAACGGGCCGACCTGCGCGCCCGGACCGATGCGTGACTCGCTGCCGTGCGTACGGACGACGGTTGCTCCCTCGCCGACCTCGACGTCGGTGAGCGTGGTGTCGGGGCCGACGACGGCGTGTGCGGCGATCGCGGTCGTCCCGTGCAGTTGGGTGCCCGGCAGCAGCGTGACGTCCGCGGCGACGCGGACCTCGACGTCGACCCAGGTGGTCGCCGGATCGACCACCGTCACGCCGTCGAGCATGAGGCGGGCGACCACGCGCCGGTTCAGCTCGGCTCCCAGGGTGCTCAGTTGCAACCGGTCGTTGCAGCCGGCGACCAGCAGGGCGTCGTCGATTCGGTTGGCGTGCACCGTCTTGTCCATGCCGCGGGCGATCGCGACGACGTCGGTCAGGTAGATCTCACCCTGAGCGTTGTCGTCGTCGAGGTCGGCCAGCGCGGCCGCAAGTGTGGACGAGTCGAATGCGTAGACGCCGGAGTTCACCTCGGTGATCAGTCGCTGCTGCGGTGTCGCGTCGCGTTCCTCGACGATCTCGGTGACCTCGCCGTCCTGGGTGCGCAGCACACGTCCGTAACCGGTCGGGTCCTGTGCGGTCGAGGTCATCAGCGTGACCTGCGACCCGGTCGAGACATGGTGTTCGCGCAGGGTCCGCAGCGCCTCACCGGAGAGCAACGGGACGTCGGCGGCGGTCACGACGACCACCCCCGTGAAGTCGGCGGGCAGAGCCGAGAGTCCGGCGCGCACCGCGCCCCCGGTGCCGTTCTGCGTCTCCTGGACCGCGGTCGGGACAGGTCGGCCGAGCACGGTCGCCACCTCCTCGCAGGCGGCGGTGACGCGTTCGCGTGCGTGGCCGACGACCGCGACGAGATGGTCGGGGTCGAGTCCGGCGGCGGCGTGCAGGGAGTGCGCGAGCAGGGTGCGTCCGCCGATCGAGTGCAGAACCTTCGGGACGGTGGATTTCATTCGCGTACCCGCACCTGCGGCGAGCACGAGGACAGCCGTGGGAACCGCCTGACCGGGCGACCCCAGATCGGTTGTCAGCGCAGACATACAACTCCTGTTTCCACTGGTAGGGATGTGGATCGGGCCCGATCCTACGCACTGGTAGAACTTGAGAGGCCCGGCAGTCGACGAAAGGTGGATCAGTGAGCGAGCGTAAAACCGCAATTGTTACCGGTGCAGGACGAGGGATCGGTGCAGCCGTGGCGGCGCGTCTGGCCTCCGACGGCCTCGCCGTCGCCGTGCTCGACCTGACCGAGGAGTCCAGTGCGGACACGGTCGCCGCGATCACCGATGCGGGCGGAACCGCCCTCGCGGTCGGCGCCGACGTCGCCGACGAGGAGTCGGTGACCGCGGCCATCGCCAAGGTCACCTCCGAACTCGGTGCTCCCACGGTTCTGGTCAACAACGCCGGGATCCTGCGCGACAACCTGTTGTTCAAGATGTCGGTCGGAGACTGGGACGCGGTCATGGGTGTCCACCTGCGCGGCGCGTTCCTGATGGCACGCGGCGTCCAGGAGCACATGGTCGCGGCCAAGTGGGGACGCATCGTGAACCTGTCGAGCACCTCGGCCCTGGGCAACCGGGGACAGTCGAACTACTCCGCCGCCAAGGCGGGCATGCAGGGCTTCACCAAGACCCTCGCCATCGAACTCGGCAAGTTCGGCGTCACCGCCAACGCGATCGCCCCGGGATTCATCCAGACCGACATGACCAAGGCGACCGCCGAGCGCGTCGGTATGGACTGGGAGGAGTTCGTCAAGGCCAACGCCGAGGCGATCCCCGTCAAGCGCGGCGGTGTCCCGGAGGACATCGCCCACGCTGCGTCGTTCTTCGCCAGCGAAGGCGCCGGGTTCGTCTCCGGTCAGGTGCTCTACGTCGCGGGCGGCCCTCGGGACTGAGTCCTCCTCCGGCGCGACCGGCCCCGATTGCCGCGTGCATCTCCTCCGATGGAGTTAGGCTTCCTTCCGACCCAGGCCATGGGTTTGCGGGGGAGAGGTGGCCCATGACGTCTGCGCGCGACTCGGGGTCGGCGCGTCTCCGTGTCATCGCGGTCGGCAGTTCGGCCGGCGGTATCGAGGCACTGTCCCAGCTGTTGGCCACCGCATCCGTCGGGCGCGACGAGTGCTTCGTGGTGGCCCAACACCTGTCGCCCACCGACACGAGTGTCCTTCCCGAACTACTCGCCCGCGTCACATCCCTGCAGGTGAGCGCCGCTGTGGACGGAATGCCCCTGGCGTCGGGCGTCGTCTACGTCACCCCGCCGGGAGTGGACGTTCTCGTCGACGCCGGCGTCCTACGCGTCGCCGAAGCCGATGACCTGGGCCGACCGCAACCGAGCATCGACCGGCTCTTCACCTCGGTGGGGGTGAGCTGCGGGGTCGATTCGGTCGCCATCCTTCTCTCCGGCACGGGTGACGACGGGGCGGCGGGGGTCGAGTCGGTGCACAGTGCGGGCGGGGTGGTGGCGGCACAGGACCCGGCGACTGCGACGTTCGCCGGGATGCCCGGCGCGGCGGTCGCGACGGGCACACCCGACCTCGTGCTGCCGCCCGGAGAGATCCTGGCCGCGCTGGCGCGGATCGTGGACTCGGCCTCGACGCGGCCGTCGGACACGTCGAAGTCCGCCCTGGCCCTTGATGATTCGACGCTCGAGCAGGTCATTGCCGTCCTCCGCGATGTCACCGGGGTCGACTTCTCCGGGTACAAGCGATCCACCCTGCTGCGACAGATCGAGCGGCGCCAGCGCCTGATCAACCTGTCCACGGACGAGTATCTCGAGCGCGTCGCCGTCGACGCCATCGAGGCGAACGCACTGGGCCGCAACGTCCTCGTCAGCGTGACCGCGTTCTTCCGCGACGCCGACGTGTGGGTGGCGGTGGGCGAACAGATGCGCGCGATGGCAGCCGATCTCGCCGTCAGCGATGACCTGCGCATCTGGGTGCCGGGCTGCGCGAGCGGTGAGGAGGCCTTCACCATCGCGATGCTCGCCGCCGAGGCCGTGCACCCGCGCTCGACCGACCACCCGCTGCGGATCAAGGTGTTCGCCACCGACCTCGATGAACGGGCCCTGGCGATCGCGCGTCGCGGACGCTACTCCGACGCCGCGGTGTCCACCGTGCCCGAGCATCTCCGTACCCGATGGATGCAGCGAGTCGACGGCGAGTGGGAGGTCACGCCCGCTCTGCGCGAGGCGCTGGTGATCGCCCGTCACAACGTCGCCTACGACCCGCCGTTCCCGCGTATCTCGGTGATCTCGTTGCGCAACACGATGATCTACTTCCAGAACCACCTGCAGGAGCGGGTGCTCGACCTTTGTCAATTCGCCCTGGCACCCGGCGGGCTGCTGGTGTTGGGCCTGTCCGAGCGAATCCCCAGGGTGGACAACCTTTTCAGCGTGGTCGACCCCGCCCATCGTCTCTACCGGCGCGGACACAGCGCGCGGATCCAGCACCTGCCCAGCGGGCGCTACGTCCCGCCGGTGTTCGTGCACCCGCCACCGACCCTGACCCCCGGACGGGAGCCGACGAGCGTCCTGTTCCGACGACTGCTCGCCACGGTCGCGCCCCCGTCTCTCGTGCTCGACGACAGCGACACGGTGATCGAGGTGGTCGGCGACGTCTCACCGTGGTGTGCGGTCTCGATCGGTCAGCACACCGGGCATGTCGCCGACCTGATCCGGGACCGTTACCAGGTCACCGTTCGAACCATGCTCAGCCAGTTGCGCCACAGCACACCGGAATCGGTGACCCGGGTGATAGCCGAGGCCGGGGCCGGGAGGGTCGAGATCACCGCCGCCCGGTTGCGGGGCAAGGGAAGTGGCTCGGTCCTGTCCTTCCGACCGCTGCCCGAGGCGTCGTCGGCGGACATCGACGTGGAGGTGGTGACGCGCCACCCGCCCGTGGACGACGACACGGTTCTGAGTCAGGAACTCCACGCCACCCAGGACGCGCTCCAGTCCACGATCGAGGATCTCAGTTCGTCCAACGAGGAGCTCCAAGCGCTCAACGAGGAGCTCCAGGCGTCGTCGGAGGAGTTGCAGGCGACGTCGGAGGAGGCCCAGGCGTCGAACGAGGAGTTGGAGGCCACCAACGAGGAACTCACCACTCTCAACACCGAACTCCAATTGCGTGGCAACGAACTGATCCGCGTCAACGTCGATCTGCAGAACATCCAGTCGTCGATCACCAGCGGGCTGGTGATCGTGGACCGGGAGATGCGCGTCACCCGTTTCACGCCGCTGTCGGTACGGCTGTTCTCGTTGATCAACGAGGACCTCGGGCGCCCGCTGCCCGCCGTCCCCACCACCATTCCCGTACCGGACCTGCGTGCCGATCTCGAGGCGACCATCCGATCGCGCGCGGTGAACATGCGCGAGCTCACCAGCGACGATCGCGATCTGCTCGTGCAGACCCAGCCCTACGTGGACGCCGAGGACGAGGTCCGCGGGGCGATCGTCGTGGTCACCGACGTGGGCGACGTCGCCGCCGAGCGCCGGGGGAGGGAGGCCGCACTGGCGAACCTCAACCAGGTCGCCGAGTCGGTCCGCGAGTTCGTCTGGCAGAGAACGCTCACGGGCGAGCTGACGATGGCGACGTCGCGGGTCGAGGAGCTCTACGGGCTCGATCACGCCGCGGTGCTCGAGGACCCGGATCTGCTGTTGGCCGCCGTCCACCCCGACGACCGTTACCGGGTGCAGACCGCGATGGCCTCGGCCGACCGACGGTGGCAGATCGAGTACCGGATCGTCCGTCCCGACGGGTCGGTGCGGTGGATCGCCGAGTCGGCCCAGTTCGTGCCCGGCAACGGAGCCGAACCCGGTCACGTGGTCGGGAGTTCGCTCGACATCACCGATCGGCGCGACCTGCGTGAGCTCGCCGATCGGCGCTCCGCGGTTCTCGACGCGGTGTTGCGCACCGAGGACACCGGGGTGCTGGTTCTCGACGCCGACGATCGGGTGCTCTCCGCCAACGCGGGCATCTCCGCGTTGACCGGGTACACGTCGTCGTTTTTGATCGGCACGCCGATGACCGTGCTCGTCGAACCCGATCCGGCCGGTCACGCGGAACACGATGACCGGGACACGAACGTACCGCGCCGCATCGTCACCGCCGACGGTGTGTCGCGACCGGTCACCGTCGAGGTGCAGACGGTCAGCGTCACCGGCGACGATTCCGCCGACGCCCCCCGCAGGATCGCCCTGGTCCGCGACATCTCGCGGATGCGGGAGATCACCACCGAGCTGGCCAATCGGCAGCAGTACGACCTGCAGACCGGTTTGTTGACGCGGGCCTACCTGCGGTCCAAGACCGAGGAGCTGATGGCGTCGGGGGTCACCTCCGTCGCTCTGCTGTGGATCGATCTGGACGGCTTCAAGGAGGTCAACGACCGATTCGGGCATCGTGCAGGCGATCTCGTGCTGGCCACCATCGCCACCCGGTTGCATCAGGCGGCCCGGCGCCACGACATCGTCGGGCGGCTGGGAGGCGATGAGTTCGCGGTGCTGGTGACCCGCAGCCAGGATCTGCACGGTCTGGACTCGCTGGCGTTGCGGGTGCTCGCGGCCATCCGGGAGCCGATCCCGCTGCAGGACTCCCTGGCCTACGTCTCGGCGTCGGTCGGCATCGCGGTGCATCCCCAGGACGCGGCGACCGCCGACGGGTTGCTGCACAACGCCGACACCGCGATGTACGTCGCCAAGGACCGTGGACGTGACCGGCACGCGTACTTCGCGCAGGAGATGAACGCGGCCGCCGACGAACGGGCCGCCATGCGGCAACGACTTGGAGCAGCGTTGAGCCGCAACGACTTCGAGATGCATTATCAACCGGTGGTCGACCTGGTCGACGGGCGGACGGTGATGGTCGAGGCGTTGGTGCGATGGCGTCGCGACGGGGAGGTCGTGTCCGCGGCGGACTTCATCGAGTACGCGGCCGAGACGGGCCAGATGCGCGCTCTGGGACGCATCGTCCTGCAGTTGGTCGACGCCGACATCACCGCGATGCACGCGGCGCTGGGTGATCGCCAACCGTCGGTGGCGGTCAACCTCTCGGTCACCGAGCTCGACGAGCGCGACATCACCGACTGGTTGCTGGCGTGGGAACCCGCGGGCGGACTCGGCAAGATCGTTGCCGAGGTCACCGAGTCGGTGCTGCTGGGGCCGGACAGCCGTGCCCTGGACACCCTCGGACTGCTCCGCCGACTCGGCGCCACCATCAGCATCGACGACTTCGGCACCGGGTACTCCAACCTCGAACTCCTCGACCGGCTCGAACCCGGGATCATCAAGGTCGACCGATCGCTGTTACGGCGCGCGCAGGAGGACCAGCGCGGGGTCAACATCCTCGACGCCGCGGTCCAGCTCGCGCATGCCCTCGACGCCAAGGTCGTGCTCGAGGGGGTCGAGGACGAGGAGATGCTCGCGATCGCCGGCGAGAAGCACGCCGACCTGGCCCAGGGCTATCACATCGCACGACCCATGCCGCTGGCCGAAATCATCGACTGGATTGCCCAGCGTCCCTAGTCACATGGCACAATCGCCTACGTCGATGCGACGACTTTCCGCCATGGTGTAATCGGCAACACTCCTGATTTTGGTTCAGGTATTCCAGGTTCGAGTCCTGGTGGCGGAGCAACGGTATCCTGTTCACGTGGTCACAGATCCGGTCTCCGACCCGAACCTCATGCAGGCGCGCATGTTCACCGAGCAGCTCGAGCTCGTCGCGACGCAACTCGAACTCCAGGTCACCGCACTCGAGAAGTCCGCGAGCATGCGCGGTGCGAAGAACGGTGCACGTCTGATGGTCCTGGCCCGGGCGCGGCGTCTGGAGCTGTACGAGGCACGCGCGCACATCGACTCGCTGCGGTCGGCGTTCCCCAGGGCCTGATCGCGGCGCGGCCCGTCACATCGAGTGCATGAACGATTTCTGCTCGACCCGGCCGCTCATCCGCCAGACGTCGTGGGTCCGCACGAACGTGTCGTGGTACCAGACTCCGACGATCATCATCGCCTGTGGCGCGGTGTCGGCGAACACCATCGGGTTGACACAGGTGCTGGTGGCGGCCGCGGTGTCCCCGTCGACGACGATCGAGTGGTTGCCCACGAGGTGGAGGTAGTCCGAGAAGATCGCCAGGTTCTCCCGCAGCCACGGAACGACCTCCGACGGCGTCCCGACGGTGCCCCCGACGGCCGAGTAGTCGATCACCGCGTCGGGGGTGAAGATGTCGAGCAGCCGCTCGAAGTCCCGTGTGTCCACCGCGGTCGAGTAATCCGTGATGAGCTGTTGTATCTCCATGCGGTCGGAGATCTCCTGCAGACCGAGCATGTCGAACAACCTAGTGCGCACACCCCCGCCACCACAGTGGATGCGAAAATATTCCAGGCGGGGATGAATCAGACGGGGATTTGCGGACCCGACATCGATGCGACAACACGACGGAGTGAGCTGATGGCAGTCGAACGGCCGATCGACGGCGAACGTGAGGTCCGCGCCGCGCCACGAACCCGGATGACCGGTCCGCAGCGCCGGCTCCAGCTCATCGAGGTGGCGCGCGGCCTGTTCGCCGAACGTGGTTTCGAGGGCACGTCGATCGAGGAGATCGCCCAGCGTGCGTCGGTGTCGAAACCGGTGGTCTACGAGCACTTCGGGGGCAAAGAGGGCCTGTTCGCGGTGGTCGTCGATCGGGAGATGGAGACGCTGCTGGAGATGATCACGTCATCGCTGACGAAGAACCGGTCGCGGTCCCGACTCGAACAGGTGGCGCTCGCGCTGCTGACCTACATGGAGGAACGCACCGACGGGTTCCGGATCCTGGTGCACGGGTCGACCAGCCCGGCCGGCGACGCGAAGTACTCCAGCCTGCTCAACGACGCGATCAGCCAGGTCGAGCACATCCTCGCCGGCGACTTCGACCGCCGGGGGTTCGATCCGACGTTGGCCCCGCTCTACGCCCAGGCCCTCGTCGGGATGGTGTCGGTGACGGCGCAGTGGTGGCTCGACGTCCGCGAGCCGTCGAAGGAGGTCGTGGCCGCGCACCTGGTGAACCTGTGCTGGAACGGCCTGACGAACCTGGAGATCGACCCGCAACTCGGCGGCCGGGAGTGACTGCGGCGCGCTCAGGCCTGCGGCACGTCGTACTGCATGAACAGGCAGTCGACCCAGCGGTCGTGTTTGAACCCGACCCGACGCAGTGTGCCCGCGTCGACGAAGCCGGCCCGTTCGTGCAGCTTGATCGAGGCGTCTGACTCGATGACGGCGATCACCGCGACGACACGTCGCACCGACGTCGGATCGAGGTCGGTCAACAGCGCGCGCAACAGTGTCGACCCCAGCCCGCGACCGGTGGCGTCGGGCCGCAGGTAGATGGTGTCCTCGGTGGTCCAGTCGAAGGCCCGTTTCGTGCGGAACTCCGCGAGGTAGGCGAAGCCGAGGACGACAGTGCCCTCGACCGCGACGACGAACGGGCGCCTGCGATCGATGATGTTGCTGCGCTTGCAATCCCACTCCTGTGCGGAGGGGGCCTCGTAATCGAAGGTGATGACCGTGTGCTCGACGTAATGCGCATAGATCTCGGCGATCTGTGCGCAGTCGTCGGTGGTCGCGGTCCGCAGGGTCACGGTCACAGGTTCAGCTCCGATCCGGTCAGTTCGGCTGCGGTGTCCCAGAAGCGTTGAGCGAGAGCGGTGTCCGATGCGGTCGCCGACCGCCCGACGAGCGTGGGTGAGCCCCGCAGGCCGCCGAATCCGGCGGGGCCCACGAAACTCCCGGACGGGAAGGGCATGGTCGCGGCGTAGAGGGTGCAGGCCGCGCCTTCGGTCACCGAGTTGGCGACGGTGTTGCCCAGCCACCTGATGAACGGTGTGAGGGCGGGCACCCCTGGCAGCGCGGTGATCTCGGTCGCTGCCCACCCCGGATGGGTCAGCGCGGTGGAGACATCGGATCGGGCCGCGCGCAGTCGGCGGTCCAGGGCCAACATCCACAGGGCCTGCGCGAGTTTGGACGCGCTGTAGGCGGCGGCACCGGTGAAACGACGGCGGGTGAAGTCGAGATCGTCGAGGTCGATCCGACCGGCGTGATGGACCGTCGAGTTGACCGCGACGATCCGATCCCGGATTCGCGGCGCGAGGAGGTTGGTGAGCAGGAACGGTCCCAGCACGTTGGTCGCCAGCGTGGTCTCGTGCCCGTCGGCGGTGACGGTCCGCCGCGTCGGGAGCACGCCGGCGTTGTGGACGAGCACGTCGATGTCGCCGACCGACTCGGCGAACGCGTGGATCGAGTCGCGGTCGGTGAGGTCGAGGACGGCGGGTGTGGCGCCGTGGCCGATGGACCGTGCGACCCGCGCCGCCGCATCGGCACCCCGGCCGGCGACGACCACCGTCGCGCCGGCGTCGGCGGCGCCGCGGGCGGTCGCCTCACCGAGTCCGCGCGTGGCCCCGGTGACGACGATCCGCACGCCGTCCAGGCGGGGCATCTGCGCCGCGGTCCAGTCCGAACTCATGGCGCACACGATACGAGACCATCCGGTGGTGACCTGCGCTCAGTACAGCTTGGCCCGGTAGTTCTCGTCCCGGTAATGCTCCTGGTACTCCTCGAGCGAGGGGCCGGGCATCACCGCGTGGGCGATCTGGGCCGTCGACGGCAGCGCGCCGGGCTCCCACGTCTCGGGCTTCCACAGCGCCGAGCGCATGAACGCCTTCGCGCAGTGGAAGAACGTCTCGCGGACGCTGACCTCGAGCGCGAGGATCGGTCGGTTGCCGGCGACGATCATGTCGTCGAAGTACGGCGCATCGGACACGATGCGCGCGACCCCGTTGACCCGCAGGGTGTCGCCGCGGCCCGGCACCACGAACAGGGCGCCGACGTGGGGGTTGTCCAGAATGTTGGAGTACCCGTCTACGCGTTTGTTACCCGGGCGTTCGGGGATGGCGATGGTGGTGTCGTCGAGGACGTGGACGAATCCGGGCGGGTCACCCTTGGGGGAGACGTCGACGTTGCCCACCGCGTCGGTGGTGGCCAGAACGACGAACGGGCAGTGCGCGATCCACTCACGGTGCATCTCCGACAGACGCTCGGCGACCTTGTCGGCAACCCGCTGGTTCGGGTGGCCGACGATCGCTCGCAACTCGGCGAGCGAATCGACGGTGTGCGTCCCGGCATCGGCGACGGTCTCGGCGGCGTGATCCATGCCTCGATGATGACCCCTGCACGGTGTCCGGGGAAAGACCCGCCGAATAGAGTCACAGGTGTGGCATCACCCCCGGTAACGAGTCCCGGTACAACCGTGCCCGGATTGGCCGGCCTCGCCGAGGTCGCCTTTTCGGACTCGGCGATCGAACAGATCCGCCGACTGCACGGCCGGGACCTGCTGGACATCACCGCCCCGGACGCGGCGCGCCCGTTCGTCATCGTCGCCGCCACGGGATCGGCCGATGATCAGGCCACCGATGCGCCGCTGCTCGTGGTGTCGGCCAACGGACGCGAGGCCGACGACCTGACCGCCGAACTCCGCGAGATGATCGGCGACGCCGTCGCCCAGTTCCCGTCGTGGGAGACGCTGCCGCACGAGCGACTCTCGCCCAGTGCCGACACGGTCGGCTCCCGACTCCAGGTCCTCTACCGCCTCGGACACCCCACCGACTCCGACTACGGCCCGCCGCTGCGGGTCGTGGTCACCACGGTCCGCTCACTCGTGCAGCCGATGGCTCCGGGGCTGGGGTCCACCGAACCGATCTCCCTGCGCGAGGGCGCGGAGTTCGACTTCGACCACCTGCTGGCCCGATTGGTCGAGCTCGCCTACGTCCGCGTCGACATGGTGGGCAAGCGCGGCGAGTTCGCGGTCCGTGGCGGCATCCTCGACGTGTTCCCGACCACCGCGGATCATCCGGTCCGCGTGGAGTTCTGGGGCGACGAGATCACCGAGCAGCGGGCGTTCTCGGTGGCCGACCAACGCAGTCAGCCCGAGGTCGACGCGTCCGTGGTCCACATCCATCCCTGCCGCGAACTGATCCTCACCGACGAGGTGCGCGCTCGCGCGAACGACCTGATCGACACGAGTGGACCGGAGTCCGACCGGTCGCTCACCGAGATGCTGACCAAGCTCTCCGAGGGCATCCCGGTGGAGGGCATGGAGGCCCTCATCCCGGTGCTGGTGCCCGGGCAGATGCAACTGCTGACCGAGGTCATGCCCGCGGGCACGCACGTCCTGGTCCTGGACCCGGAGAAGGTTCGCACGCGCGCGGCCGATCTCGCGAAGACCGGTGCGGAGTTCCTCGAGGCGTCGTGGACGGCGGCCTCGGTCGGTGGGGACGCGCCCCTCGACGGCACCGCGCCGGGTGCGCCCCTGGGCGGGGTGGACCTGCAGGCCAGCAGCTACCGACCCCTCGTCGAGGTGCAGGAGACGACGACGGCCGCGGGACGCCCCTGGTGGACCATGTCACCGTTGGAGTCCGCGCCCGACCTCGACAATGACACCGCGGTGCGGCTCGACCTCACCGCCGGGCCCGCGCCGCGTGGTTCCGAGGACGAGGTCGCGACCACCTTCGCCTCACTGCGCGCCCACGTCACGACCGGTGGACGTGCCGCCATCGTGGTGCAGGGCAAGGGAACCGCGCAGCGGTACCTCGAGCGTCTCGGTGAGGCCGAGGTGCCCGCGGAGATGGTGGAGCCGGGTTCGACGCCGGCCGCGGGGATCGTGTCGGTGATCTGCGGGTCGCTGCGACGTGGTCTGGTGTGTCCCGACGCGCGGCTGGTCGTCGTCTCCGAGGCCGACCTGACCGGTACGCGGGTGGCGAACGTCCGTGACGGCAAGCGGATGCCGGCCAAGCGTCGCAACCAGGTGGATCCGCTGGCCCTGACCGCCGGTGACCTCGTGGTCCACGACCAGCACGGCATCGGCAAGTTCGTCGAGATGATCGAGCGCACGATCGGCGGTGCGCGTCGCGAATACCTGGTGATCGAGTACGCCCCCGGCAAGCGTGGACAGCCCGGTGACCGCCTGTTCGTGCCGATGGACTCGTTGGATCAGCTGTCGCGCTACGTCGGTGGCGAGGCGCCGTCGCTGTCGAAGCTGGGCGGGTCGGACTGGCAGAACACCAAACGCAAGGCGCGCAAGGCGGTTCGCGAGATCGCCGGTGAGCTGGTGGCCCTGTACGCGGCCCGCCACGCCGCGCCCGGTCACGCCTTCGCCCCCGACACCCCGTGGCAGACCGAGATGGAGGACGCGTTCGGATTCACCGAGACCGTCGACCAGATGACGGTCATCGCCGAGGTGAAAGAAGACATGGAGAAGGCGGTGCCGATGGACCGCGTCATCGTCGGCGACGTGGGATACGGCAAGACCGAGATCGCGGTCCGCGCCGCCTTCAAGGCCGTCCAGGACGGCAAGCAGGTCGCGGTCCTGGTACCGACGACGATTCTCGCGCAACAACATCTGCAGACCTTCACCGAGCGGATGTCCGGTTTCCCGGTGACCATCGCCGGGCTGTCGCGGTTCACCGACGCCAAGGACTCCCGCGAGATCATCGACAAGATGGCGCAGGGTGAGGTCGACATCGTGGTGGGCACACACCGGCTGCTGCAGACCGCGGTGCGCTGGAAGGACCTGGGTCTCGTCGTGGTCGACGAGGAACAGCGCTTCGGTGTGGAGCACAAGGAACACATCAAGTCGCTCCGCACACACGTCGACGTGCTGACCATGTCGGCGACGCCGATCCCCCGCACCCTGGAGATGTCGATGGCGGGCATCCGGGAGATGTCGACCATCCTGACCCCGCCCGAGGAGCGTCACCCGGTCCTCACCTACGTCGGTGCCTACCAGTCGAAACAGGTCGCCG
Source organism: Williamsia phyllosphaerae (assembly GCF_014635305.1). Classification (NCBI taxonomy): domain Bacteria; kingdom Bacillati; phylum Actinomycetota; class Actinomycetes; order Mycobacteriales; family Nocardiaceae; genus Williamsia; species Williamsia phyllosphaerae. The sequence continues at coordinate 328,130 of NZ_BMCS01000002.1, read as the reverse complement.
CGGCGATCCGCCGCGAGATCCTGCGTGACGGCCAGGTCTTCTTCGTGCACAACCGGGTCAGCTCGATCGACAAGGCCGCCAAGCAGATCCAGGACATGGTGCCCGAGGCGCGGGTGGTCGTGGCACACGGGCAGATGGGCGAGGACCAGCTCGAGCGGACCGTCGCCGGTTTCTGGAACCGGGAGTTCGACGTGCTGGTCTGCACCACCATCATCGAGACCGGTCTGGACATCTCCAACGCCA